>DASZYH010000041.1:0-13057 GCA_035545515.1 Opitutaceae bacterium
GTCGGCGCCGGCGCGTCGGTGACCTCCCCTGGTTCCTTGCCTACCGATCCAGAACTCCCGGTTGTCGGCGGCCTTTGGCGGGACAAATACGAGATCATCGAGGAAATCACGGCCCCAGCCGGCTCGCCGGCCTGGCGGGGGCGGGCTCGGGACGCCGGTTGCGAAGTCATCCTGCGGGCGGTGCGCCGCGACAATCCGGACGTGCGCGCCCAGGCGTGGGCGAAGCTCGGCGGAATCGACTCGCCGCACCTGCAACATGCGCGTGATGCGCAGCATACCGGTGCGTGGCGTGTGGAGATCGCCGACGTCGTGCCGGGAGTGCCGCTCCAGACGTGGCGGGCCGGCCGGACGCTCGTTCCGCCGGATACAGTGAAGGCGATCGTGGCGCAACTCGCGGAGGCGCTGGCGGCATTGCACGCGTTCGAACTCGTTCATCTCGGGCTGACTCCCGAGGCCGTCTTCATCGCGGACGACGGAAAGAACCTGCACTGCACGATCGCCGGGCTCGACGCGCTGACGTCGTTCGATCGCGACCAGCCGATCCCGGCAGCCGCAGATCCATTCTATGCGCCGCCGGAGGCGCTCGGTCTTAGCGTCCATGTGCCCGGACCGTCGCTCTGCGGTTGGGACTGGTGGTCGTTGGGACGCGTCGTCCAGGAACTCGTGCTTGGCCGGCACATCGTCAACGTCCTCAGCGGCCTGGAAACGCGGCCGCCCACCGCGGAAGCCCGCGCGAAGGCCGAGGCGCTGCTCCAGGAGGCTGACCCGAAGGGCCCGCGGGCCGGTGCGGTCGAGACCATGACCGGCCTCGATCCGCAGGTCGCGCTGCTGCTCCGCGGCCTGCTCACCAGTGCGAAGGAATCCCGCTGGACCGGCGACAACATCGATCGTTGGGTGCGCGGGCTTCCCGTGAAGGAGCACTACGCAACGCCGCGGGCCGACACCCACTTCCGTTGGCGCGGGCGGCCGTGCACGGTTCCGGAGACCGCGGCCCTCCTCCAGTCCGCGGAACATTGGGCCGACAACAGCGTGCAGCTGTTCGAGCCGACGACGCCCGGGACGCTCGCGCACTTCCTGCATTGGTCGCAGAACCAACTCGCGGCGCACGAGCAACTCACCTCGGCGCTCGAACTCGCCGATGCGCTGCCCCTGAAGCTTTCGACGCCGGCCGCGCAGCGCGAGGCGGTGACGATCATCGCGCTGCTGCAGCTTTCAGCCGGCCGCCTGATCTGGCGGGGACGCGCGTTCGACAGCACAACGGTCTCGGCGATGCTGACGGAGCTTGGCGAGGCGGACGGATTGATGATTCTCCGTGCCCTGAGCACGCGGTCGAACGCGCTCCAGATCGAGAGAATCGATCCGGAAGCCGGGCGACTGCTGACGGAGCTTGGTCGCACCACCGGCGACGCGGAGGGCACCCTTCGCCGACATGGCTGGCTGGCGGCCAACGACGTTCCCGGGGCCGCCCGGCTGTTCCGCCTCGCGCTCGAACCGATCCCGACCCTTCGCGCGACTCGGGACACGCTGACCCAACAATTCGCCGGATCGGATCATCCCGCCATGGCGAAGCTGATCGCCGCGACAAATCCGAACCGGACCGAACTCGTGCTGCTGGCGTGGGCGGCCGGGGCGCCCGAGCGTTTCAAATTCTTCACGCATGCGGAGGCCGCGCGCCGCCGGTACGAGGCGCTGCGAACGCGGGGAGGGGAGCTGATCCGGGCGCTGACCTGGCCGGGCTGGCAGTCGGCACTCGGCACGGGTCTGCTGGTGTTCAGCGGGTGGGGGTGGCTCGTGCTGTCCTGGCTCCTCGTCGGCTCGGCCGCGATTGTGCTCTGGCCTGGTCCTGTCGGCCTCGCGGTGGCCCTGGTGCCCGTCATCCTCGCGGTTCTCCTGCGCATCGCCGTGACTCCCATCCAGCGTCGGGCGCTCCAGGCGGTGCTGCCGGAGGCCAAATGGAGCTGGCGCGACGGTCCCGTCCGCTGCCGCCGCGAATTGAGGACGGCCGGTCGCGGCGTCAGCCAGCCCGCGCTCGAGGCCGAACTGGACAAGGTGCGCGCCGAAATCGCCGGCCTGACCGGCATCGAGCCAGCCCCCATCCCTTTGCCCGAGCTTCCGCGATTTTCGAGCGTTCGTCTCCTGGGCGTGGCGAGTTGGGTGCTGCTCGCCGTGTTCGCCGGAGTCGGCTTCTGGCGGGTTCGCTCTCATCCCGTGTCCGCGAAGGAATGGAAGATGGCGTGGGCCCCTCCGGCTCCTGCCAAACCCGAGCCCGTCGCCGCCGCGGCGCAGCACCCCGACGGCGAATCCTCCGATGGCGAGGTCAAGGTTTCGTGGCCCTACAAACCCGGTGACAGCGCGTTGAAGGCCGCGGTGATCCGCTCGCAAGCGGCCGCTTCGGCCCAACTCGAGTTTGCCCGAAAGCACGGGCACGAGCTGGTCGCGCCGTACCGGCCCGAATCGATCGACACCCTGATCATCATGCCGGTCCCGGCCGGCAGCCAGGTTGGCGTCATGATTTTCGACGGCAAACGTGGTGAACTCGTGAATGACCAGGTGTATCTGCTGGCCTTTGCGCCAATCCCGCGCACCTGGATCGAAGTCGCCGGCCGCAAGGGCATTTTCATCGACCGCTGAAGCAGCCCGATCTTGTCGCAGGCGCCGCACGCGGTGGCCTGATTCCGTTCTCGGCGCCATGCGCGATCGCGTTGGCGCGGAAGAGACTCCGCGTACCGCCTGAGGCATCGCGCCGGCGATCGGCTACAGCGCGGTTTCAACGGCTCTAACCGCGCCGGATCTCCGGAGGACTGCGTGGTCGTATTGCACCGCGGTGCCCCAGGTTGCGGTGGCAGAACGTCGGCCGAAAGGCCGGCGTTTATTTTTTGTTTATTATTTTCCCGCGCTGGCATCGGCCGTGCTCAACCGGGCGCCGTCCACACCCGAGGAGAAACCCCCTCGGGCTCTCTCGGCTCAACCCATATGCAACTCATAAATCGCGCGCTCCGGCTTCTCGCCCTCGGTGGCTTGCTCGTCACGGTCCTGAACCACGCCGCCTTTGCCCAGGCGGCCGCGTCTTCGACGCCTCCTGCTCCAACCCTCGAACAACGCGTCGCCGGGATCGAGGCGTACCTGACGAACAGCGATCCCAGCGCCGGGTTGAAAACCGGTCCGAAGGACAAGGACGGGAATCCGACCATCCCGGCGGGGCTCACCATTCCCGCCGTGGGCACCTCGGGCCCCGGACACAACGCCTGGCAGATGACGTCCGCCGCGCTGGTGCTCTTCATGACGCTCCCCGGCCTGGCGCTCTTCTACGGTGGCCTGGTACGCCGGAAGAACGTGCTCTCGGTGATGGCGCAATGCCTCTTGCTGGCCGGGTGGGTGACGATCCTCTGGTGGGCGGTCGGGTACAGTCTCGTGTTTCACAGCGGCGGTTCGTTCCTGGGCGGTCTTGGCTTCGCGTTCCTGAAGGACGTCGGTTCGGCCCCGAACACGGACTACTCGTACTGGGTGTCGCAGAACGTCTTCGCGATGTACCAGCTCATGTTCGCGATCATCACGCCCGCCCTGATCGTCGGTGCGATCGCGGAGCGCGTGAAGTTCTCCGCGATCTTCCTGTTCATGACGCTCTGGATGTTCGTGGTCTACTTCCCGATCGCCCACGCGGTCTGGGGCATCGACGGGTTCATGAACGGAGTCTGGAATGCCAACGCCTCCATCAAGGCGATCGATTTTGCCGGGGGCACCGTCGTGCACATGACCTCCGGCTGGTCCGCGCTGATCCTGTGCCTGATCGTGGGCAAGCGGATTGGCTTCGGAAAAACGCCGATGCCGCCGCACAGCCTCGTGCTCTGCATGGTCGGCACCGGCATGCTCTGGGTCGGATGGTACGGCTTCAACGCCGGCAGCGCGGTCGCGGCCGATGGCATCGCGGCAAACGCATTCACCACCACGACGCTCGCGACCGCGGTCGCTTCGTTCGTGTGGCCGATGATGGAGTGGATCGTGCGCAAGAAGCCCAGCGTGCTCGGCTTCTGTTCCGGCGCGGTCGCGGGCCTGGTCGTCATCACGCCGGCGTGCGGCTTTGTGACGCCGAGCGGCGCGGTGGCCATCGGCATCATCGCCGGCCTGGTCCCGTGGTTCTTCTGCTTCAAGGTCAAGGGCTGGTTCGGGTACGACGACGCCCTCGACACGTTCGGCGTCCATGCGGTCGGCGGCACCATCGGGGCGTTCCTCACGGGCGTGCTGGCCCGGAACAGCGCGAACGGAAATCTCGCGATGAACCTGAAGGACAAGGTGACCGACTCGTTCCTGCAACCGCTGGTCTGGGAGCAGCTCAAGGCGATCGGACTCACCCTCGTTTTCGCCATCGTCGGCACCGTGATCATCGGATTCCTCGTGAAGGCGACCATCGGACTGCGTCCCTCGATCGAGGGCGAAACCGAGGGCCTGGATATCACCGACCACGGCGAAGAAGGCTACATTTACGAGGCGAAGGCCTAACCCCTCAACCGCACTTCCATGAAACTCATCATTGCGATCATCAAGCCGTTCAAGCTCGAGGAGGTGAAGGAGGCGCTGGCGCAGGCCGGCATCGAAGGCATGACTGTCACCGAGGTGAAGGGCTTCGGCCGGCAGAAGGGCCACACCGAAATCTATCGCGGCAGCGAGTACACCGTCGATTTCCTGCCCAAGGTGAAGATCGAGGTCGCCGTCAGCGACGAGCTCGCCGCCAAGGCCGTCGAGGCCGTCGTTGGCGCGGCCAAGACGGGGAAGATCGGCGACGGCAAGATCTTCGTGGTCCCGCTCGACGAGATCGTCCGGATCCGCACCGGCGAAACCGGCGACCAGGCGGTGTAGAGCCTGGTGGAACGCAATGTCCCATCGCGTTGCTTGAGCCACAGCCCTGTAGGCGCGGTGACCTCACCGCGCGGGAATACGTGATCGCCATGCGCGATTGCTTGAGCAAGGTAGGGCGCGGAGTCCCTTCCGCGCCTCGGACCGAACACCCAATCGATTTCCGATCAAACCGAGGCGGCCAAGGGACTGGCCGCCCTACCCGAAAAAATCGGGCGCCCGACCGTTTCCGGGCCGGGTCCGGCACGGAACGTGCAACAGATATTTCCGGTTTATTCCCTCAACCCTCCCGCACAACAAAATGGCAAAGCTCAAACTCGAATACATCTGGCTCGACGGGTACAAGCCCGTCGCCACCCTCCGCTCGAAGACCAAGATCATCGACGGTGACCCCACGAAACTGACGCTGGCGGACCTGCCCATGTGGGGCTTCGACGGCAGTTCCACCCAGCAGGCCGAGGGCAAGAGCTCCGACTGCCTCCTCAAGCCGGTGGCACTGTTTCCCGACAGCAGCCGGCGCAACGGCTTCCTCGTCATGTCGGAGGTGCTGCTGCCGAACGGCCAGCCGCATCCGACCAATACGCGCGCCACGATCCCGGACGATCCCGATGCATGGTTTGGATTCGAGCAGGAGTATTTCTTCTTCAAGGACGGCAAGCCGCTCGGCTTCCCGTCGGACGGATTCCCGGCTCCGCAGGGACCGTATTACACCGGCGTCGGCTTCAAGCACGTCGGTTGCACGGCGCGTGAGCTGACGGAGAAGCACATCGATGCGTGCATCGACGCCGGCATCAACATCGAGGGGATCAACTCCGAGGTCGCGAAGGGCCAGTGGGAGTTCCAAATCTTCGGCAAAGGCTCCAAGAACGCCGCCGACCAGCTCTGGGTCGCCCGCTACCTGATGATGCGTCTGTGTGAACCCTACGGCGTCGACATCGAGTGGCACTGCAAGCCGATCCGCGCCGCGTACAACGCTCCGCTCGACTGGAACGGCTCCGGCATGCACACGAATTTCTCGACGAAGCACATCCGCGAGGTCGGCGGGAAGGAGTACTTCGAGAAGCTCATGGGAGCGTTCTCGAAGAACATGGATGAACACGTGGCGGTGTACGGTCCGGACAACCACCTTCGCCTCACCGGCCTGCACGAGACGCAGTCGATCGACAAGTTCAGCTACGGTTTGTCGGACCGCGGCGCCTCGGTCCGCATGCCGGTCAATTTCATCAACCACGGCTACAAGGGCTATCTCGAGGACCGCCGTCCGAATTCCGCCGCCGACCCGTACCTGGTCGCCGGCCGGATCATCAAGACGATCCAGTCCGTGAACTGATTCTCCCTTTGATTGAGACGCAAAGGCGGCGCATGGGCGCCGCCTTTTTTTTGAGTGTAGGGTGGGGTCGCCTGACCCCGCCTCGATCCGTTTCGAGCAACCGGACAAAGGCAAGGTCAGCCACCTTCGCCAAAGGCTACGGCGGCCATGGGCGACCCCGCCCTACATCGAGCCCGTAGGCCGTGACCATGCTCACGCCGTGCGGTAAGCGCGTCACCCGTCGGTGGAGCCCGATGTCCCCATCGGGCTGGCTTTGATCGAGTCGACTCGGGATGTAGACATCGCGTTCCACGCGAGGCTTGTTTGTGGGCGCGGTGACCTCACCACGCGAGGCGTGGCGCTCGCACCATCCCGCGCGGTGGGGTCACCGCGCCTACAGGGCTAAGTGGCTCGATCCAACGCGATGGGGACATCGCGTTCCACCAAAGGGCCGGAACGGTTGCGCGATCGGGCGCGGATCGCGGGGCGCTTGATGCTCGCATCGGGTGGGGCCGCTTTCCACAGTGGAAGCAATGGCGCAACACGTACCCTGCGGAAAAACGATGATGAGCGGCGAGCGCGTCGTCCTGGTTTCGGCAGAAGTGTAGCCCCGGTGGACCACTGCCGATGAGCGCGAGACGACGCCAAGAGGACGTGCCGACCCCACCGCGAGATTCCGGCCGGGGAGTCGCTGCCGCCATCGCCGGACTCGTCGTTGCCGGCGTCGCGGCGTATGCGAACAGCTTTTCCGGGCCGTTCATCTTCGACGACCTGATGTCGATTCCGCAGAACCCGACGCTGCACGGTCTCCTGTCGTCGTTTTTGCCGCCCGGCGGGGGTGTGACGGTGACCGGCCGGCCGTTCCTGAATTTCTCGTTTGCGGTCAACCAGGTCCTCAGCGGCGACAGTGTCTGGAGCTACCACGCACTGAATCTGCTCATTCATCTGCTCGCGGGATTGACGCTGTTTGGAATCGTGCGGCGCACGCTCCTGCTCGTGGCGGATCGGAACGAAGTGCGGCCGCTGCCGCCGGGACGGCCGACGGCCACGACCGGCGGCGCGCGAGCGACGACCGCCGCTTTCCTGGTGGCGCTGGTCTGGACGATTCACCCGCTCCAGACGGAGTCAGTGACGTATATCGTGCAGCGGGCGGAGTCGCTGATGGGACTGTTCTACCTTTTCGCGCTCTACGGTTTCATCCGCGGGGCCGAGTTGAATGCGACGGAGCCAGCGAGTCGGACGGCAACGGATCCGCGAATACGCGCGCGATCGTGGCGGTGGTTTTGGCTTTCGTTCATCTCCTGCCTGCTCGGCGTGATGACCAAGGAGGTGACGGTTTCGATTCCGGTCATCGTGCTCCTCTACGACCGGGCGTTCCTGGCGGGAAGCTTCGCCGCCGCCTTTCGCCGGCGCGGCCGGGTGCACCTCGCGCTCGCGTCGACGTGGATCGTGCTGCTGGCACTGGTGCTGCACGCGTCCGATCGCGGCGGGACGGCGGGCTTCGGGGTCGTAAGCTTCTGGGCCTACGCGGCAACGCAGTTCCAGGCGCTGTCGCATTACCTCTGGCTCGCCGTCTGGCCACACCCGCTGATCGTCGACTACGGTGTGCAGTGGGCGAGATCGGCGGTCGACATTGCGCCGTATGTGCCGGGAATCCTGCTCCTGATCGCCGCGACGCTCATCGCGCTGGTGCGCCGGCCCCGACTGGGGTTCCTGGGTTTCTGGTTTTTTGCCATCCTGGCTCCGACCTCGCTGGTGCCGGGCAACCGTCAGACCCTGGCGGAGCATCGCATGTATCTCGCGCTGGCGCCGGTGGTCGTCGTCGCGGTTCTGGCCGTGCTGCGCGGCCTGGGGCGTCGCGGTGCCACGGTCATCGTCGGTGGGGCTCTGGCCCTCGGTGCCCTGACGGCACAGCGCAATACGATTTATCACACCGACGTCGGTATCTGGCGCGACACGGTGCTGAGTCGGCCGGGCAACGCTTTTGCGCATAACAATTATGGCAACATCCTCGCGCAGTCGGGACGTCCGGCGGATGCGGTGGTGCAATTCGACGAAGCCCTGCGGCTGAAGCCGGACTACGCCGAGCCGGCGTACAACGCCGGAAACGCATTGCGGAAACTGGGCCGGTTGCCCGAGGCGATTGCGCGGTATGAGCAGGCCCTGCGGATCAACCCCGCCATGCCGGACGCGGAGGTCGGTCTCGGGCGGGCGTTGGAGGAGGCGGGCCGGGACGGCGAGGCGATGGCGCATTACGAGCAGGCGCTGCGGATCAACTCCCGGTACACCGAGGCGCTCAACGAGATCGGGCTGGCCTTGCAGCGGGCCGGCCATGTGCCGGAGGCGATCGCGCGTTACCGGCAGGCGTTGCAGATCGATCCGAACCTCGCGACCGTGCACGACAATCTCGGCAATGCGTTGCGCGCCGCCGGGCGGGCACCGGAGGCGATCGCCGAGTATCGCGAGGCGCTGCGCCTGAATCCCAATTTGGCGGCCGCGCACAACAACCTCGGCAATGCCTACCGCGAGGCTGATCGTCAGCCCGAAGCGATTGCGGAGTACGAGGCGGCGCTGAAGCTGGCGCCGGACGCGGCCGAGGTGCACAACAACCTGGGCATCTCGCTCCTGATTGCGGGCCGGACGGCGGAGGCGATTGCGCAGTTTGAAGCGGCGCTCCGGCTCGATCCGAACCTGGGACGCACCCACCTGAACCTTGCACTGGCCCTCGCGAGCGTCGGACGGGAAAGCGAGGCGGAGACGCACTTCCAGAGGGCGAAGCAGCTCGGTGCGGTGCCGGCGGGCGCCGGCGGACCCTGACGCGAATTGAACGAACTCGCCGGCCGGAAAGCGTTCTACTCTGATCCCGTTATGACCTCGGATCCCATGCCGCAGAAAGCACCGATTTCGGACGACCGCCGCGCCAGCGAGCACCTGGCCGCCGAGCGAACCTTCCTCGCCTGGGTCCGAACCTGCATCGCCATCATGAGCCTCGGGTTCGTCGTGGCGAAATTCAGCCTGTGGTTGCGCGAATTTGCCGAGCGCATCGATCCGAACGTCCGGCATCAGGGATCCGGCATGTCGCTGCCGCTCGGCGTGGCAATGATCGCGGCCGGAGGCATCATGGTGATCCTGGCGGCGTGGCGGTTTCACGTTTTGAACCAGTCGATCGAGCGGGGCGAGGTTGAGCCGAATCGCTCGTTGGTGGTGTTCGTGACGGTCGTGCTGGCCGTGCTCGCCGCGGCAATGATCATCTACATGCTCGTCAACGCCGCCCGCGCGCCCGTGTGAGGGTGCACCCTCACACAAGCCTTGCGCCACGCCCTCGCGCAGTGAGGTCACCGCACCCACAAACAAGCCTCGCGTGATCAAACGCGACGTGGCGTTGGTTTGAGCGAAACTGGTGGAACGCGATGTCCTCATCGCGTTGGATCGAGCCACTTGGCCCTGTAGGCGCGGTGACCCCACCGCGCAGGAACGCAGCGGGTTTCGCTGCGCAAGAGGGTGGACGAGTGCCGGAGAAATGGATACAACCGCCGCGCTTTCAAACCCCTGGATTCCATGAACCCGCTTACCCGTTGTTTTGTCGCGGCCTTCACTCTGGCCGCGCTCGTGCCCGCCGCCATCGCGGCCGAATCGGCTCCGGCGGCTGCCGCCCCCGCCAGCCGCGTAATCATGATCGCCAACCTGACCGAAAAGGTCGCCGGCGTTTCGGCCTATGAGACCTGGCAGGGCGCAATGGCAGTGGCGCAAAAGGCCGGTTTTGCCGTCCTCGGTGCGAAGGGCGCCCAGGGCAACGGCGGCTTCGGCCAGACACTCGAGACACCGATCGACCTGAGCCAATGCGCGTATATCGAGCTGGCGCTGGCGGTTCAGCCAGGGAACGAGGTGCCGGAATACACGATCATGTTCGTCGATGGTGACGGCACCCAGTGCTGGGCGCGCGTGCGGGTCGACCAGCTCATGCCAGGACAGCCGCTGTGGATGCGCGTGAAGGTTTCGGATTTCACCGTCTCGACGAAGGACAAGGGCGCCGACGGCAGGATGGACTGGTCGAAGATCGCGCAATGGCATCTGCAGGGCGATTGGACGACGAAAAAGCCGGCGCACATCCTGTTCATGGCGCTGCGCGGTCGGACGTGATCCGGCGGATGTTGGCGAGCCGCCCCGCTAGTGTGGTTTAACGGCCGTACCCGCCGGTAGGGCGCGGAGTCCCTTCCGCGCCATGGTGCGATGTAGGGCGGGGTCGCCTGACCCCGCCGCTGCTGCGGATGGAGTCCCAGCCCTGCTGCCGCAGTTATCGCCCTCGGCTCAACGTCCGCTTGGACCACCCAGGTGCACGGCGAGAAACCGCTCGATCGCCTGATAACCGTCGCGCCGGCCCTTGAACGTCGTCATGCCGTGTCCGTTGTCGGAAAGATAGAGCGTCTCGGGGTTTCGGCCCGCGGACTTCATCGCGTCGACCAGTTCGTGGGCCTGGGATGGCAGCACGACGTGGTCCTGGCTGCCTTGGATAACCAACAGGGGATCGGTGATTTTTGCGGCAAAGGTCACCGGCGAGATGGCCTTCAGCTCGGCCTCGTCCTTGTGGGGATCGCCGACGTTCTCGATCCAGTAGGCACGCGAGAACTTGTACGCCTCGTCGTCGAGCTTGTGGAAAATCCGGACCCAGTCCGTCACGCCGTCGATCGAGATTCCGCAGCGGTAAAGGCCGGGATTGTGTCCGAGCGCGTACAACGCCGAGTAGCCGCCGTAGCTGGCACCCACGATCGCGATCCGGTGGGGATCGGCGAGGCCGCCGGCGATGGCCCAGCGGGTGCCGTCCTCGATGTCGTCCTGGATGCGACCGCCAATCTCTTTCTGGCCGAGCTTGTAGAACTCGTGGCCATAGCCCGGTGAGCCGCGGTAGTTCATCTGCAGGACGGCATAGCCACGGTTCGCGAGGAACTGGACCAGCGGGTCGAACGCCCAGACATCGCGCACCCACGGGCCGCCGTGCGGCATGACGACGAGCGGCAGGTGTTTCGGCTGAACTCCGACCGGCACCGTCACGTAGCCGTGGATCGTCACGCCATCCCTGGCGCGATACGCGACGGGGAACATCCGCGCCATCGCATCCGGGTTGATCCAGGGACGGCGCTTGGCGACGGACTGGATCGATTTGTTTTTGGCGTCCAGCAGGACGTAGGTACCCGGATCGCGATCGGAGAAACAGAAATAGAGGATGCGCTTTTCATCCCACGAGAAGTCGACGCAAAGATTGAAGGTATGCGGCATGGCGTGGTCGACCGCCTGCTGGTACCGTTCGAACGTCGGATCGAACCAGTGAACCTGCGGACCTTCACGCAGGTACTTGAGGCCGATCAGTACATTCCGGGAATAGGAGAAGACTGGGGCCTCCAGCATGTGGCCATCGACGTCTGGCCGAATCGTCATGCCCTCCGGCAGCACATCATACTCCGGGTCGCTCGCCACGAGATCGGGATGTGTCGGGTGAGCGAGGTCGACGCGATAAAGTGCCGTTCGATTCTGCGGCGAAAGCGCTGACACGAACAGATGCCGGTTGTCGGCATCGAATGCCCAGACCCCCGGGATCTTGAGATCGGGGAACCCGAGCGGCTTCCACGGAGCTGAGTCATCCGACCGCTGAATGGCACCGGTTTTCAGGTGGTCGTCCATCGTGACGCCGATGCGGACCTGTCCGGAGTGGTCGACGCCCCAGCCGACGACATTGCCGGGATTCTTCGCGACGGTTACCGTGGCGTGGGTCATGGTGCTGACGCGAACGACATCCGGATAAAGGCGGCTCGGGCTGTTGTACGTGTGCTCATCGAGCAACAGGACGCTGTGGCCCGGATCGTTGAAATTGTAGATGCAGCGGCTCGCCCAGAGCAGGGAATCGAGGTTGACGTTGACGTATACCCCCCGGGTCACCGGGAGGGTTTCAAGTCCGCTCACGCCTTCCACGGCGCTGCCGTCGCGATTCGCGGCGATCATGCCATAGCGATAGTTCCACACCTCGGTCCACAGCATGAGCCGGTCGTTTCCGACCCATTCGTACTTGTAGACACTGCGCGGTGCGTATTCACCGGCGGCGCTCCGGGTGCCAAGATCGAATACAGTGGCATTGTGAGTGCCAACGGGTTGGCAGCAGACGGATGGCTGGCCGCCGGAGTCGTGAAGGAGCGATTCGTAGGCGCCGTCAGGCGAAAGGTGCATCTGCGACACATCGGGATCGCGGATGAAATCCTCGAGCGGAACGAGCGGGGCGGCGATCGCCGGAACGCACAGACGGAGACAAAGCGAAGCGAAGACCAGACGGGATAGGCGGGACACGGGTGGAAATGGGGAAAATCGGAAGAGCGGAAGAGCGGGAAATCGGAAAAGCGGAAGAATCGATAAGCGGAAATGGGGAAAACTGAAAAAGCGGGAAAGTGGAAAATCGAGAAAGCGGAGAAACGGAAAATGGGAAGAGCTGGAAACGGGACGATGATAAAATCGAGAATTCGTGAAAGCGGGAAGGTTTACAGACTGGGATGTCGCTGAACCCGAGAGAGTATAGCGACTGGCTATGGCCTCAATTATTGCAGGCGCGGTGCCTCCACCGCGCGGGAACACACGATCGCCAGGCCCCGCGCGGTGAGGTCACCGCGCCTACAAACAGGCTGTGAGTCGGTGGAACGCGATGTCCTCATCGCGTTGGGTCGAGCGGATACGCTCGCGGCCACGAAAAGCATCCGCTCGCTGGCGCTCGCAGCCACATCGATCCGGCCACTCGCTCACGCTCGCAGCCACGTGAGAAAAACGAACTACCAACTACCAACTACCCAACTCCCAACTACTAATCCCCAACTCCCTCTCACCGCCTTCCACTCACCCGATACAACCCGGCTCCATGAA
>DASZYH010000042.1:0-10788 GCA_035545515.1 Opitutaceae bacterium
AGAACGTGCCGACGGTGTTCGACGCTCCCGATGCGAAACTCGGGAAACTCGGCACCCCTCTTCGCCTCCTCGGTGTTCACCACCGCCCCGGCGGCGTCGTCTGGCTCCGCTACCGCGTCACCCGATAGGCGGCCAACCGGCTGGCCGCCCCGCCGCACACGTTCGGTTCGATCCTGGTAGGGCGCGGAGTGGGAGCTCCGCGCCGCAGGCATGCACCGGTTGTTAGCTCGCCTCCGCCTTTCGGACCTCACCGAACCGGCTCAGCCAGCCGGGCTCGCGCACATGCTCCTCGGCGATCCGCTGTAACCGCGCATTCAATACCGCCGCGCGACCGAGATAGCCGACCACCCGCTTCGGGTCGTCGCGACTCACCACCGGCAGCCGGCCGCAACCCTGACGCAGCATCCGGTTCAACGCTTCGTCGACGAGTTCGTCCGGGTACGCCACGACGGGATTCCGCTTGCCCGCTTCGAGCACCGTCATCCGCCCCGACGGATCCCGCTCGAACGCGCGCACCAGGTCGCCACGCGTCACGATTCCGATCAGTTCGTTCTGGCGATTCAGGATCGGAAACGCCGGGTGGCGCATCAGCCCGGGCTCGCCGTTGGCGATCCGCGTCGAAAGCGTCTCCACCGTCTCGTGGTCGTGGATCGTCATCGCCTCCTCGTCCATCACCAGTCCGACGGTCACGCGCTGGAACACGTCGGCCTCGTATTCCTGGTTCACCGGAAGTCCCTTCCGTGCCAGGCTCAGCGTCATCACCGAGTGCTTCATGAACCGGAGTCCGACGCCCTGCGCAATCACGACCACCAGCATGAGCGGCAGGATCGCATCGTAGGACCGCGTCATCTCAAACGCGAAAATGATGAACGCGAACGGCGCCCGCGCCGACGTCCCGAAAAACGCCGCCATCGCGAGGATCGCACACGCGCCCGGTGACAGCGCGGCCCCCGGGATCAGGGCGTTCACGCCGTAGGCGAACAGTCCGCCCAGCGCCGCTCCTGTCATGAACATCGGCGCGAGCGTGCCGCCCGAGGTCCTCGAACCCAGCGCCACCAGCGTGGCGAGCGGCTTGAAAATCAGGATCGCCACCACCGCCGGGATCGCGAGCCGGCCGTTCAGCAGATCGGCAATCGTGCCATAGCCGGAGCCGAGCGTCCGCGGGACGAAGTAGCCGATCACGCCGAGACCGAGCCCGCCAATTGCCGGCCACAGCAGGTCGTTGATCTTGAACTTCGAGAGGTGCTCGAAGGTGTCCTCGAACCATTCCAGCGCGTGGACGAAACCGACGGCGGCAAATCCTGCCACCACCCCGAGCACGACATAGTACGGCAGTGCGTGAACAAACCCGAAGTCGATCGGGCCCAGTTCCACCATCGGGCCGCGCCCCATCAGCAGGAAACGCACGGTGGTCGCCAGCGTCGTCGCAATGACCAGCGGGATGAACGAGCGCGGCTTGTATTCGAAGAGGATCAGCTCGATCGCGAGAATCACCGCCGCGATCGGCGTGCTGAACGTCGCCGCCAGTCCCGCCGCCGCTCCGGCCGCGAGCAGCGTCTTCCGCTCCGAGGCCGTCAGGTGCAGCGCCTGCCCGATGATCGAGCCCACCGCCCCGCCGGTCTGGATGATCGGTCCCTCCACGCCGAACGGTCCGCCGGTGCCGATCACCACCGCCGAGGACGCCGGCTTCAGCACCGCAATCTCCGGATCCACCTTGCTGCGATTGTACAGCACCGCCTCGATCACCGCGTCGATCCCATGCCCGCGGATCTTGTGCGAGCCGAAGCGCGCGAGCAGGCCGACCACGAGGCCGCCGATCGCCGGAATGACGATCACCCAGATCCCCAAGTGCTGGGTCGTCGGAGCAACCTCCGCAAAGGACCACCGGCCGTAAAACGACAGGTTGGTGATCAGGCCGATGAGCCGGAACAGAAAGTAGGCAACGACGCCGACCAGCGCGCCAAGTGCCGCGGTCAGCGTGGACAGCAGCATGAGCCGCCGCAGGCCGAAGCCGCCGCCGCCTTCATCCCAGGGAGGGAGTTTGAAAGAGGATACGTTGTGGGAAGTAGACATAGAAATCAGCGGGCGTGCATCCGGGCGTTGAGCACCGCGGAGCGCCCAAAATAGCCGATCACCCGGCCCGGCTCCGCCCGGGTGACCACCGGCAGCCGTCCGCATCCGCTCGCCAGCATCCGGTCGAGCGCATCGCCCACCAGCTCGTCGGGGTGCGTCACCGCCGGATTCGCGGTTCCCGCCTCGAGCAGGGTGGAGTTACCCTCCGGGTCGCGTTCGAACGCCCGGACGAGGTCCTGCCGCGTGATGATGCCGGAGAGTCGGCCTTCGTCGTCGACCAGCATGTACGCGGGATGCCGGCCGAGGGTCGGATCGGACTTCGTGATCCGGGCCGACAGCTCCGCCACCTTCATTTTCGCCGGCAGCGTCACGGGACTCGCGTCCATCACCTGCTTCACCATGATCCGGCGGAACACGTCGGCTTCGTAGTCCTGGTTCACCAGCCGGCCGCGGCGGATCAGCTTCTCAGTCATGATCGTCGAATTCCGCATGAAAATCAGGGTCACGACCTCGGCGACCGCGACGACCAGCATCAGCGGCAGCACCGCATCATAATTTCGCGTCAGTTCAAAAACGAAGACGATGAACGTGAACGGCGCCCGCGCCGCCGATCCGAAGAACGCCGCCATCGCGACCAGCGCGCACGCGCTCGGCGACAGGTGCAGCCCGGGCACGAAATGGTTGACGACGTGCGCGAACAGGCAGCCGAATCCCGCGCCGGTCATGAACATCGGCGCCAGCAGGCCGCCGGAGGTGCCCGAGCCAAGCGACACCAGCAGCGCCAGCGGCTTCGCGAGCACGACGAGGATCAGGACGGTCAGGGTCAGCCGATCGTTCAGGATCTGCGAAATCGTCTCGTAGCCGACGCCGAGCACCCGCGGGACGAAATAGCCGATGATCCCCAACCCAACTCCGCCGATCGCCGGCCACCACAGTTCGCTCACCGGCAGTTTTTCGTACAGGTCCTCCACCCAATAGAGTGACTTGCTGAATCCCACCGCGACCAGCCCGCACAGGATGCCCAGCAGGATGTACCACGGATAAACCAACGTCGCGTTTTCGACTCCGAAGTTCGGGCTCCCGACGTTGAACATCGCCCCCGGTCCGAGCAGCAGGAAACGGGCGGTGGTCGCCAGCGTCGTGGCGATCACGAGCGGGATGAACGACCGTGGCTTGTATTCGAACAGCAGCAGCTCGACCGCGAGGATCACGCCCGCGATCGGGGTGCTGAACGTCGCGGCCATGCCGGCGCCGGCGCCCGCCGCCAGCAGTGTCTTCCGCTCGTTTGAAGTCAGCTTCAGCCACTGGCCGAGAATGGAACCGATGGCGCCGCCGGTCTGGATGATCGGACCTTCCGCGCCAAATGGACCGCCCGTCCCGATCGCGATCGCAGCCGACACCGGTTTGAGCACGGCCACGCGTGGCTCGATTTTGCTCTCGTTGAACAGCACGGCCTCCATCGCCTCCGGAATGCCGTGCCCGCGGATCTTCGGCGTGCCGTATTTCGCCATCAGCCCGATGATGATGCCGCCGATCGCCGGGATGACGAAGATCAGCCAGCCGACATGCTGCGTCGTAATGATGGTCTGCCCGAACGCCCAGTGCTGGAAGAAGACGAGGTTCGTGATCAGTTCGATCAACCGGTAGAGACAGAACGCGACGACCGCCGCGATCAGCCCCAACAGCGCCCCCAGGATCGACATCAGGATCATCCGGTCGCGGATCTCCCCCGCCGGCGTCACCGGACCTCCCGGACGTTCCGCCGCTGACGTCTTCTCCGGCACGCGCGCGGAAGCAGGGTGGACGGGGAGGTCTCCGGCGGGCGTGGGATTGTTCATACGTGGGTGGCTAAATCCGAAAGCCAACGGGTCGGCTTTTCAAGGTCTATCGTGCCGCGATATAAGGCGGCCATCGGCGTCCGCCGCGGTGCACCAACGCGTTGTGTATTCCGAATATTCCCCGATTCCCTGCCTTCGTGGCTGCGAGCGTAAGCGAGTGGCCCATCCCCGATGTCTTCTCGGCCACACCCTCCACCGCACCGACGCATCGACCGCCCACCGCCCCGTCGTGCCGCCACGCAACACCCCGCCCGTTCATTGGACTCGGCTGATCATCCACTACGACGAGGCCAGCCCCACCCCCGAACTCGCGTACGTCGAATTCTCCGCCTTCCATCGCGACGCACACGGCGAACACGTGATGCGCGAAGAATCCGAATTTCGCCGCGTTACCGGCCACTGGCTCTACACGCGGGCTGTCCTCCCCGCCACGCCGTTAAGCGCGCCGGAGAGGTGGGAGCCGATCTCCGAGCGGCTCAGGTATTCCGGTTTGTCACCGCGACGATCGCCAGCGTGCGCCGGGGCATCAGACCCATCATCAGCGTCGCCGCCGCGACCAGCACCATCGCCAGCGTCGAGCCGCCGTCCGGCACGGACGAGTGCGGCTGGGACTGGCTCGTGAACTGGAGATTGTCCATCACCGCCCAGTTCGTGTCGTCCTGGACCGAGAAGCTGCTGATCCCCGTTGTGCTCGTCACGCCGAAGAACCCATACGCATTCGATGGCATCGAAATGGAAAACGGTGTCCCGTCGACCGTCACAGTCGCCAGACCGCCGCTGGAATTGAAGCTGCCGATCTGGAATCCGAACGCCGTCACTGGCGATGGCAGATTCACCGTTAGCGAGCCCAAGCCACTCCCGCCATTCTGCCAGTCGAGGTAATCGGTCGATTGGTAACCGGCATCCCAATACACGTTGGTCGAAACATAGAACACCTGGCTGTAGGCGTTGAAGGTGACGCCGCTGTCCACGAGCGACGAGGTGATCGCGCCCGAAGGGCCACCACCATACGTCAACCCATCGCTTCCGTTCACGCCGTACGGAGGAACCGTGTTGTCGAACGTGAGCGTGGTCAGCGACGCGCCGCCAAGCGCGTTGTTCCAACTCGTCGAATCATTGTAGGTGGTCACGCCAGCGCGGACCGACGCCGCGAGCAGCAGGCAGACCGCGGTGAAAGCAAGATCTCGGATCTTCATGGGGAAGTGTGGGGAGAGAGCCCCGGGGGGGAGTGGGCGCCCTCGCCAAAGCAGCATCCATGCCCCCGGCGTGAACGCGTTGGCCCGCGAATGTGTTATGGATTCACACCTCTGTCCCGCCGTGGCGAAACCGTAAAAGAATCCGACAGCAAACGACAAAACGATGCGTTTTCAGCTCCGCAGAAGACGGCAAACGCGCGTCCCCGACCGGCTTATTCGGCGACTGTCGCATCCTTCGGATTTCCGGACGGGCATCACGCATTCCAGCGGCATCCCCTCCGCGTTCTCCGCGCCTCCGCGTGAGCCCTGCGGAGTCGTTCGTTCCTTCCCGCGGAATGAGGCCGCCCCGCCCACAACATCCGGCGCACTCAGCACTTTCTTCCTCTGCCGCGCACTGCCACCCCGTTTCCACTTCTGGTTTGGCCGAATTGTTTAGCGAAGGACCCAACGAACCCGAAGGACCGTCCCCTCCGCCCGCCAGCCAACAACAAACCAACAACCGACAACCAATAGCCGACAACCGACAACCGATAACCAACAACGCCTCCCCCTTTCTCCTTTCTGCCGTTTTCCAATTTTTCAATTTTTCAATTTTTCGCCTTTCGCCTTTCGCGTTCCGCCTTCCTGCCGTTTTCCGATTTCCCGATCTTCGCTTTTCACCTTCCGCCTCGTCGCCGCGGTGCATTTTGCACCAAATGCGGGCGAATCGTTCGAATTGCACGGCGGGCCGCGCGCTTCGCCTGCTCGCCAAGTCGCGCCTCGGCCGTGGGTTTTGCGACCACGGGGACCTTTTACCAGGTTTTGCATCGCCGTCCGCCCGGACCGCTGTCTCAGCACGCCGAAAGGATGATCATGAATACCCACATCCATACCACCAACGTCATCATTGCATCCGCTCTCTGCCTCGGCACCGCGCTGATCTCCGCCAATGCCGCGCCTCTCGGCGCCAATCTCGGCGGGGCCGCCGCTCTTCATGCCGGCGTACCCGCGCTCGGCGTCGGCGCCTCGGGCGCGGCGTCCGGCATCGCGGTCGGTGCCGGCAGCGTCGCCACCGTGCCGGTCGGCGGCTGGGCTTCGGCTTCCGCCGGCGCTCGAGACTCCACGGCCACGGGCGGCGCGATCGTCGGACCCGACGGCACGCTCGACACGAGTGCGTTCGAGTCCATCGGCATGCGGCAGGCCCGGCTCGCCGCCGACGCGTCGAATGCCGGCGGCGTCGCCGTGTCCGCACCCGGCATGAACGCCGCGAACGCGCACGCGGTGACTGCCGTGGCGAGCGCCGGTCCGTCCGTTCGCGCGGTCGAGCGCGCCGACTTTTCGGCCCGCCGCACGATCACCGCGCAGATCGACGACCAGATCAGCGCGAACACCCGCGCGGTCGCGACGATGAAGCAGCACGCGAAGTCGCTGTCCGCTGACTCCAAGGCGGACTTCAACGCCGCCGTGAAGGACGTCGCCGTTCGCGAGAAGGCGCTCAAGCGGAGCGTGAAGGTCGCCGCCAAGGCGTCCGCCGACTCGTGGGGCGCCGCCCGGGCCAAGGTCGCGTCCAATTACCAGGCGTACATGCAGGCCGTTGCCCGCACCCAGGCCATCTCCTCGATGTCGTCGACCACGGTGAGTGGCGCCGCCAGCGCCGCGTCGGCGAACGCCAATGGCGCTCATCAGGTGTCGGGTGCGACCGCCGCGACCGGGAATGCGAGCGTGAATCGCACCGGTACCCACGCCGCCACGGTTGCCAGCGCCGTCACA
This sequence comes from Opitutaceae bacterium, assembly GCA_035545515.1. Taxonomy (GTDB): domain Bacteria; phylum Verrucomicrobiota; class Verrucomicrobiia; order Opitutales; family Opitutaceae; genus ER46. Next base: position 6,857 of record DASZYH010000042.1, read on the forward strand.
TCGACGACCACCGGCAACGCCCGCGACTAGAGCGGTTGAACAATGCTGTAGCCGATCACCGGTGCGATGCCTCCGGTGGTTGGGCTGGGCCTCCGCTCCCAGCCGCGGCGGGGTCAGGCGACCCCGCCCTACATCGAGCCACGGCGCGGAAGGAACCCTCCTTCGCCCAAGCGCGACGGAGGGCAGGCTCCGCGCCCTGCCGGCGGCTACGACTCAAGTTGAACCGCGCTAGCTTTCCAGCCCGTCACCCCTCCACAACGCCGATCCACGTTTGTCACGTATTACGTGACAAACTTTCAGGGGGCTTACCTCGGATTTGTCACGTAATACGTGACAAACCCGGCGGAGGGAAAAGTGCAGGGCTGTCACCGGAAAATGCGTTCCGACCTCACGAAAAACGTGAGTGACGCCCTGCACGCGATGGGATGGGTCGAGCCCGCGATCGGGGCGACGGGAACACTGGATGCTGTTCGAATCTCGCGGCCTCGCTCAGGCCGCCTCGGGCCGCGCCAGGACGGGCCAGCGCTCTTCGGCGAGGGCAAACCCGCCGAACAGCACAGCCGTGTACAGGAGATCGCCGAGCACCTCGTTGTGGAAGAACGGCACCGCGGCCGCGTAGCATTCGACCAGACCGGCGGTCGTCGGCGCATACATGCCGCCCATCGCCCACACCGCGAAGTTGGTGACGACGAAGAATACGACGGAACTCGCAAGTGCCGCCGCGACGATCGCGCCCGGCCCGCGACGCGAACGCAGCGCGAGTCCGAGAGACACGGTCAGGGCGAAGCAGCCGTACACGGCCCACATCGCCGAATGGAAGCCCAGCACGAGATCGCTGAGCATCATCGCTGCCAGCGGAAGCCCGAACGCGAGGCGCCGGTCCTTCAGTTGCGCGCCGCCGAACAATGCGAGCGCCGCGATCGGTGTGACGTTGGGAGCATGCGGAACCAGCCGCAGCGCCGCCGCCGCCAGAATAGTGATGATCAGAACAGAAGTACGAGGTGAGTTCATGAGGATTGGAGTTGAGGTTTGAGGTTGAGTGGGGAGTTCGGAGCGCCGCGCTCCGCCGTCTGGTGATTCGTTGCGCATGGTGGCGATCAGAACGTCCATTCCGCGCCCGCGAAGACTGCCGAGCCGAGCGCGGGATAGCCGTTCACCGGTTGGGTTTTGCGATCGAGGAGATTCTCGACGCGACCCTTCAGGCTCAGCCGCGGCGTGACCTGCCACGAGGCGTAAGTGCGGACCAGCGGGTAGCCGCCATCGACGATCGTCGCGAAGCTCTGCGCATCGACATCGGCACGGCGGCCAACGTACGCGATGCCACCGCCGATCGTGACCACCGACGCGAAGGTGCGGTGCAGATCGACATTGAACTGATTCCTGGGCCGCCGCAGCAGCGGGGCATGACCGTCGGCGAGGAGTGACTGCGCATCGAGATAGGTGTAGCTGACGCTCGCCTCGACCGCGCCCGGCAGCGTCGTCCGCGCCTCGAACTCGGCGCCCCGCGTCCGCGCCTTGCCGACATTGACGACCGTCGAGGGAAACACGCTGAAATCGTAATCGATCAGGTTGTCGAAATCGTTCTCGAACCATGTCGCGCTCAGCACCCCGCCGTTGTTCGGCAAATAGTAATCCAGCCCGGCGTCCGCCCCCCGGCTGCGCTCGGGATGCAGGTTGGGATTCCCGACGTAGTACGCGTCCTGCCCGTACAGATCGAGGAAGCTCGGCGACCGGAACCCCGTGCCGTAGCTCGCCCGCAGCTTCAGGGTCTTCGGAATCGGCAGCCACGCCACGGTCGCCCGCCCCGTCGTCGCCCGTCCGAACGTGTCGAAGTCATCGTTCCGCAGGCCGCCCGTGAGAAACACGTTTTCAACGGGCGAATACTCGTCCTCGGCAAAGACGGCAAACAACCGCTCGTGATTGTCGATCGCGCCGAATCCCGTGTTCCGCGTCTGATTCACCTCGCCCGTCGCTCCGACCGTGAGCCGGTTGTGCGCGACGCCCGAGTACGTCGCCTGCGCATCGAGGACGCCCCGCCGGTTCGTCACGACCGTCTTCGCAGACGGCGAATCGTACGGCGGGTTCGGCGTTGGGGTGTCCGCCACGTAGCGCCGGTCCTGTCCGCCGAGCGTCACGTGCGTGGTCCAATCCGCGCCGAGCTTCGCGTCAACAAACGTCGTCGCGAGCAGATTGCTCTCGGTTTCACGGTCGTTCGGATCGTTCGTGTAGATGTCTCCCGGCGATCCCAATCGCCCGAAAAACCACCGGACCGTCCCGCCCACCCCGACGTTATCATTCACCCGGTGGTCAACGCGCAGGGCAACGTTCGCGGAGTCGAACCGGTTGTTCGCCCGCGCATTGTCGGTGTGCCCACCTTGGGCGGAAAATGTCCAGGCGTTCGCTCCCGCGGCCCCCTGACTCGCGACGCTGCCCCTGAACGTGTCGTAGCTGCCCCCCTCCACCGCGATGGTCGACATCGCCGGACCCGAGCCCGGTGCCTGGCTGATCGAGATCACGCCGCCGATCGCCTCTCCGCCGTACAGCGTGCTCTGCGGTCCGCGGGCGATCTCGATCCGGTCCGTCGGGCTGAGCGAGGCCCCGCCGAGGAACACCTCGTAGTCGGTGTTCGGATCGCTCATCCGGATGCCGTCGACGAGAAACAGCGTCTGGTCCGAGTTGGCGCCCCGCAGGAAAAGCGAGGTCGTCGAGCCGGGCGCACCAGATGCGAACAACGGCGCGCCGGAAACCGACCCGAGCGCGTCGGACACCGTCGTGATCTGCCGGGTGGCGACGTCGTCGGATGAAAGGGCGGTGACGTCGGAACCCAGCGTCTGCGGCGCTTCGGGCGTGCGCGTGGCGGCCGTGATGAACGGCTCGAGTTGCTGCGGCGCGGTCTGGGCCTGGAGTCCGAGCGCGCACAGCGCGGCCGGAATGAGGAGGGCGCGGCGCACGCTGCGCGCCGGCAAGGGAGGATTGGACATGGTATCTGCTGCGATGCGGCAAGAGCAGATACCGGCGCCGCGCGGCGATGCCGGAAGCGGCCCCGCACGACGGCAAGCGATCGGATTGGCTGCGACTGGCGCAGCATCGCCGAGACTTGTCACCGGGCAGTTGCCACCTCCCACGCGCCCCACGCGTCGGACGTGCTCTCACGCTTCATTTTTGCGATGAAGTTTTCGCGGAACGGCGCGCGCAAAGATCGCACCGCAACGCGTGAGCCTGCCGGGGCAGATATTCGGACTTCATGTTTGTCGCGCGTCGCGTCGAAACCCCGACTGCCCGCCGCGCCGGCGATCCTCAGGATGGACCTGGATCACGCCTGGCGTGTGGGCAGCGAGCTTTCACCCGCGTCGCGCTGCCTCCCCCGCGCCTTCACCGAGCTGACTCGATTGGCTTCTCCTCGCGCGCCCGGAAGGGCGGACGAGGTGCGGGTTCGTGACATGTTACCGCAGCGCAACTGTGGCCGATTTTCACGGCCTTCCCTGCTGACCGGAAGTTCGTGGAAAAGAACGACGGACCCCGCGAACACACCGCCCGCCGCATCCCGGCGCAAGCGGATTTCGCGTCCCGCGCCATACACCCGCCCCACCTACAAGCGTCCGACTGCGCCGCCAGAAGCTCCGTTGATGCCGTAAGGCGATGCCCCTTGTCTCCGGCCCAAACAGTCCGATCGAGTTCTGCCGCCCAGATGGCACGATGCCCACATCCCTCGCGCGGCGAGGTCACCGTGCCCACATTAAACCATCGCTCGGAGCGGTAGGGCGCCAGTCCCTTCCGCGCCAGTATCTGCCCTTCGTCCCCTTCGCGGCCTTCGCGAGAAACGATATTGTCTCGCGAAGGATGAAAAGGTCAGGGCCGCATCTCTGAATCCCTATTCGCGTCTATTCGCGTTCATTCGCGGTACAATCCGATCGACTCAGCCTGCCCTCATT
>DASZYH010000043.1:0-26675 GCA_035545515.1 Opitutaceae bacterium
TGATCGAGGACGAGGCGTGGATCGGCACCCACGTCACGATTCTCCCCGGCGTGCGGATCGGACGTGGCGCGGTGATCGGAGCCGGGAGCATCGTCACTCGGGATATCCCGCCCGACACAATTGCGTTTGGTAGCCCGGCCACGCCGCAGCGGCACCGATCCAGCGCCAGCGGAACCGCCGCCCTATCGTGACCGACTCGAGCAACCTGGTTGGATCGAATTCGCCCCCCTCGCCCCGGGTCCTCGTCGGAATCACCACCCGCAACCGGGCCTCGATCCTGCCGAAGGCGCTGGCGTCCGCCCGGGCGCAGAATTACCCGAACCTCACCATCGCGGTTCTCGACGACGGTTCCACCGACGGCACGTCCGCCCTGTCCGCGCAGTATCCCGATATAACGTGGCAAACGCACGCGCAGTCACGGGGCATCATTGAAAGTCGGAACGAATTAATGCGCGGATGCGATGCCGAGTACTACGTCAGCATCGACGACGACGCCTGGTTCTTGCAGCGGGACGAAATCTCGCGCGCCATCGCTCGGTTGGAGCGGGCTCCGCACGTGGCGGCAATCGCGTTCGACATCCTGTCACCGGACCGACCGACGCCGGTGTCCCGCAACGAACCGGAAATGGTCAGCATTTTCATTGGCTGTGGTCATGTCCTCCGGCTGGCGGCTGTCCGGGCCGCCGGATTCTATGCATCGGCGCCCGGGATCTATGGGTCCGAGGAAAAGGACCTCTGCTACCGGCTCGCTGACCTGGGTTATTCCGTCGAGAAACTCACGGGAGTGCACGTCTGGCACGAAAAGGCCTGGAACGATCGCGACTGGTACGGCCTGCATCGTTCCGGCGTATGCAACGAGTTCGCCATGACACTGCGGCGGTGTCCGGCGCCGGACGTCCTCGCGGTCATGCCGCTCAAGCTGCTCAGCTTCTGCTGGTTTTGGGTGCGGCAGCCGAGATTCCTGGCGCCCGGGCTCGCCGGCGTCGCGCAGTTCCTCGCGCATTTCGCCGGCACATGCGCGAGCCGTCAGCCGGTGAAGAGGGAGATTTTCTGGTCCATGGTCCGCCGGCGCGCGGCCTCCAACCGGTGAACGCATTTCGCAGGCCAAGCCCATGAATCCCATCCGTCGATTGCTGCCCGCCGGCCGCCGCCCGCGTCGCATTGTCGCCGGCCTCTACAAGGATCTCGTCGTGTCGCTCGACTTAAGAGGCGGCGATTTCCAGATCTGGCTTGGGCTTTACGAAGCGGAAACGTTCACGGCGGTGCGCCGACTGCTGGCGGGATGCCAGTCTGCACTGGACCTTGGCGCAGCCAAGGGCGATTTGACGCTGCATCTGTTGCGACAGCCCGGCATTCAGCGCGTGATCGCAGTGGAGCCGGCGGAAACTGAACTCGCCATGTTCCGGAGCAACCTGGCTTCGAATCCGCAGATCAGCCAAGCGGCCCTCGCCATTCACGTCGGGTTTGCCGGTGAAGGAACGCCGCCAATCTGGAAAACCCTCGACTTGCTGGCAGCTGATGCACCCGAACCGATCTTCATCAAGATCGACATCGACGGGCCCGAGGCGCAGGTCCTGGCGTCGGGCCGCGCCACCCTCGCCCGCGACTGCCGTCTCCTGATCGAGACCCACAGTCTCGAGGCGGAGGCCGGCTGCATCCGCCAGCTCCGGGAGGCCGGCTATCACACCGAAATCATCACTCAGGCATGGTGGCGCCCGCTCATGCCCGAATTCCGGCCGATCGCACATAACCGATGGCTGGTGGCGTGGCGGACGCGCCGCGCATCCTGATCATGCGGGTTCTGCTGGCTCATCCCGGAACACAGCACGCTTTCCGCCTCGCGCGCGAGCTCGACGCTCGCGGATTGCTCGGGGAGTTCTGGACCGGATTCGCGCTGGCCGAACACGGCGCTGGCGCCGCCTTCGCCCGGACCGTGCGCGGCTGGCCGATGATCGGCGGACTCGGTTCACGGATCGCGACCGGCGTCGCAGGGTCACGCGTTCGCACCATTCCGGGAAACGAATTGCGGGCGCTGTGGCAATTGCGCCAAGGCGGCGAGTCGCATGCGGTCCTGCACGACCGCAACCGGCGTTTTCAACAGCGAATTCCGTCCGAAAGCCTGGCGCATTCGGACGCAATCATCGGATTCGACACGTCCGGATGGGTGCTCACCGAGCGCGCCGCGGCGGCGAACAAACCATTCATGCTCGACCGGTCGATCGCTCATCCGGCCTGCATTGCCCGGAATCTCGCCCAGCTTCGCCTGCAGTATCCTGAATGGCAGTCCGCCGACTCCGGTCGGCCAGCCGAGGTTCGAGCCGCGGAAGACGCCGAGCACGCCGGCGCAGCCCGAATCGTCGTGGCCGGGAGCTTCGCCCGGCAATCCCTGCTCGAAGCCGGAATCGACCCGGCGAAGATCCGCGTGAACCCATACGGAGTGGATTGGTCGCGGTTTGCCGCGACTGCTCCAGCGACCGGCGCATCACCGGGCGAAACCCGGCCCGTCCGGTTCCTGTTTGTCGGCTCGCTCATCGGCCGGAAGGGAGTCCCCGTCCTGATCGAGGCCTGGCGACGAGTCTCGCCGCGGGACGCCGAACTCTGGCTCGTCGGACCGTGCGGCGCACGTGAGCGCGCATTGATTCCACCGCTGGCGGGCTTGCGGGTGGTCGGCCCGGTTCCGCACCCCGATCTTCCCGGCATCTACGGCAGCGCGGATGTGCTCGTGCTGCCCAGTTTCGTGGAAGGCTTCGGGCTCGTGCTGCTGGAGGCGCTGGCCGCCGGGCTGCCGATCATCTCGACCCCAAACACCGGGGCCGTCGATCTGATCCGAGAACCCGCGATGGGAGCGGTCGTGCCGGCGGGCTCCGTGGGAGCCCTCGAGGCGGAACTGCGGCGGTGGCTGGCGGCGCCGCCCGACCGTGCACGCGTGAGTGCTGCCGCGACGCCGCTCGCCGCCACCCATTCGTGGACGGCCTACGGAGACCGGTGGGCGGAAATCCTGCGCGAATTCGCGACGTAGCGATGCTGGCCATCGTCACCAGTCATCCCATCCAGTACCAGGCTCCGCTCTGGCGCGAACTTGCCGGTGACGGCAGCGTACCTTTCGAGGTCTGGTTTCTTACGCCCCACGCGGTGGCACCTTCCCTCGACCGCGAATTTGGCCAGACTTTCGCGTGGGACCTCGACCTTCTTTCCGGGTATCCACACCGCTTCCTTGACATCGAAGCCGGTTGGCGACTCGACCGCTTCGATGGCGTCCGCCTGAAGTCGACATGGACGCAGCTATTGCGCGACTCCGGAGTGACGGCACTCTGGATCGAGGGCTGGCGGTTTCGGACGCTCTGGGCGGCAGTGGCGGCGGCACGGGCGCTCGGAATTCCCGTCTGGCTCAGGGGCGAAAACAACGATCTTGCCCCAGAACGGTTGGCGAAACGACTGTGGAAACGGATTGCGCTGCGCTGGTACTTCGCCCGGATCGACTGGTTCCTCTGCATCGGAACCGCGAACCGACGGTTTTATTCACGCCATGGAATCTCGGCCGATCGGATGGTCGCCGCGCCGTATTGCATCGATAACGCCCGATTCAGCGCGGCGTCGCAGACACTGCGGCCGACCCGGCCGATGATCCGCGGATCCTGGCAAGTAGATCCCGGTGCGCACTGTGTGCTGTACTGCGGAAAGCTCATCCCCAAGAAGCGCCCACAGGACTTGCAGGCCGCCGTCCGGCGCCTCGGTCGGGTCGATGGACGTCCGGTCCATATCCTCTGGGTTGGGGACGGCGAACTAAGGAATTCGCTCTCGCGCGCCCGCGAGGGTGCCGAAACCTGCTCTACGTTTGCCGGGTTTCTGAACCAATCGCAGATGCCCGCTGCCTATGTCGCCGCCGATTGCGTCGTGCTCCCCAGCGACTACGGTGAGACGTGGGGATTGGTCGTCAATGAGTCGCTCGCGTCGGGAACCCCCGCGATCGCGAGCAATCGCTGCGGTTGCGCCGAGGATCTTGCGGCACCGCAAGGCCCGGCGCACGTGTTCCCTTGTGGTGATGTTGACGCACTCGCGTCTTCGATTGCGAGTGTGCTGCGAAGCCCGCCGTCGGCGGAGCGGATGCAGGCGCTGATCGATACCCACGCTCCGCGACGGACTGTCGAAACCGTCATAGTGCTCGCGCACGGCACGTCATGAAGACCTCCGGCAATCGCGACGCCTTCGCCGTTCCTGCCCACGCCCGGCAGCTTGCCACTGCCGGCTACATCACGCTGACCGTATTCGCAGTCTGGTACTGGCTCAATCCCACGTCCGACGATGCCCAGCTCACCGCGACTACGATCGGGCTGTTCGCGTTTGGAATCGTCCCCATGTTGCGCTGGGTCCAGCGGAACGACGTCAGCTATCCGCATGTCGAGTTGCTCCTTCTCACAACCCTTCCGTTCTACGCCCTGCCCATTCTGACGGAACACGATGTGATCTCGGCGTACCCTGTGTCGATCCTTCAGAAGGCGGCGCTGGCGGTCCTCCTGTTCCAAGCAGCAACCATCGTCGGCGCCGTGGCGGGCCGCCGAGTCTACCATCGCGGGCGTGGCAAATCGTTCTGGCACGATGAGATTATTCCGGAGACGCGACTGCACTTTACCGTGCATGCGGTCACCGTGACGACGGTCTACCTCTTTATCGCCCAATTCACCCAATGGATTCCCACCAACTGGGTCGGAACGTTTCGTGCCGTCTTTGTCGGCATCGGAATCGTGAGCATCTTCCTGCAAGCGCGTTTCTGGGGCGCCGGCATGCTGTCCTCGCGCGACAAATTCTTCCTCGCTGCGAACGTTTTTGTGCAGCTGATCCTGCTCTTCCTTTCGCTCATGCTCGTGAGCGGGTTGATCACGCTGCTGGTTTTGCTGATCGGCTACTTCTCCACGTCACGACGGGTTCCCTGGCTCGCCTGCGCGATTCTGCTGCCGGTGCTCGGGCTGCTCCACGTTGGCAAGACGCGCATGCGGCAGATCTATTGGCGCGAATACGCGCCCCAGGTCGGCATCATGGATATTCCACAGTTTTTCACGTCGTGGTTCGAATACGGCCTCCAGGGCGCCCGCTCCGATCCTCAGCAGTCCTCCGCCACGACCGCGACCTATGACCTCATGCGGCGCGCCTCGCTCTTCCAGATCGTGTGCGTCGCGGTCGACATGACGCCGGATCGGAGACCGTTCCTCCTGGGCGACTCGTATGCGAACATCGCCGCCCAACTCGTCCCCCGCGCGATCTGGCCGAACAAACCCAAGCCGACCGACTCCGTAAAACTATTGTCCGTGCAACTCGGGCTGCAAACCAATGAACAGGCGGATGTCACGAGCATCGGGTTCGGGATGATCTCCGAAGCTTATGCGAATTTCGGCTTTGTCGGCCCGGCCGCCCTCGGGTTCGTCATGGGCTTCGGACTGGTGATGATTTCACTGAGCACGATGAATGCCCCGACATTCTCTCTCGCGGGCGTCATCAACATCCTGTTTCTCGCCTGGTGTCTGAACGCGGAGTCGCCACTCGTGGTGTGGACGTCATCCTTGTACCAGGCGTGTGTCGCCCTGTGTGGTCTCCTGCTCGCGTGCAAGGCGTTCTTCAAGTGAGCCCCGTCACGCCATGCGACTGACGATTGTCACCAGTTTCTTCCTGCCCGTACCGCCGATCCGCGGCGGATCGACCGAGAAGATCTGGTCTCGGCTGGCGAGCGAGTTCGTCGCCGCCGGCCACGAGGTCACGTTTGTCTCCCGCCGCTGGCCGGATCTCGCGACGCAGGAGATCGTCGACGGCGTGAACCACCTTCGACTCCGCGGCGCGACGCACCATCGCTCGCTGGCAGTCAATCTCTGGCATGACGCCTGGTGGGGATTCCGCGTGGCACGACACCTCCCGGCCGCGGATTTCGTGATCTGTAACACCGTGACGCTTCCGGCTTGGCTGCGTTGGATCAAGCGGTCGGCCGGCCGCGTCGTGGCCGTGATCGGACGAATGCCGAAGGGCCATGGGCGGGCGTACGGAAACGTCGATCTCCTGCTCGCCGTGAGCGATGCGGTCAGCCGGAAACTGCGGGCCGAGAACCCGCGGCTGGAACACCGAATCCGACTGTTTCCGTGTCCGATTGACTGGCATCTGCACGCGGAAGCAGGAGCCCGGCGGTCCGCCACCCTGCCGCGCCGGACGCCATCCACCTTGGTCATCGGTTACGTCGGTCGAATCCATCCCGAAAAGGGCTTGGACTTGTTGCTCGCCGCCGCCACCCGGCTCGTTGGCCGGCCGGATCTTCCGCCGTGGCGGGTCGAACTGGTGGGTCCGTGGGCGATTCCCGACGGCGGCGGAGGCGACGGTTATCGTGATGCTCTCGAACGCAAATTCGGCGCCGCGCTCGGTGACCGGTTGTCGTTCGTCGGTCCCGAGTTCAATGCCGCCGCACTGGCCAATCGCTACGCCCGATTCGACGTGTTCTGTTATCCGAGCATCGCCGAAGCCGGAGAAACGTTCGGCGTTTCCGTCGCGGAGGCGATGGCCACCGGCTGTTCCACCCTCGTGTCGGCCCTACCCTGTTTTCGCGAACTCGTGCGGCCGGAGGAAAACGGTTTGATTTTCGATCACAGTGGAGCCGACGCCGTGGATCGGCTCGCGGGGACACTCATCCGGCTGCTCTCCGATGCCGTGCTGCGCGACCGCCTCGCGGCGCGCGCGCAGGCCCACGTTCGTCAGTACGACTACGGAGAGTGCGCCCGGCGCCTTCTGTCCGATTTCGAGCAGATTGTCCGCCCGTCCTGAAATTTCGTCGCGGTGCCTGTCGGCCCTGCCCAAGCTCCGAGCGTAATGTCCAGCGAGCCCCCCTTCCTCGGCCAGCATTGCCAGACACCGTACCCGCCCCGCGAGATCGTGCTTCGCGGCATCTGGGCAGTCGTGCAGGCCACTGCCTTTCGATGGAGCCCCCGCCCGCTCCACCGCTGGCGTGCGTGGCTGCTGGTCCTGTTCGGCGCCCGAATCCCGGAGACTGGACGGGTGGTGGTGTTCCCGACGGCTCGGGTCGTTTTTCCCTGGAAGCTCACGCTCCAGCCGAGATCAATGGTCGGTCCCCACGTCACGATCTACAATCTGGCTCCGATTACCTTCCAGTACGGTGCCAACGTGAGTCAGAACTGCCACCTCTGTTCCGGCACCCACGACTACCGGCTCTGGAGCATGCCACTGGTCACTCATCCGATTACGATCGGCCAGAACGCCTGGGTGAGCGCGGACGTGTTTGTCGGCCCCGGTGTCACGATCGGCGAATTGGCGGTTATCGGCGCGCGTTCCGTCGTGGTGCACGACATCCCTCCGCGGATGGTCTGTGCCGGAAACCCCTGCCGGCCCTTGAAGGACCGACCCGATCCAATCTGATCGAGGCTGCATGAAACTTTGTCACGTCGTTCCCAGCCTCCAGGAACAACATGGAGGGCCGAGCAAATCCGTGCGCCTGCTCTGCTCGGCGCTCGCCCGTTTGGGACACGACGTGCAGCTGTTCTCGACCCACCCGGATGCGGCGCGGACAGGCGACATCACGACAGACGGATCATTGCGAGTCGTCGTCTTCCGGCGCGAGTGGCCGCAGCGCCTCTGCCGCTCCACCGGGCTGGATCGAGCGCTGAAAGTCAGTGGTTCCGCGGTGATCCACCATCACTCACTCTGGTTGCGAACGCTGCATTACGCGCACCGACGGGCGGCCGAGTCGGGTGCGGCCCTGGTGGTTTCACCCCGCGGCATGATGAGTGCGTGGGCGTGGCGGCACCGCGGCTGGCGGAAACAGTTTTCCCGCACCCTCGTCCATCCGCATGCCTTGTCCGACGCCGACGGTTGGCATGCGACCAGTGATGAGGAAGCCGCCGACATTCGGGATCTTCAGTTTGCAGCGCCCGTTTGCATCGCACCCAATGGAGTCGAGCCCCCGGCGGCCGCCGAGGTGCTCGCGGCGCGCGACTACTGGCACGAGCAGTGCCCCGACACGCTGACGCATCGCACGGCGCTGTTCTACTCCCGGTTCCATCAGAAGAAACGGGTGCTCGAGTTGATCGATTTGTGGCTGGAACGCGCCCCCAAGGACTGGCTGCTGCTGCTCGTCGGCATCCCCCAGGAGTACACGCCCGAAGCGCTCGAACGATACATCCTCAAAATGTCCGGCACCGGCCGGATCCGCGTGTTCAGCGGTGCCGGCAGACCGCCGCCATACGCGGTGGCTTCGCTGTTTCTCCTGCCATCGCACTCCGAAAACTTCGGCCTGGTCGTGGCCGAGGCGATGGCCCACCGGGTCTGTGCGCTGGTCACTGACACGACGCCGTGGTCGGCGCTCAACCTCGACCAGCGCGGGTGGTGCGTTCCTTGGGCGCGGTTTGGCGACGAGCTGCTCGCGGCAACGTCGCACTCGCCGACCGAGCTCCGCGACCGGGGCGAGCGGGCCGCCGGCTGGGTGCTGCGTGAGTTTTCATGGGATCGCGCCGCGGGTACTCTGGCGGACTTCTATCGCCGTCTCCGCCCGGCCGCCCCCTGATCATGGCGTCACGATGACGAGCCAGCCTGCCTCGAAAAACGACCCGGCCTTGTCCCCGCCAGGATCCCACCGCGGCCGGCTTTCCGTCCTGGAATGGCTCACGGTCGGTCATGTTGGCGCGTTTGTCGTCGCCACCACCTGGGCCTTCGGCGGCCAGGCAGACTGGGTGCGAGCGCCACTGGCCTGGTGGGGAACGCTCGGAATCCTGATCACCGCTGTCGGGATTCGAGACCTGATCCACCGCCCGGGACGAAATCATGCCGTGCTCTGGTGGCTGCTGCCGTTCCTGGTCTTCAACGGCCTCGTCATCGCCGGGGCACTCAATCCCAGCCTGCGGGAAATCCGCGTGGACGGAGAGCTGCAATACATCCCGAGTGCGAGCCGTGCCGGCTGGCCCAGCGCCGCGGTGCCCGCCTCGGCACTCCGTGAGCTTTGGATTTTCGACGCAATCTGGGTCGCCTGCTACAATCTCGCCCTGGTCATCCGACGTCGACGCGCGATTCGGGGACTGCTGCTCCTCGTGGTGGTAAACGCGCTCGTCCTCTCGGTTTTCGGCACGGTGCAGCGACTGACCCGGGCGACGGGCTTGTACTTCGGCGCCTATTCCACCCGGCAAAATCAGTTTTTCGCCAGCTTTGTCTATCACAACCACTGGGGGGCCTTCATCCTGCTGATGATGGCCGCCTGCCTGGCGCTGACCTGGTGCTACGCCCGCCGCCGCGAGGCACGCGACATCTTCCATTCTCCGGCGTTCGGCGGCGTCGTTGCCCTGCTGATCATGGCGGCGACAATTCCGCTCAGCGCTTCGCGTTCGTCCACAATTCTTGGAATCATCCTGCTGGGGGGAGCCTTCCTGCACTGGACCATCCGATTCATCCGGCAACGCCGGCACTTCCATGAGTCCATCGCGCCGGCGCTCCTGGGCGCAGGTGTCGCTGGGCTGGTCGGTCTTGGCGGCATCGTCTACCTGTCACGCGACACGATCGTCCGGCGTGCCGAGTTGACGCGCACGCAGCTGGGTGAAATGCGGGCCAACCTCCAGTCGGATGCCCGGGTCCTGCTTTATCGAAACACTTGGCGAATGGCTCGCGCGAAGCCGTGGTTTGGCTGGGGGATGGCATCATATCCCTACGTTTTCACGCTCTACAACACCCAGGAATCCGTCGACGGATTTCCCATTTACTATCACGACGCGCACTCCGACTGGCTGCAGTCGCTGGCCGAACACGGGGTCGTGGGATCCGCTTTGCTCCTGCTGCTCGCGGTGCTCCCCCTGATTTCAGTCTCGCGGGCGGAGTTCGCGAATCCCCTGTCAACCTATCTCCTCGGCGGATGTGTCGTCGTGCTGCTCTACGCCGGGGTAGAGTTTCCCTTCGGCAATTTTGCCGTCGTCCTGACCTGGTGGCTCTGTTTGTTCTGCGGACTGCGCTACGCGCTGCTGCGCGACCCAACTCCTCCAGCCCCGGCATGAACGATCGCTGCCCCGTTTCGATCCTGATCCCCGCGAAAAACGAGCGGACCAACGTCGGTGCGTGCCTGCGCTCATGCGAGTTTGCCGACGAGGTCGTCGTCATCGACTCCGGAAGCACGGATGGCAGCGGTGACATCGCCAGGGCTGCCGGAGCACAGGTCGTTGATTTTGCCTGGAACGGGCAGCTTCCGAAAAAGAAGAACTGGGCGCTCGCCAATGTCCCATGGCGTCACGAATGGGTGTTCATCCTCGACGCCGATGAACGCATTCCAGCCGCCTTGGCGGCGGAAATCCGTCAGACGATCGCGGCCCCCACGTGTGACGGGTACTACGTCAACCGCCGCTTTTGGTTCCTGGATGGATGGCTGATGCATTGCGGGTACTACCCCAGTTGGAATCTCCGTCTTTTTCGCCACCAATTGGGCCGCTATGAGCAGTTCGCCGGGGTTGACGACACCGATTCGGGCGACAACGAGGTTCACGAGCACGTGCTCCTCGAGGGTCGTGTCGGCCGGCTGACCCATGACATGGAACACTACGCGTTCCCCACGATCGGTGCCTGGGTCGACAAGCACAACCGGTACTCGAACTGGGAGGCTCGGTTGCTGACCTCTGAGCCGGCCCGGAACGCCGCCGCCAACGCGCCGATCGACGCTTCATTGGCCCGCAAGCGCCGCCTGAAGCATCTTGCCAGCCGTCTTCCCTTCCGGCCAACCCTGCGCTTCCTTTATCATTACGTCTGGCGGCAGGGCTTTCTCGATGGCTATCGTGGGTATGTCTTTTGCCGACTGATGGGCTGGTATGAGTTTCTGAGCGTTTCGAAAGCGAACGAACTCCGCCACCGGCACCAGCCGTGAGCCGTATCATCTTTCTGAATCGCTTCTACTGGCCGGAGACGCCCGCCACCGGGCAGTTGCTCACCGACCTCGCCCGCGATCTGGCCGCGGCCGGCCATCGGGTGACCGTGATCGCCAGCCGGCCAGGGGCCTCGGTCGCCGCAGGTGAGGTTGACGCCGGCGTCCGGATCATCCGACTGCGCACGCCACGAGGGGCACACGGATCGGTGCCGGCGAAGGCGGTGGCCTTCGTTGGCTTCACGGTGGCGGCCGCCTGGCGGTTGTGGCGTGAGGTGCGCCGCGGCGACATCGTCGTCGCAATGACGGATCCGCCGCTGCTCGGGATCCTCGCCACGCCCGTGATCCAATTCCGGGGCGCTCGTCTCGTCCATTGGGTCCAGGACATTTACCCCGAGGTTGCCATCGCCATCACCGGGCATCGGTGGCTGCGCTCCTTGCGGCCGTGGCGAAACGCCGCGTGGCGCGGGGCGGAGTGCTGCGTCACCGTGAGCACCGGCATGGCGGATGTCATCGCTGCCGCCCGGGTCCCCCGCCGGCGCATCGCCGTGATATCGAACTGGCCGCCCCACGGCCTCGCCGCCTTGGCTCGGGGTGAACCGGCGGTTGTGCAGCGGCGTGAGGCGTGGGGATTGGCGGGGAAATTCGTCGTCGCCTACTCCGGCAACCTCGGGCGGGTTCATGACCTGGAGCCCCTGATCGAGGCGGCGGCCCGGTTGCGCGATGAAAACCGGGTGGTGTTCGTGTTCATCGGCGGGGGCGCACGGCGCGCCACCATCGAAGGTGAAGTCGAACGGCAGGGGCTCTCGAACGTGCGGTTTTTCCCGTCCCAACCGCGCGACATGTTGGGCGTCACCCTCGCCGTGGCAGACGTTCACATCGTGACGCTGCGTCCGGACTGCGAGCGGTACGTCTTTCCGAGCAAGCTGTACGGCGTCACCGCCGTGGGGAGACCGGTCATCTTCGTCGGATCGCGAGACGGCGAGCTCGCTCGGCTGGTGCGGGAGCACGGGATTGGCGTCGCCCTCGACCGCAACGACCCGGCGGGACTGGCCGCCGCCATTCTCGCGTTGGCCCGGGAACCGGTGACGGTCGCGAATTACGAGTCCGCCGCGCTGCGTTTCGGGGCTGTCCATCGTGACCGTGATTCGATTCGTCGGTGGCGCCGGCTGCTCGAGGACCTCGAAGCTTGCTGACTCCGATCAACTCCGGTACCCCTCAATTCGGCAAATGACCTCCCGGCTCACCGGTTTTGCCCTCGTTCTGCTCGACATCTTCGCCGCTGTCGCGGTGTTCAATCTCGTCAGTTTCGCCCGTGGCGTGGGCGCCGGGCACACCGTCGTGACGCCGCTCGCCGCGCCGATTGGAGCGTTCATCCTCGCCACGTATTTGGTGCAGGGATACCGCGCTCGCACCGACATGCTCAGCGTGGACTACGCGAGCCAGCACGTGATTGCCACGATTGGCGCACTGGTCGCCACGCTGCTTCTGACTTACGTCGTGTTTCCCGCCGGCTACGAACTCCAGTCGAGTCGTTTCGTCATTATCCTCAGCTTCGTCACGTTGATCCCGCTTTCCCTCGGATATCGGCGATTGTTCTATCTCCGCAACGTGGCGGCGCGCGAGGGGCGCAGCATCGTGTTCGTCGGTGATCGACAAAGCTGCGACGATTTTCGGGAGGAATGCCGGAAAATGGATGTCCGGCAGCGCATCATCTATTCGGTGGTGGTGCCGGATACCGCCGCGCCATTCGGCGCGAGCGAAGACGGCGAGCTCCGGCCCTTTTCGGCCGTCCTGGCAGACATCCAGGAGCACCGGATCGCGGTCGAGGCGATCGTGCTCCGGGAATCGGCGCGCGAACTTGTGCCGGAAGTGTCGCGTCGGCTCGTGCAGCTCTATTTTGCGGGCGTACCCACGTACACCCTGGAGCTGTTCCACGAAATCTACTGGCAAAAAATTCCACTCTACCGCCTGAATCAAACCTGGCTCTTTCAGGAGGGATTTCAGATTGCGCGGGAGCCGATGTTCGAACGAGGCAAACGAGTCGCGGACCTGCTGTTCGCGGCCCTGGCGCTTGTCCTCGCATTTCCCTTCATCGCGGTCGCAGGACTGGCAATCTGGCTGGAGGATCACGGGGCGGTGTTCTTTGTGCAGACCCGGATCGGCAAGAACCATCTGCCCTTCCGGCTGTTCAAGCTGCGGACGATGCACACGGAAGCCGCCGGCGCCCCGTACACACTGCCGGGCGACCGGCGCATCACCCGAGTGGGTCGGCTTCTGCGCGCCTCTCGACTCGATGAATTGCCGCAATTGTGGAACGTGGTCCGCGGTGACATGAGCCTCATCGGACCGCGAGCCGAGTGGGACCGCCTGGTCGAGGACTACGAACGTCAGATTCCCTGCTATCACTTCCGACATCTGGTCAAACCCGGCATCACGGGATGGGCACAGGTGAACTACCCATACGGAGCAAATGTCGACGACACGCTCCGGAAGCTCGAATACGACCTGTACTACATCCGCCACTTTTCGTTCCGGTTGGACGCCACCATTGTGCTGAAGACAATTCACATCATGCTTTTTGGGAAAGGGCGGTGAATGGGAGGCAGACTCGCCGCAGGGCGCCGACGGGCGTGACCAGGACGAAAGGAAAGTGCCGGACGATTGGCGCCGGCTCGCTCCTTCGATTTGCGTCTGCGCATTGCGTGAGTCCCCTTCGCCCGGTTTACCTCACCCGGATTCCTTATGAAATCGTACGACTTTATCGCCCTTGGCGGAGGCAGCGCCGGGTTCAACGGCGCGCGCGTCGCCGCATCACTTGGCCTGCGGACCGCGATCGTCGATGGCGCCGAACAACTCGGTGGTCTTTGCATCCTCCGGGGCTGCATGCCTTCGAAGACCCTGTTGTACATGGCCGAGGTTCTG
The DNA here is from genome assembly GCA_035545515.1 of Opitutaceae bacterium. Taxonomy (GTDB): domain Bacteria; phylum Verrucomicrobiota; class Verrucomicrobiia; order Opitutales; family Opitutaceae; genus ER46. The sequence goes on from DASZYH010000043.1 coordinate 13,799, forward strand.
CATCTCGCCCAGAAGGGCGCGACGTTCGGCCTGACGATTCCGCGGGCACGGGCGAACATGAAGGCCATTCAGGCGAGAAAGCGGAAAATCATCACCGAATTCGCCGATTACCGGACGAAAGCGCTGGAATCCGGCCGGTTCGAATTGATCCGCAGCCACGCTCGTTTCGTTGACGCCCACACCCTCGCCCTCTCGAACGGACAGCGAATCCGCGGCCGACATTTCCTGATCGGCACCGGATCGAAGGTGAGCGTTCCGCCTGTGCCGGGCCTGGCCGACGTTCCCTTCTGGACAAGCGACGATGTGCTTAACCTCGATTTCGTTCCCAAGAGCGCGATCGTGCTCGGTGGCGGCATTGTCGCGTGTGAGCTGGCGCAATTTTTGAACCGGATCGGATCACGGGTCACCCTCGTGCAACGCAGCCCGAACATTCTTCGCGACCACTCGGCGGCCGCCTCGGTTGTCGTCCAGCGGGCGCTCGTCGACGAGGGCGTGGAATTGTTCGCCGGCACCCAGCTTCTCCAGGTCACGCACGGCCGCACGGGCGGGTTCGCCGTCGAATTCGTCCATGACGGCCGGAAGATGCGTCGGCAGGGCGCCCATCTGTTCAACGCCCTCGGTCGGGAACCGAACACGGGCGGACTGGCCTTGGACGCTGCCGGGGTCGACGTGCGCCCCAATGGTCAGGTCATCACGAACCGCTGGCAGCAAACCAGCGCGCGACACATCTACGCCGCCGGCGACTGTTCCGGTCCAGTGGAGATCGTCCATATCGCCATCCAACAGGGCGAGCTCGCAGCGCGCCACGCCGGTGGCGTGGCGCATCTGTCCCCGGTCAACTATGACTTGCTGCTGAATGTGGTTTTCACCGATCCCCAGCTTGCGACGATCGGTCAGCTGGAACGGGACCTCGACCGACGGGGCGTCTGCTACCTCGTCGCCAGTTACCCCTTCAACGATCACGGCAAATCGATCCTGATGGATGCAAATTATGGGTACGTGAAGGTCATAGCCGAGCCGGTTCGCGGGCGGATTCTCGGCGCGGAAATCGTGGGCAAGGATGCCGGTGAACTCATCCACTGCTTCAGTGGACCGCTGGCGATGAAGGCCACCGTGCACGACCTCCTACGAGCACCCTGGTACCACCCGACCCTCGCGGAAATTATCACGTATCCGCTGGAGGAACTCGCGGAAAAGATTGGCACTGCACCCGCTGACAAACTGCCGTCGCGCCGACGGCAGCATCCGGGTCGCCGGGCCTGATCGGAGAGCTTACGAGGCGTACACGTAATACGAGTGCAGGATCGCCAGCCCCAGGCCGCTGCCGCACACGACACGGGCGATCGCCCAGCGACCGAAATCGATCCAGGGCGCCAGGAACACAATCAGGAATGGGACGGCCATCACGGCGTAGCGGCTCGAAAATAGTTGCGCCACTCCGGCGCACGCGACGCTCAAGCCGGTAATTGCCAGCGCCGCCGCCCAGAGCAGCCGATCGCGGCTTCGGCTCAGCGCCGCGATCATTGCCGCGATGAACGCCGCTCCGGCCGCGACAATGACCGCACCGGCCACCTTCTCGATGGCATGGCCGACCGCCGGGTGACCCAGGAAGCGCTGCACCGAAGTGAGTGTGGTCGGCTCAACCAGCCGGCCCAAGCCATTGACGATGATTGCCGCGGCGGCGCCTACCAGCGCCACCCGGCGATGCTCCCAATAAAACCGCGGCGCGATGAGCAACGCCACGACCCCGGTGAACGAAAACGCCAGATAGGCGTGGAGTGGCGCGACTCCGCGCTCGACGTACGCCAGTTGCGGAGCGACGAGGCCGTGCCAGACCGCAACGAGGAGAGCGAGGGGAACCAAGCCGACCACGATTCCCGCGAGGGCTCCGCCCCAGTCACGACGCTTTTCGACCGCGGCAAGCCACAATCCGGGAACGGCCGCGAGGTACGTCTGCCGCGTTGCGGTCGCGATCGCCGTGCCGGACGCCAGTAGCGCGAACGCCATTGCCGCCCGGGATCGGTCCGACTCGCGCTGGCTCCACAACACGGCACCGGCAAGCGCCACCGTCGCGCCAAAGAACGACAATGGCTCGGTGAGCGTCAGTCCGGAAACGACCCACACCATCGGGACCATCATCATCGCCATCGCCGCGACGGGCCGCTTTCCAATGCGCAACTGCACCCAGGCCAGCACCGCAATCGTCGCCCCGAGGAGTCCGGTATTAATGAGGCGTCCAACCAGCGGTAAAGGTGCGCCATGCCATCCGGACGCGGTGAACAGCAACTGCGCGTGCAATGGCCCCGGGGCGACGATCCGATCATCCAGAAGCCAGTCGCGAAACGAGGCGGATGTCGCCAAGTCGTTCGCCCGACTCGCGTGAAAGACCTCGTCCCAAAAGTAGCCGCGGGACCGCGTGAGCACGTAGCCGAGCATGATCGCATACGCGACGCCGCTCACCATCACGTACCCCCGCGAGGATTCGCGGCTCCGCTCGCCGTTGCTTTCCACCCCGGTACGGTGTCGACAGACACCGCGGAAGTAAATTTCGAATCCCCGGCGACCGCCCCTTAGGCCGACTTGGCCAGGGCGAGCAAATCCGCCAGGTCCACCCGTTTCTCGTAAAGCGCCTTACCAACAATCACGCCGTCGAGATTCTCGTATTGGCGGGCCAATTCGGCGAACTTCAGCATGTCCTCACGACGGCTGACACCGCCGCTCGCGATCACTCGATAGCGGCCCGCGCGGAGCATCGATTCCTGGGCGGCAAAATTTGGTCCGGTCAGCATGCCATCGGTCGTGATGTCGGTGTGAATCAGGGTCCGCACGCCAAGCGAGTCCATTTGCTGGGCGAGCGCGGTCGCAGTGAGTTCGGACGTCGCCACCCAGCCGCGCACGGCGACGCGGCCGTTCTTCGCGTCGATGCCGACGGCGATCTTTTCACCAAACGCCTGCACCAGCTCACCGACGAAGGCCTCGCTTTCGGCGGCCCGCGTGCCGATCACGACCCGGCTCACCCCGAAGCCAAGGGCTCTCTCGACGGCCGCGCGGGTCCGGAGACCTCCTCCGAGTTGCACCCGCATGCCGAGCGCGGCGATCGCCTGGACAGCAGGGAGATTCTGCGGCTCGCCGGCAAATGCGCCATCGAGGTCCACCACATGGACCCACTGGCTGCCAGCGCGTTTGAATTCCGCTGCGACCTCGTCCGGATTATCGGCATAGATCGTTTCCTGGTCGGCACGCCCTTGGGTCAGCCGCACGCAGCGACCGTTCTTGATGTCAATTGCGGGATAAATCGTCATCGGCGCTCACCGGTTGGGTCGGTGATTTTCTCGCCCACTCACATTCAAATGCAATCGCCATTTTGGCGAAAGACCGCGTTCGCCGGCGGACACTCGACTCGCTGGCGAAGCTTCCCAATCCACCCTCGCTTCTGCTAGCAACATGACCATGTCCAAATCGTACGCCGTTCCTCCTTTCCTCGCTGATCTCCTGCATTCGCGATCGCCCTCCGGGGCAGAGGGTGAAGCCCAGGCGGTTTTCGATCGCTACGTCAAGTCGGCCGCCGACGCCTACGCCGACGACGCGCTCGGGAACCGGATCGCCACGCTGAACCCGAAGGGAGACCCGGTTCTCATGCTCGCCGGGCATATCGACGAGCTGGGGCTGATCATCACCTACGTCAACAAGGAGGGTTTCCTTTATTTCGACACCATCGGGGGACATGATCTGAGCGTCATCTCCGGTCGGCGGGTGATCATTCAGACGGCCAATGGTCCGGTGAAGGGCGTCACGGGGAAGCGCGCGATCCACCTCATGGACGAGGACGACCGGAAAAAGGTGCCGAAGAAGCATGAAATCTGGATCGATATCGGCGCCCGCACCAAAGCCGAGGCCCTGGATCGCGTGAGCATCGGTGACGTGGCGACCTACGATCACGAATTGGAGCTGATCCACGGCAGCATCGGAACCGCCCGGGCTTTCGACAACAAGGTTGGTGCTTATGTCGTGGGTGAGACCCTGATCCGATTGGCGAAGGAAAAGAGGCTCGCGGCCCGGGTCGTGAGCGTCGCAACCGCCCAGGAGGAAATCGGCGTCCGTGGTGCGACGACCTCCGCTTATGCCGTGAATCCCCATCTCGCCGTGGCAGTCGATGTCGGCCATGCAACCGACCACCCGGACTGCGATAATCGCAAATACGGCGAGACCCGCCTCGGAGGCGGCCCGATCATCTGCCGTGGGCCGAACATCAATCCGAAGATGTACGGCTGGCTGGTTGCTGCCGCCAGGAAGGCGAAGATCCCGTACCAGTTGGAGGCGGATCCCCGTCCGACCGGCACGGATGCCCGGGCGATTCAAATGGGCCGCGGTGGTGTCGCGACCGGGCTCGTCAGCATTCCTTTGCGGTACATGCATACGCCAAGTGAGCTGGTCGACTTGGAGGACGTGGAGCGATGCGTCCAACTGCTGGTCGAATTCAGTCGCGGACTGCAGGCCGCGGACTACGCCCACTTCTGAATCCGCCCGTCCTCAGCGGGTCCTACCAGCGCGGTGGACGCGAACGTTGCGGAAATCGCGGCGGCATGGACCCATCGTCGTGCGTTCCGGGTGTTTCGTTCGGCCACGGTGTGACCGAATCCTCCCTCAATGCGGTGGCGGAAACCGGTTTTCGCACGGCGCGGCTCCAGTAGTTCGAGCCGGTTGCGACGACGCGAAGTGCAAATTCGAGCTCGCACAGATCGCCGCGGCCCCAGTCGAAGATGCCCGAGATGGGCAGCATGCGAACCGCCGCCAGCGGCGCCGAATTGCCATTGGGCGTGACGACCAGAACACGCGTTCCCCGCGTGGGCTGGTCGGCCCAAACTCCGAGCAGGGTGATGATATCCAGGTCGAAGCTCCGAACGGTGACGACGAACAGATCGATGGTCCGATCCGCCAGCGCCGCCGCCGCCATGGACGGATCCATTTCGGATTGAATCTGCGCGTCGGGAAACACCTGCTCCGCCGTGCGCGCGAGCACCGCCGCGCACATCCGGTCTGGTTCGAGAATGAGAATCTCCTGAATTTCAGGTCTGGGTTGCATGGCGTGGAAACCGTGGGTTTTCCGTGCTACGCCGCGAACGATACCGGTGGGACTCTCGTGGGAAAGCGCGACGATTACCGGAAATCCGGTAGTCGCACCATTCCTCGGCAAGACGAAGCAGGTCCGGCGGATATGCATCCGCGCATCACCCGCATCGGGGACCCGCCAAGCTCCCAAAGATAACCGCCTAGGCGGCGTCCTGTTTCGGCTCTGCCTTCGCTGCCCGCCGCAGCGTCGGCTTCCGACGACCCGCGACGACGGCCGCGTCGACCACCACCTCGGTCACGTCCTCGCGCTGCGGAAGTTCGTACATCACTTCCAGCATCAGCGTTTCCATGATCGACCGAAGAGCGCGCGCGCCGGTCTTCAACTCGATTGCCTTCCCGGCAATGGCCTTCACGGCATCGGGCGTGAACTTCAAACGCACACCGTCCATCGCGAAGAGCTTCGAATACTGCTTCACCATCGCGTTCTTCGTCCGCAGCAGGATTTTCTCGAGATCGGCGACCTGGAGTTGATCGAGCACGGACACGACCGGCAGCCGTCCGATGAACTCGGGAATCATCCCAAACCGGATCAGATCCTCGGGCGCGAGCGCCTTCATCATTTCCTCCGGGTGCATCGACTGCTCCTTCTGCGCCTGGATCGAAGAAAAGCCGAGACTGCGCTGTCCGAGGCGTCGCTGGACGATTCCGTCGAGTCCGACAAACGCCCCGCCGCAGATGAAGAGAATGTTGGTCGTGTTGACCTGGATGTATTCCTGGTTCGGATGCTTGCGACCGCCCTGCGGAGGAACGTTGCAGACGGTCCCTTCCAGAATCTTGAGCAGCGCCTGCTGCACGCCTTCGCCAGAAACGTCCCGCGTGATTGAGACGTTTTCAGTTTTGCGGCCGATCTTGTCGATCTCGTCGATGTAGATGATGCCGCACTCGGCCTTCTTCACATCGTAATTTGCAGACTGCAGCAGTCGCAGGACGACGTTCTCGACGTCTTCGCCGACGTAGCCGGCTTCGGTGAGCGTCGTCGCGTCCGAAATCGCGAACGGCACGTCGAGAATCTTAGCGAGGGTCCGCGCCAGCAGCGTTTTCCCGGAACCGGTCGGGCCGACGAGGAGGATGTTGCTCTTCTCGACCTCGACATCGTTGAACTCGGGCGACACCGCCGCCGGATCCTTCGACTGCCCGGCATCGAACATCAGGCGCTTGTAGTGGTTGTAAACCGCCACGGAGAGCACCTTTTTGGCGTGATCCTGACCAATGACGTAATCGTCCAGCGTCTTCTTGATCTCGGACGGCTTGACTAGGCGAACAGTCGGTTTGGCCTCCACGGCCGGCGCCTTTACCTCCCGGTCAATGATCGTCTTGCAGACATTGACGCAGGAGTCGCAGATGTACACCCCCGGGCCGGCGATGATCTTCTTCACCTCGGCCTGCGATTTGCCGCAGAACGAGCAGAGGGTCATGCGCGCGGATTTGGCCATGGCGCCAGAGTGTGAGACGCGACGAGCGAGTCGAGGCCGGAGTTTACGTACCGCGCCAGCGCGGCTCAGGCGGCGGTCTGCACCGAAAGCGACTGAGCCTCCCGCGTCGAGGCGACCACGTGATCGACGATTCCGTAATCCTTGGCCTCCTGTGCACTCAGGTAGTAATCGCGGTCGGAATCCTTCTCAATCTGGTCCGGTGTCTTGCCGGTGTGCTTCGCGAGCGCTTCGTTGAGGGTCTTGCGCCACCGAAGGATCTCCCGCGCCGCAATTGCGATGTCGGCCGCCTGTCCTCCGGCCCCGCCGCTCGGCTGGTGGATCATCACGCGGCTGTTGGGCAGGGCAAAGCGCTTGCCCCGGGTTCCGGCTGCCAGGAGCACCGTGCTCATGCTGGCCGCCATGCCGATACAATACGTCACGATGTCACATTGCAGGAAGTTCATCGTGTCATAGATGGCCATCCCGCCCGTGACGATGCCGCCGGGCGAATTGATGTACAGGTGGATGTCCTTCTTCGGATCCTCCATCTGCAGGAACAGCATCTGGGCAATCACCACGTTGGCCACCCCGTCATCGATGGGAGAGCCGATGAAGATGATGCGGTCCTTCAACAGCCGCGAATAGATGTCCATCGACCGCTCGCCGCGGCCGGTGTTTTCGATGACCAGGGGGACGTAATAGCTCACGTGCTGTGGTGGTTGGGAGATACGCTCAGGCCTGCGGCTGGAGCGTGCTGACCTTAGCCTTGGAGACCAGAAAATCAACCACCTTGTCGAAAATGATCCCCTGCTGAATCGAGCGCAGGTGATCCCGATCATTCGCGAGCGACTTGGCCAGCTTGTCGGGTTTCTGCCCCGAGCGCATGGCCTCACGATAGAGGTACTCGTTGATGTCTTCCTCGGTGACGGAGATCTTTTCCTGCTCCGCGATCTTCGCCAGGAGGAGCTGGACTTTCACCCGGCCGGTGGCGGCCTTTTTGGCGCCGTCGAACAGCTCCTTCTTGTCCTTTTCGAACTGCTCGGCGGGTATGCCGCGCCGCATGTTCTCTTCGATGAACGTGCGGAGGACGTTCTGGGTCTCGGATTCGACCAGCGAATCCGGCACCGGAAAATCAGCGCGCATCGACAACTGCTCGGTCACCTGGCGCCGCTGCGCACTGCGATTTTGATACTCCTTCTGGAGCTTCAGATTCCCCTTCACCTTCGTCTTCAGCCCCTCGAGGTCATCGACCTGCTGCGACTTGAAGAACTCCGCATCCATCGGTGGCAGCACCCGTTCGCGGATCTCCTGCACCTCGACGGCATAGGTCGCGGTCTTGCCCGAGAGCGCCGGCGCGGCGGGAAATTCCGCCGGAAACGTGATCGTGACGTTCTTCTTGTCGCCGGCTTTCAAGCCGGAAAGCTGGCCGCCAAGCCCCGGAAGGACGCCCTCGTTCGTTCCTTCAACCTCTTCCCACGTCTGCGGCACCTTCCCGTAGAGTTGCTTGTCGGGAACCAGCTCCGCGACGGGCTTTCCGTCGATCGTGCCCTCATAGGCCAGTTTGACGTAGTCGCCCTTCTGCGCCGGCCGGTCGGCCTTCTGGAAATCTGCGCGTTCCGCCCGCAGTCCCTCGATCACGTTCTGCACCTCGGCCTCGGTTGCCTCAACGGATCCAACTTCGGTTGGCAGTCCAACGTAGTCGGGCAGCTGAAACTCGGGGCGAACATCAAGGGTGATCGTCACATTGGCCGGCGATCCGGTCGCGATCGCCCCCTCTTCCACGTTGACGATGTTCAGCACATCGAGCTTCTCCTTTTCGAGCGCGCTCCGGTACGCCTTTGCGACGACCTTCTGCTTGAATTCGTCGGCAATCTCCTTGCCAAAACGTTTGGCCACAATCTGCGCCGGCGCCTTTCCCGGCCGGAATCCCGGGATGCGCGCGACCTTGGCAATTTCGCCGACGACGGCCTGGTGCTCGGCGTCGACTTCGCTCGGATCGAGCGTGACGACGAGGCTCTTGCGGGTGGCGGAGACGTTATTCAGTTGGACGTTCACGTGAGTAGACAGACGGGTTCGATGCGGAGAATCGGTCACGGTACGAACTGGGCCCTGCCGGTCAATGCCAGAACGTGTCCGCGGGACTGCCGGATGCCGTCGGACGGCGGGATCCCGGATCCCGTGGCGGCCGCATCGGGTTTGGCGTGCGGATGCACGTGCGCCAGCCGCCGACCACGCGGCCGGGTTGTGGTCTGCGAGTCGGCGCCGGCGCCGCACTTGCGGAAGCCGACCGTCGTTCCAACGCAAATGAAATTGCTCCGCCCGCACGGGGGGCGTTTGGTGGATCAACCGATGACCAGTCTTCGCCAGCTGCTTGCCGCGCACAGCCCTGCATTGCTGCTCGATGCCTCCTCGGCCCGGATCCAGGTTGGCATCCTCGCGCCGGACGGACCGAACCGCTGGGCGGAGTCGGCCGAGGAGGCGGGCGTCGGCCTGTTTCGATGCGTCCAGGAACTCGGGCATTCACCAACCAGCGTGTCCGCATACATTTTCTGCGAAGGCCCCGGCTCGATCCTCGGCGTCCGCACGGTCGCCATGGCCATCCGCTCGTGGGGCGTGGTCTCCCCGAAACCAGTCTTTGCCTACGGTAGCCTCGCGCTGCTGGCCCATGCCCTCGGCCGGCTGTCGGCCAGCGTGATCGCTGACGCCCGTCGGGATTCGTGGCACCGGTATCGGATTGGTGATGGCTTGCGCCGGGTGACTTCCGACGGCCTGACCGGTGAACTTGTCATGCCCGCCGAATTTCGCCACTGGTCCCCGCTCCCCGCGGGCGTCACGACCGTGCCCTACTCGGTTCCGGCGCTGCTGTCGCAGGCATCCGACGCCCCCCTCTTTCATCCCACGGATGCTCCCGATGCGTTTTTGCACGAGGAGCCGAGTTATGTCACGTGGACGCCTCGAATTCACCGGGCGCCCTCCGAATCATGAGCAACGTCGTTACGAATACCCAGGCGCTTCGCTGCTGGGCCGAGATCGACCTCGCCGCGCTGGAACGCAATTTGAAGCTCATCCGGGCGTCGCTGCCGCCCCACATCCGTTACGTCGCGGTGGTAAAGGCCGACGCCTACGGCCACGGGTTGCACCACGCCGCGGCGCACCTGATGCACGCCGGCGCGGACCTGTTCGCGGTGGCAAACGTGACCGAGGCCGCCGCGCTCCGCGAACTCGGCCCGGGGTGGCCCATCCTCATCCTGAGCCCGCTGCTTCCGGGCGAGGAGACAACGCTCGTCGACGGCGATCTCGCCGCCACCATTTCCAGCGCCGAGGAACTCGCCCGGTTCGATGCGGTGGCGCGTTCGGCCGGCAAGCCGGTCAGCGTGCACCTCAAGATCGACACGGGAATGGGCCGCGTCGGCGTGTGGCACGAGGACGCACCGGCGCTTTATTCGCGAATCGTCGCCACCACCACGGTCCGGCTTGCCGGGGTGTTCACGCATTTCGCGAGTCCCGATGACGACGTCGCTTTCACCGCCGAACAGCGGCGGAGATTTCTCGCCGCGCTGGAGCGCTGCCCGGCGCTGGACCCGTCGAAGCTCTTCGTTCATGCCGACAACAGCGCCGGCATCGAGACGATGCCCGGGACGAGCCCGTTCAACGCGGTCCGCATCGGTTTGCTCCAGTTCGGCGTCCTTCCCCATCCGCACTCGCTGCTGGCCCAAGTGCGAACGGAACCGGTGTTCAGCTTTCACACCCGCGTCGGACTCGTGAAACGCCTCCCGGCCGGAACCACGGTGAGCTACGGACGGACGCACACGCTGCGCCGCGACACCACGATCGCCGTCCTGTGCGCCGGCTACGCCGATGGGCTTCCCCGGGCGGCGAGCAATCGCGCGCAGGTCCTCATCCACGGGCGCCGGTGCCCGGTGCTCGGTCGCGTGACGATGGACCAGACCATTGTGGACATCACCGACCTTCCCTCCGTCGGTTGCGGCGACGAGGCAATTCTGGTTGGCCGCCAGGACGAGGAGGAAATCACGCTCGCTGAATTCAGCCGCGCCGCCGATACCATCCCATGGGAAACGCTGACCTCGGTCACAAAACGCGTACCCCGTTTGTACAAGACCGCGCTCGGGATCTGACCTCCCGATTCATGCCCCGGTGGCCGGACCCGCCGACCGGCAAAATGCACGATCGCGGCAGCGGCCCGGCGGATTTCGATCGAAAACCTCGGTGAAACCATCGAGCCGTCCGGTTCGTCTTCGGGCGCATGTCGTATTCGTTCCCACCCGACACGGCTTGGCTGCCGCTTCCCGCTGCCTCCTGGAACCCTGAAACCGCCCGCCATCTGTTGCGACGCGCCGGCTGGACAGCCCGCCCCGAAGACGTCGAACGCGCCACGCGCGAAGGACTTGATGCCACACTTAACCGGCTGTTTCCAATCGACCTCGCCCGGCTGCCGAAGCCGCGTTCGATTGAACGCTTCGAAGCGGAAGCGCCGGAACAGCAGCGCCAGGTGAGGGAGAAAACGGGCGAGGACCGCCTGTTTGCGCAGCGCGAACTCCAGGACCGCGGCCGGCTTGCCCTCCAGGACCTCAGCATCAAATGGCTCGAGTTCGCCGCCAATCCGGCCAACGCCTCGAGTGCGAAATGGGTCCTGTTTCTGAGCGACGTGTACGTCGTTTCCGCGGAAAAGGTCAGGAATCCGGCGCTGATCCACGAGCACTTCGATTTGATCGGGCAACGCGGTCTCGGCACCGCCCCAGCGTTGAGCAAGGCGATCTCCCGGTCGCCCGCGATGGTCATCTATCTCGACCTGAATCAAAGCCAGCGCCGCGCCCCGAACGAGAATTTTGCCCGCGAGCTCCTCGAGCTGTTCGTGCTCGGCGAGGGCAACTACACGGAACACGACATCAAGGAGGCGGCCCGTGCCTTCACCGGCTATCGGGCGCAACCCATGCTCGGGGAATTCCGCTATATTCCCCGGCTGCACGATCCTTCGTCGAAAACCGTGTTCGGAGTGACCGGAGACCTGACGGGTGACGACGTCATCGACCTCGCCTACCGCAAGAAAGCCGCCGGCATGTTCCTGCCGCACGAGATGGTGAAGTTCTATCTAAGCGACAATCCCCTGACGTCCGACTATCTCGCCGCGCTCGGCGAGCCCTGGCAGGCTACCGGATACGACCTGCGGTGGCTCACGCACCGATTCTTCGGCAGCCAGCTGTTCTTCGCACCCGAATTTCGGGGCAACTTCATCAAAAGCCCGATCCAATTCTACCTCGGCCTCGTCCAGGACCTCGGCTTGGACGTTTCACCCCTGCCACGCATGAACCTGAATCCGATGCGGCAAATGGGGCAGTGGCTGTTCTATCCGCCGAACGTCCGCGGCTGGGTTGGCGGTCGCCGTTGGATCAACTCCGCGACGATCACCGCCCGCCGGCAACTCGTCGAGGCGACGTTCGTACCCGCCATCAATGAACGGGCGCTCAACGCGGATGAGCTCGTGGACCTCACCGCCGCCCGTTCGAACGGCATCAGCCATTTCACCGTGACCGACGAGCAGCTCCATCCGCTGACCGAACTCAGTCCCGAACAGGCGGCCGCCTCCCTGACGCAGAGCTATCTTCCGATGCCAGTTTCCAGTGAGTTCCGCTCGGATCTGGCCCAATTCATCGCCGCCGGCGAACGGCAGAAGCCACGCATCGTGCGCCGCGCCGCCGCCACCCTGCTCCAGTCACCCGAATATCAACTCTGCTGAGTCCCTCCGAACCCACGCGCCAACGCCTCGTTCACCTCCCTCTCACCTTCGCATCCCTTTCGCCATGTCCGCCAACAAACCCACCCCCTTCCTTCCCTCGACCCGCCGCGAGTTCTTCAATCTTTCCGCCAAGGGACTGGGACTGCTGGCCTTCAGCCGGTTTGCGCCGAATTTCCTGGTACAATCCACGCTCGCGCAGACCCCCGCACCCGAAAAAGACCGGTCAATTCTGGTGCTGGTGCAGCTCGCGGGCGGCAACGACGGCCTGAATACGCTGATTCCGTTCGAGGACGCCGATTACTATCGCCTTCGCCCCACGCTCGGAATCGCCAAGGAAAAGGTCCTGCGCGCGAGCGACACCATGGGGCTGCACCCCGCGATGACATCGCTGCACGGCCTGTTGCACGATGGAAAACTCGCGATTGTCCAGAACGTCGGGTATCCGAATCCCAACCGCAGCCACTTTCGGTCGACTGAGATCTGGGAGACCGCCACCGACAGCGACAAGATCTCCGCGACCGGGTGGATCGGCCGCTATCTGGACAACGCCTGCACCGGAATTCCAGCGGGCGACCATGAC
>DASZYH010000044.1:0-46026 GCA_035545515.1 Opitutaceae bacterium
TACGACGTTCGCGAGCTCCGGGCCACCCACGGCACGACCGCACTGCTCTCGCTCAATGTCTCCGGCGGTGCCGAACTCGGGGCCAAACCCTCGTTCTCGGCCAAAGGTCACCTGCAGGCCGATGCGGCAGCACTGATGCAGCAGCCGGTTGCCGCGTCCCATGCCTCGCTCGCCCGGGGCAACATCGATGCGTCATTCGACGCCCACGTGGCGGCAACCGTCCAGGCCAATGCCAGCATTCACGCCCGGAATCTCGTCGCCCGCCAGGACAACCGGCCGCTGGGTGATGCGAGCCTGGAGGTAACCGCGACGGTGCAGCCGGACGGGTCGAGCGTTCTGAGAATCCCATTGGCGATGACCAACGGCACCCGCAAGTCCGATCTGCTCGTCGACGGAAAACTTGCCCGCACGGGAAATTCGATCCGCTTCGACGGACGGATCACGAGCGAACAATTGGTCATCGACGACCTCCAGCCGCTGGCGTCGCTCGTGTCCGGCTCCACAACGCCGCCGTCCACCGGGACACGCGGCCCGGCGCAAGGCGCGACGCCGCCGGCTGCCTCGGTGTCCCGAGCGGGCGTCCCCCCGCCGTCTGCAGTTCCCTCCCCCACATCCGTGGCCGCTCAGTCGGAAGCGCTGCCCCGCGACACGCAGCCGTTCTGGAACGGCTTCGGCGGAGCGATCACGCTGGACCTGAAGCAGATCACCTACGGCAGCGACTACGTGATCCGGAATGTCACGGGATCCGCGACGGCGTCGCCAACGCAGCTCGCGCTCGCCCCGCTGCAGGGTCAGTTCAAGGACAACGCGTTCAAGATCTCGGGCGCAATCGGCTTTGATTCGAGGAAAACGCAGCCGTATGTGCTCAACGCGTCGGCGAACATCCCGAACGTCGACGTCGGCGCAATTCTGAAAGCCGCGAATCCGGGACAACCGCCACAGCTCGAAACGAAAGTCACGATCGCCGCGAAACTCGACGGAAAGGGCGGCAATCTGACGGAGCTCGCGCAAAACATCTACGGTACCTTCGATGCCAGCGGTTCCAAAGGCGTGCTGCGCGCCCTCGCCGGAAATGTCGGCCGCGTCTCCTCGGGATTGTCGCTGGCGGCCGGACTCATCGGCGCCGCGCAGAATTCGCAGGGTTGGGATGCGGCGGCGGGCCTGACGCAGAAGCTGTCGAACCTTCCGTTCGACCGTTTCGCGATGCATGTGGAGCGTGGCGCCGACCTCAATCTGAAGGTGAGCTCGATCGAATTCGTCACTCCCGACACGCACATTACCGGGAGCGGCACGGTCACCAATCAGCCGGGCGTTCCGATCACGAACCAGCCCATGCGCTTCACCCTGCAGTTGGGCGGAAAGGGGGACATGGCCGTTTTGCTGCAGCGCGTCGGCCTGCTGGGAAACCAGCGGGACAACCTGGGATACAGCATGATGGGAACGACGTTCACGCTCACCGGGACGCCCGCCAAGGCGAATCCAAGCGATTTCTGGCGGATTGTCGGTCAGGCGGCGTTGCGGGCCGCCGCCGGACATTTTCTCGGGCGATGAACCTCGACCGGCGCCGCCCGAGAGGTCAATAGCGGTAGTGCTCGGCCTTGTACGGCCCCTCGACCGGAACACCAAGATAGTCCGCCTGCGCCTTCGACAGGGTCGTAAGCTTGACCCCGATCTTCTCGAGATGCAGCCGGGCCACCTCCTCATCGAGGTGCTTCGGGAGCCGATACACGCCGACGGCATAGGTGGCGCGATTCTTCCACAGGTCGATCTGCGCCAGAGTCTGGTTCGTGAAGCTGTTCGACATGACGAACGAGGGATGCCCGGTCGCACATCCGAGATTCACCAGGCGTCCTTCCGCCAGGAGATAGATGCTCCGCCCGCTCGGAAACGTGTACATGTCGTACTGCGGCTTGACCGTCGTCCGCTTGGCGTCCGACTCGGCAAGGCGACTCACCTGAATTTCGTTATCGAAGTGCCCGATATTGCAGACGATCGCCTGATCCTTCATCTGCCGCATGTGTTCGAGCGTGATGATGTCACGATTGCCGGTGCAGGTGACGTAGATGTCGGCCACGCCGAGCGTCGATTCCACGGTGTTGACCTCGAATCCTTCCATCGCCGCCTGCAGGGCGTTGATCGGATCCACTTCGGTCACGATGACGCGTGCACCGAATCCGCGGAGCGAATGCGCCGAGCCCTTGCCAACATCGCCGTATCCGCAGACGCATGCGACCTTGCCGGCGATCATCACGTCGGTTGCCCGTTTCAAGCCGTCGGCCAGTGACTCGCGGCAGCCATAGAGGTTGTCGAACTTCGACTTGGTCACCGAGTCGTTCACATTGATTGCCGGGATGCGCAGCTTTCCTTTTTCGAGCATCTGGTACAGGCGGTGCACGCCGGTCGTGGTTTCTTCGGAAACCCCACGCCACTCCTTCGCGAGCGTCGTCCACTTGAGCGGATCTTCCCGGTGCACCCGCTTCAGCAGGTCCTTGATCACCTGTTCCTCGTGTGAGGTCGAAGGTGTGTTGACCCAGCCGTCACCTTCCTCGAGTTCGCAGCCCTTGTGGATCAGCAACGTCACGTCTCCGCCGTCATCGACCACCAACTGCGGGCCCTTGCCGCCCGGAAAGGAAATCGCCCGCAACGTATACTCCCAATACTCCTCGAGCGTCTCGCCTTTGAGCGCAAATACGGGCGTGCCGGTCGCCGCGATCGCGGCGGCGGCATGGTCCTGGGTCGAGAAGATGTTGCACGACGCCCAGCGGACGTCCGCTCCCAGCTCCTTCAGCGTTTCGATCAAGACCGCGGTCTGGATCGTCATGTGGAGCGAACCGGTGATGCGGACGCCGGCGAGCGGCTTGTGCGGCCCGAACTTCTTGCGGATGGCCATCAGGCCGGGCATCTCGTGTTCGGCGACCGAAATTTCCTTCCGGCCCCAGTCGGCGAGCTTGATATCGCGGACGTGGTACTCACCGGTGGCGTTGGCAGGAGTGGCAGTGGACATGGGCAAGAATGACGGTGTGACTGTGACGCGGTCCGGGTGACGATCCCGTCGCTATTTGACCGCGGCTTTCAGCGCCGCTGTCTTGTTGGTCTGTTCCCACGGCAGATCGGCTTTCCCGAAATGGCCGTAGTTCGTCGTGCTCCGATAAATGGGACGGAGGAGATCGAGCTGCCGCACGATCTCCGCCGGTTTGAAGCTGAAGACCTGGCGTACCGCAGCCGAGATTTTCTCTTCCGGCACGCGGGCGGTGCCCATGGCGTCGACCCAGATCGAGACCGGCTCGGGATATCCGATGGCGTAGGCCACCTGGAGTTCGCAGATGTCGGCGAGACCTGCCGCCACGATGTTCTTCGCGACCCACCGGCACATGTAGGCGGCCGAGCGATCCACCTTGGAAGGGTCCTTGCCCGAAAACGCGCCACCGCCGTGCCGTCCCCAGCCGCCATAGGTGTCGACGATGATTTTCCGCCCCGTGAGCCCTGAATCGCCTTCCGGGCCGCCCACCACGAACCGGCCGGTCGGGTTGATGTAGAACTTGGTCTGCGCGTCCATCAGTTCACCGGGAATCACGCGCTTGATCACGTTTTCGATCAGAAAGTCGCGGATGGCCGTGTGCTCGACGTGCGGCGTGTGCTGGGTCGAGATGACGATATTCTCGACCTTTACCGGACGGTCGTTCTCGTAACGGATCGAGACTTGCGATTTCGCATCCGGGCGAAGCCAGGAAACCACCCCCGACTTGCGCAGCTTTGTCAGTTCGCGGCCGAGCCGATGGGCAAACATGATCGCCGTCGGCATCATCTCGGGAGTCTCGTTGCACGCATACCCGAACATCAGCCCTTGGTCCCCGGCGCCCTGCTCGGCCGTGTCCTTCCCGTCTGCGGCCCGGGCGTCGACTCCCTGCGCGATATCAGGGGACTGCTTCGTGAGCAGGTTGGTGATGAAAACCTTGTCGGCGTGGAAGACGTCGTCGTCGTTCACGTAGCCGATGTCACGCACCGCCTCCCGCACGACGGCCTCGTAGTTGATCTTCGCGGAGGTCGTGATTTCCCCGGCCAGCACGACATGATTGCTCTTCACGAGCGTCTCGCACGCGACGCGGCTTTTCGGGTCCTGCGCGAGGCAGGCGTCGAGCACGCTGTCGGAGATGAAGTCCGCGACTTTGTCGGGGTGTCCTTCGCCAACCGATTCCGAGGAAAAGACGAATGATTTGGCCATGAAAATGAAGTGGCTAGGGCGATGAGATAACCAATCCGGTGCGGGTTACCGCAAGATAAATATCAACGTATTCCGATTTCGTGATGCAAACTATGCACCCAGCCGCAAAACGGATGGCCGGCGCGCGCCCTCGTCGCTCCCCGCGGCTCGTCCGGCCGGGTGCCGGACCCGGGAATCGCGTGACGCGGTTCGGGGCGATCTCGCCTTGCGCTTTCCGTGCAACGGCAAAAAATCGATTGTGATGGACCAGCTCAGGACGACCCCATGTGGCTTGTCGGGGTGCAAGATCCTCGTCGTCGACGATGACCGGCTCAATATCCGGATCCTGGCCGGAATCCTCCAGCGCGAGGGCTACGTTGTCGCGGAAGCGGATTCAGGCGAACGGGCCCTGGAATGCTATGCCGGACTGAACCCCAACCTCGTCCTCCTCGATGTCATGCTGCCGGGGATCGATGGCTTTGAGACGTGCCGCCGTCTCAAACAGACGTACGGGGACAAGTCGGCTCCCGTCATTTTCATCACGGCGAAGAACGATTCCGACGATGTCGTGGCCGGCCTGGGTGCCGGCGGCGTCGACTACCTCCCCAAGCCATTCAACCCCAAGGAAGTCGTCGCCAGAATCCGCTCGCATCTGCAGAACCAGCTCCTGGTCGCCGAACAACAGCGGCTGGTGGAACAGCTAAGTCGCGCCAACGCCGCGAAGAACCGGTTCCTCGGGATGGCGGCCCACGATCTCAGGAATCCACTCGCGTCCATTCGGGGGCTCGCCGAGTTCCTGCGCGACGGCACCGTCGGGCCGCTGAATTCGGAACAGCTTGAACTCGTTGCCACGATTCACGACGCGAGTCAGTCCATGCTCGTGGTCGTCAACGACCTCCTCGACGTCGCGACGATTGAAGCCGGGGAACTAAAACTCTCCCTGGGCTCCGTCGATCTGCCCGACCTGGTGGGGAAATCAGTCGCGCTGATCAATATCGAGGCCGCAAAGAAAAACACGCATGTGGTCATGGAGGCGAAAGCGCCCGCCTCTCCCCTCGCGATCGATGCCGCGAAGATGCGGCAGGTGATCGACAATCTGCTCAGCAACGCCGTCAAGTACTCCCCACCCGGTTCGCGGGTCACCGTCATCCTGACCCGGGACGCCGAACGCCACGAAATCGGGCTTTCCGTCCGCGATCAGGGACCGGGCATCCCGGCCGGAGAGCGCGATCGACTCTTCAAGGACTTTGGGCGCCTTTCCGTGCAGCCGACCGGAGGGGAAAAGAGCACTGGTCTCGGCTTGGCCATCTGTCGGAAGATCGTCGAAGCCCATGGCGGAAAAATCTCCGCCGAGAACCTCCAGGACCGCGGCTGCGAATTTCGCGTCACCCTGCCCGAATCAAAATGAACTTCAAAGGAAGCATCCTCATCGTCGACGACGAACCGCACATTCGAAAGTTCGTCGCCCTGATTGTGCGAACGCTCGGCATCACTGCGGTCACCGAGGCTGCCGACGGTGAGGACGCCATCGCCCGCTTTGCAGCGGACCATCCCGATGTCGTGCTGCTCGACGTGAACATGCCCCGGATCGACGGCCTGGAAACGCTGCGCCGGATCAAGGAGGTGGATCCCGATGCCGTCGTGATCATGCTGACCTCGCTGGCCAACCGTGCCTCGGTCGACCGCGCCCTGGACCTCGGCGCCGCGAACTATATTCGCAAGGACACCCCCAAGGAGGAGATCATCCGCTCGCTGGCCGAGACGATCGATGCGGCCTTCGGCCCCGGCGATAACCAAACATGAGCATGCCCGACGCCCCCATCGGATTGGTCAAGGAAGTGAGATATTCGCTTCCGATGCTGCTCGAGGAACTGAAGGCCGAGCGCGCCGTGGGCGCGTTCGCCTCGGAAAAACTCGATCAGACGGAGATTGGAAAGCTGTTCAAAGCGAAAGCCCCGCGCCGTGCCAAACCCAAGAAGTAAGGATTTTCTCGCCCGAGTCCGTGCCCTGCCGCACTTCGGGTACCAGAGCGAGCTCGATGCGCTCGTGGCCAAGCACGGCGACAGCGCCCTGCTGGCCCAGGCCATGATCGACGACAAGCTGCTTTCGAAGGAGGAGGTCTGCCGCTACTGGGCCGATTCGATCTACGTCGCCTATGTCGACCCCTTTGCCTCGGTCGTGACGGATGAGGCGGTCGCAAAGATCCCCGCGGAGGTCGCGAAGAAGGCAAAGGCCATCGGGCTTTACATCCTCAACGGCGTCCTGACGGTGGCGATGGCCGCGCCGGGAGACGAGGCCCTCGTCCGACGATTGACGCAGATCGCGCAAATGCCGATCAGCCCGGTCTTCGCCCTGCCCCGCGAGATCGATCATGCGATCGCGGTGCACTACAGCACGGAGAAGGGCCTCGAGGAAAGCCTGGGCGAGCTTGAGCGCTCCAGCCTGTTCGATCGTCCCGACCTCGCGGGCGAAAAACTGACGGCACTCGCGGAGAACAATGCGCTGGCGGAGATTCTCGACGAGATTCTCTACTACGCGATCCGGGAACGTGCGACCGACCTCCATATCGAGGCCCAGGAGACGAACGGCCGGATCCGTTTCCGGATCGACGGCAATCTGCGGGAGATCCTGACATATTCGCGCAAGCTGCACCGGGCCCTCGTTTCGCGCGTGAAGATCCTCTCCAATCTGAACATCGCGGAAACCCGTTTCCCCCAGGACGGCCGCTTCTCGATGCAGGTCGGGAGCCAGCTGGCCAATTTCCGGGTATCGACGATCCCGAGCGCCTACGGCGAGAAAACCGTGATCCGGGTGCTGGCGATGGCGGGACGAAAGACGATGCTGACGCTGGACAAGATGATGATCTCCCAGACCATCCTCCAGCCGTTCCGCCGGCTGATCCAAAACCCCAACGGCATCATCTTCGTCACCGGTCCGACCGGTTCCGGCAAGACCACGACGCTCTATGCCGCGCTGCACGAAATCAACTCGCCCGGCGTGAACATCTCGACGATCGAGGACCCAATCGAGATCCAGCTTCCCGGCGTCACCCAGACGCAGGTGAACGCCAATATCGATTTGAAGTTCGCCACCGTCCTCCGCGCGCTCATGCGCCAGGACCCGGACGTCATTCTGATCGGCGAAATCCGCGATCTCGAGACGGCCAAGATCGCCACGGAGGCGGCCCTGACCGGGCATCTCGTGTTTGCGACGCTGCACACCAACACCGCGCCGCAGGCGATCGCGCGCCTGATGGAGATCGGCGTCGAGCCGTACATGGTCGCGCCCTCCGTGGTCGGCGTGCTCGCCCAGCGACTGGCGGCCCGCATCTGCGAATCGTGCAAGGAGGCGTACTATCCCTCTCAGGACACCCTGCGGAAATACTTCCTCGATGAGGGGCTCACCGACGTCCCGTTCTATCGCGGCCGCGGCTGTCCGGCGTGCCGACAGACGGGATACAAGGGCCGGATCGCCTTCCATGAACTGGTGCTGATCACCGATGAAATGCGCACGCTCATCAGCGAGCGGCGAAGCGTCCAGGAGATCATCCGCGCGGCGGCCAAGGTCGGGTATCGACCGCTCCGGTACGACGGCCTGAAGAAGGTGCTGCTGGGACTGACGACGATCGATGAAATCGAGCAAAACACGTCGTTCGAGTGGGCCACGCAGTGAGGAAAACGCGTACACGCCATCATCCTGATTGCACCTGCGGTTGAATTCAGGACACTCGACGGGACATCGGTATGCCCGACACCTCCCCCATTGATCATCAGGCAATTGAGAATCTTCGCGCGCTGAATCCGGGCGATAACGACGAGTTCCTGCGCGAGATTGCCGGCATCTACCTCGAGGATACCCCCAAGCGCCTCGGCGAGCTCGACCAGAGCCTGGCCGCAGGCGATACCGCACGATTCACCCGAGCGGCCCACAGCATCAAGGGCAGCTCCGCGAATCTTGGGGCGACAGACGTCCGGTCCGTGGCCGAACGCCTCGAACACCAGTCCCGCACGGCCGGGCTGGGCGATGTCGCCGCGCTGGTCGCGCAGTTGAAAACGGAATTCGCCCGGGCCGAGGCGGAATTGAAGCGCCTGACCGCGGGCTGAGACGGCGAAACGCCGATGGCCGCGACGCCTTCGGTCGTTAGCGATAGAGCGCGGTCGTTGGAGCGGTGGTGAGAACGTTGTACTGGCGCATCGCCAGCCGCCACCATTCCGCCAGCGCATCGGCCGGCGTGTTCCAGAGCTCGCGATGGAGCGCGATCATCGACTCCGCATCCATCAGCAGCGCCATCTTCTCCTTCACGGTGAGCCCCCCGGGGCCGTCGTAGAGCAGGCGCTGCCGAAGCTGCGCAAACCACTCCCTCGCCTCTTCCGTTTGCCGGCGCTGCCGGAGCAGAGCCACGTGCAGCGCGTTCACGTACGGATCGAGCACCGCCTGCAGGAGCCCATAATCGGCCCGCAGCGGCGCGAACGGCGGAAGGTGCCGGTAACACTCGGAGAGATTTTGCTGCAGCCGGCGCAGTTCGTACGGTGGGGCGGTTTCCTCGGGCGTGACAAACACGCCGACCGATCGCGCCGCCCGCCCAAGCGCCGCCTTGCTCAGTATGATCGAGAGTGGAATCGAAAGGACGAATCCGGCGATCACCGGGCTCAGCCACCAAAAGAACGCGGGGGAGATGATGTACGACGATACGCCCCAGACGATGCCGAAGAGCGTGTGACCGCCATGCGTGAGGATCGCCTCCCGCCAGTCGGTCCCGTCCGCTTCGGCGCCGCGACGCTGGGTGACCCATGACACTCCCTGGCCGAGAAGCGTCGTCAGCACGAATTTCGAATTGAAGGCCATGTTGATCGGCGCCAGCAGGACCGAAACCGCCGTTTCGGCGAACGCACTCGTGAGGAGCGTGCGTCGACCGCCAAACCGGCGCACGGTCTCGCGGTCCCGAAACGTCACGATCACGCTCAGCACCTTGGGCAGAAAGAGCAGCAGCAGCGTGAACGCGAACAGCGTCAGAGCTTCGGGGACCTCCACTTCATACCCAAAGACCGAGGTGTAATCTTCCGGCCGAAGAGCCACTCCCGGCGCGGGTGATGTTACCTGGGCAAACACATGGATCGTGCTCACGAGCAGGAACAGGAGCCAGAGCGGCGACGAGACATAGCCCATCACGCCCATCAGCATGTGGAACCGGTTGGCCGGCAGGAATCCGCGCGCCGTGAGCAGCCAGGTATGCTGCAGGTTGCCCTGGCACCAACGGCGGTCGCGCTTGGCCGAGTCAATCAAAGTCGGCGGCCCCTCCTCAAACGTCCCCTCGATGTCGCCGGCCAGCCATACCCCCCACCCCGCCTTTCGCATCAGCGCCGCCTCGACGAAGTCATGCGAGAGAATCCTGCCGCCGAACGGTTCGGTCCCGGGCAGATCGGGCAGCGCGCAATGTTCGATGAAGGGCTGGACGCGGATCACCGCGTTGTGCCCCCAGTAGTTGCCTTCGTGCTGCTGCCAGTAGTTCAGGCCGGCCAGGAACAACGGGCTGTAGAGCCGGCTCGCAAACGACTGCATGCGCGCAAACAGGGTCTCGCCGTTCACGATCCGCGGCGCGGTCTGGATGATACCGATCTGCGGATTTTTCTCCATCATGGCCACCAACTGCACGAGGGCGCGGCCGGTCATGATCGAATCGGCGTCGAGCACCACCATGTAGCGATAGCGGCGG
This sequence comes from Opitutaceae bacterium, assembly GCA_035545515.1. Classification (GTDB taxonomy): domain Bacteria; phylum Verrucomicrobiota; class Verrucomicrobiia; order Opitutales; family Opitutaceae; genus ER46. The sequence continues at coordinate 9,915 of DASZYH010000044.1, forward strand.
CCCCAGCGCCGCAGGAAGTCGGCGACGTTTCCCGCCTTCTTGTTGATGCCGATCCGGCGCTTGCGATAGAAGATCCTCCCGAACCCGCCGACCTGCTTGCACAGCTCGAGCCAGGCAACCTCCTCCTGAATCCACTGGTTCGGCTGGTTCGAGTCGCTCAGAACGAAGAAATCGAAGTGCTCGAGCTTGCCGGTCTCCTGGACGGAGCGGAAGACCACCCGCAGCCCCTCGAATACCCGGCTGACGTCCTCGTTGAACACCGGCATGATGATTGCCGTCGAAGCGAGCGCCGGATCGTCGTCCGCCGAAAACGTCGCGGTGATGCGCGAGCTATCGCCGCCGCGATTCAGCACGTAGAAGCCGACGAGGGCCGTGCAGAATCCAACCGCGATATGCGCAAACAGGATCACGAACAGAATCAGCAGGACGAGTTCGACCGTCGTGAGTCCGTTGCGCCAGAGCAGGTCCGCCATGAACCAGGTGGCGAGACTCGTGACCCCGAAAATGCCGGAAAAGAACAGAAACCGCCGGCGGTTCAGGCGGCCCTTGCTCATGGCTTCCGTGAGGTATAATCGCATGCCGAGGTGCCGCGGGATCAGCGGGTCATTTTGAAGATCGCCGCGAGGCACGCGGCAAAGACCACCCACAGCAGCAGGGTGCGGAGGATCGGCCACTTCTCGATCGTCTCGAACGTTTCGCCCGCCGCCTCCGGAATGGGGCCGAGGTCGATTGGGCGCGGCACCATGCTCGACACGGACATGTCAGGCCCGGCCTGGATCACGCCGGCCCGCATGGCGGCGACGAAATCGTTCGAGATCGTCCGTTCGTCCAGGAAGGCATAAGGCCACTTCTCCGGCCCATCGCAAAGCAGCAGGGCCAGGCGGCCCTCGGCCGCCGTGCGCTCCCCGGCCTCGTCCTCCTGGTGCACCGATCCCAGCACGGCCCCGAACCACCGCTGCATCAGGGCGTCGACCTCCTCCGCGGCGAGGGCGGTCGGATTGAGCGACGGGCTGGCCTCATGCCTGCGCGCCGCACGTTCGAGGACGGTTTGAATCAGCCGGCTCTGGTGCAACCGATTGTGAATGCGATGCGCGCGAAGGTACTCCTCGACCCGGACGTAAGCGGCATTCCACGCATCCATCGAACCGGTCCGCGGCCGAAAACCGCCGAGGGTGCCGATTGGGTCCCCCGTGGAGGCGTCGGCGCCTGCCGGTGGAGTTGCGGGCAGCCCGGGGCGATCCGCCGCCGGTTCTGTCGGGCTCATGGTTGCCACAGGTACGACCAAGTTTCGGTGAGCACATGCGGCGGCTTGCGCAAAAAGCACCGCAGTTCGACCGGTCGACCCTGACCATCGGGCTTGATCTTGAACGAAACCCGCCAGCTCCCGTTGTATTCGTTCTTTTGCAGCACGGACGAAACGAGCTTCGCACCGTCGCCGACGGTCAGTACCGGCTCGATCGACCGATCCGCGGGCTGGTTGTGCAGGTACGATCCGTCGAAATCGACGACGAATTGCTGCAGGTCCGGCTCGTAGGCCGACCGACCATGCCGCGTCGCAATCACATAACCGCCGGGCGGGCGGATCTGCTCCAGGCACCAATGGAGCCGGTACTGGAGCTCGATCGGTTCGCCAGGCGGCGGAAGCTTCTCCGGGACCCAGAACGCGACGACGTTGTCGTTGAATTCATTGCTCGTCGGGAGTTCCAGCAGTCTGACTGCGCCGCGGCCCCAGTTCCCGACGGGCTCGACCCAGGCCGTCGGCCGGAGCTGATAGTGGGCCTCGAGATCCTGATAATGTTCGAAGTCGCGGTCACGCTGCATGAGCCCGAAGCCGCGGGGATTTTCATCGGAAAACACCGCAACGCGCGGCGCACGCGGATTGGTCAAGGGGCGCCACAACCATTCGCCCGCGCCCGTCTGCAGCTGCAAACCGTCGGAGTCGTGCACCTCCGGACGAAAATCATCCGTGGCCCGGTTCGAATTCTCGCCCCGCCAGAACATGCTTGTCAGTGGAGCGAAGCCGGCGACGTCGACGTTGTGGCGGAAGTAGATGACGGTGGTTACGTCGATCACCGTGTCGGCGCCCGGATGGATTACAAAGCGGTACGCCCCGGTGACGCTCTCGCCGTTCAAGAGCGCGTAAACGGTCAGGCTGGAGGCATTGCGCGTCGGCCGTTCAAGCCAGAAACGGGTGAACATCGGGAACTCCTCGGGCACCGGAGAACCCGTGTTGATGGCGATGCCGCGGGCCGAAAGCCCGTAGAACGCCCGCTGACACAGGAACCGAAAATAGCTGGCGCCGAGGAAGGCCCCGAGTTCGTCCTGCGGATGGTTCAGCGGATACAGGAACCTCAGTCCCGCGAACCCCATCGTCGACGGCAGCGGGCCGACCTTCAACGTATCGTAGTTGAAAAAGCCGCGATCGAAAGGCACCGGCGCCGCGCGGCGCCCTTGGAGCTCAAATACCTGGACGGTCTTGTCGAAGATGTACCCGGGATGGAAGAACTGCACCTGGAACGGCAATCCCTCGCGCCGCCAGAGCGAGCGCGCCGCGTTGAACTGGATCAGCCGGTGTTGATCGTACGACAGCTTGCTCAGCCATTCGGGAACGGACGGCGGCGGCGAATAGGGCGCATCCGACAGGATCTTCGCGTCATGCCGCAAGGTCTCAAAATCGAACGGCTCGCTCTTGGCGTCGGCGACTGCGCCCAACGCCAGCGCGATGATGGGAACGAGGTGGACGAGTCGCAGATTCATTTGTCCAGAAAGTAGCCACGTTGGCGGTCCGATACCGCCAGACCAATGCGCTCCATGACCTTCAAGAGGTCCTCCCAGATCATGCGTTTCGAGCGGTTGGACTGGTTACGGAGGATGTAACTCGGATGGTACGTCACCATCAGCGGCTTGCTCGCGAAGCTTTGCCAGCGCCCCCGAATGTCCCCGAGCGCCTTGAACGAGCCGAATCCCAGCAGCCCCTGCGCCGCAGTCGCCCCCAACGCCACGAGGAGCTCGGGGTTCACGACCTCGATCTGGGCCTTCAGATACGGCAGGCAGTAGCGCATTTCAGCCTCGGTCGGAGGCCGGTTTCCAATTTGTTCGCCGCCTCCGCGGGTCGCCAATTCCGGACGCCAGTTCATGATGTTGCCGATGTAGACCTCCTCCCGCTTGAGCCCCATCGCCTGGATCATCTTCGTCAAAAGCTGCCCCGCCGGTCCAACGAAGGGTTCACCCTGCACCTCCTCCTCCGCACCAGGAGCCTCGCCCACAAACATGATTTTCGCCTCGAGCGAACCGACGCCGAGCACGACCTTCTTTCCCGGACGGACATGGGCCCGGCAGGTCACGTCGTTCAGGACCAGGTTGTGCAGCGCCGCCCAGCGCGACGCTTTGTCTCCCTCCGGCAGAGAAACCGTCGGGCCACCTTCCGGAATCGGCGCCAATCCTTCGGGTGCGGCACCCACCGACGCCGGACGCGCCGTGAACGGCGGAGGCTCGTACGCCTTTGGCGGCGAGACCGGAGCCGGGCTCCCGGTGTGGGCTTCCGCTCGGCGCGAAGGCGCCGTCGCCGATTCGCGATCATCCGCGGGCGAACTCGGCGAAGCGGAGCGGGCCCTCGTCGCGACGAGCGCGCGCAGCGCCGCGACACCGTCCGGCGAGACGGCAATCGTCTTCACGCCCGCGGTTTTGAGGCGCCGAAGTTCCTCGGTGATTGCATGGAGCGCGTGTCGCATGACTCTCAGGATGTGCGTGGCTGCCGCTGGTTTTCGGCTTGGGACTGACGCAAGTCCAATTCCAAATTCGCATCTGGCCCCGTCGTTGGGCTTGCCGGTCGCCCGAAAATGAGCGCTCCGTTCGCCTCCGCAACCAAGCCCCACACCTGGACGTGCAGATGGTCGGACAAGGTGCTGGTCATCACGAACTCAGGAAACGAGGTTTCGCAGTTCCGCCAAGCAAAAGTCGGGGTGGGTGCATTCCCCGGGTCGGCGTTGCGAATTGAAACGTCGGTTGCGGCGTCAAAGCGGTTCCCCGTGACACCCGCGTTTTTGCCCGCAACAGTCCAACTGGCCCCGTGTCCGCCATCTGCATGGTCGAGGTTACCCACGCCCCCGACGATCCCATCCCCGACCTGCTGCGGCGAGCGCAAGGTGGGGACGAGGTGGCATTTGGTGAGCTCATGAAGGGGCACTACGCGTCGGTGTTCCGCCTCGTGGTCTCGATCCTCCGCGACGAGCATGCCGCGCAGGACGTTTCCCAGGAGGTCTGGCTCACGGTGTGGCGCAGCCTGCGCGGGTTCCGCGGTGACGCGAAATTCTCCACCTGGCTTCACTCGATCGCAGTCCGCCGGTCGATCGACCACCTCCGCACCCGGCGCCGGTGGCTCCAGCGGTTTCTGCCGTTCCTGTCCGGCGATGACGAGTCCGAAGGGGGTGGTGTTCGTACACCTGAGCCGGTGGCGGAGGGCGATCCGCGCGAACAAGCCGAACGGACCGAGGCACGGCAGCGCTTTGAACGTGCGCTGGATGCGCTCCCCCCCAAGCATCGTGCGGTGCTCGCCCTTCGGGAAATCAACGGCCTTTCGTACGACGAAATCGCGAAGACCCTCTCGATCCGCCGCGGCACTGTCATGTCGCGGCTCTTCAATGCGCGCCGGATGTTGGCGCAGAAACTAGGACAACTGTCATGAGAGCAATCCATCTGACCCTCGCCTGCGTCTGCCTGATGCTGGCGCCACTCGCGGCGCGCGCCGCCCGGGGCGGAGCCACCACGGTCCGCGCGATCGCCTTCGTTGCCTCGAACGAGCGCGGGCCGAGCGATCCGAGACTGGCGCCGTACGAAGGCGTGCTGCGCCGCAATCTTCGCTTCGAGAGTTTCAAATATGTCGGCGAAAGCGCGGCGTCCGTATCCGCCGGTGGCACCGCCGATCTTTCCGTCCCTGGCGGCGTCCGCATCGAACTGAAGGCCGACAGCGCCGGAAGCGTCACGGTGCGGCGGGGCGGCACGACGGTCACCGTCTCACGCGGCCGTCCGGCGGTTTTCCTGGGTGGGCCCGCCGGCAATGGTCACGCCAGCGGAGTGATCGTGCTCGCCGATTGACCACTGCCAGTCACCGGGTTGTGAAATTTTGAATACCCCACCTGCGAGTTTCGTCTCAAGGCGCATCCTAACGAAAGGAACCTTATGAAACACCTCGCCATTGCCCTCATCGCCGCCGTCGGAATCTCGGTCAGCGCCGCCCGTGCCGACGACGTTCACATCAGCGGATCCGTCAATCTCGGTACGCCGGGATACTATGCCCCCGCGCCTTACTACAACGCCCCGGGTTATTACGGCGCTCCGCGCGGCTATTGGAAGGAAGTCCCGATGAATGTGTGGGTGCCCGCGCATTGGGAATCCCGCGTCGACTCGTGGGGACGTGCGTTCAATTATTACGCACCGGGACGTTACGTCACGCGAATGCAGCGGGTCTGGGTGAATGCCTATAGGGACCGTGACTACCGCGAGCAGGAGTGGCGCGAGCACGAACGGCGCGAGCACGAACGGCGCGAACACGAAGAGCATGAGCGCGAAGAGCACGAACATGACCGCGACGGGGATCGGGGCCGCCAAGGCTGGCGCCGGTAGGAACTCCTATGAATTGCCGCGAGGTCCAGCGTCAGCTCGCCGCCGCACCGGAGATTGAGATTCCCGCTTCGACGCAGACGGCGCTGGCGAGTCATCTCGCCGGATGCGCCGCCTGCCGGCGAGTGAATGAGGCACTCGTTGGCGGGCTGGCGGCTTGGCGAGCCCGGACGGTCGATGGTCACGTCCCGGACGCGGAAAACGCGTGGATTGAACTTCGGCGCGTGATTCGGAATTCCTCGTCCGCGCCCCGTCGCCCCGCCCTTGCCTGGCTGGCCATTCCGGTTGCGGCGGCCGCGGCCGCCGTCGCCGCCTTTTATGTCGCGCCGACGTCCCGTCGGACAGCCGCACCGCCAGCTGCGGCCCTCGTCGCAAGCCACTTACCAGCCGGGCCGGCGGGAAACTCCGCCGACTCGACCGTCGTTTTCGTCGATGACAAGAGCGGATGGACTTTCGTGCTGTCCTCCGACACCGGCGCGCGACGAAGCTGACGAGGCGCCCAGGTTACCTCAATTTGACGCGGAGCACCGCCGTGTCCGTCCCCCGCCGGACGAGGAGGACGAATTCGGTTCGCATTTCATCCGCTTCGATGGCGGTGAGCTTCTGAACGGCATCGGCAAAGGTCCTCACCTCAGTGCCGTCAATTTCACGGATCCAGTCCTCTTCTCGAAGTCCGGCGATATCAACCGGGCTGTTCGGTTTGACGTACTGGACGACGACCCCGGATCGCTCGGCGGTTTTGATGCGACGCACGACGGCATCGCCATAGACAAACTCGCGCACGATCAGCCCGAGCCGGTCGAAGTACTTCCGTTGCGCCTCCCGCAGGAGCGTCGGCTCGTCCCCGAGCACCGCCGTCAGTTCCACGTGCTCCGTGCCGCGAAGGACCGTCAGGGTCATGCGATCACCGGGGCGCCGCCGATCCACCTCCCGGTCAATGTAAGCGGGAACGACCGTGTTGGGTCTGAGTTGGGGAATCGGCTTCCCATCGATCGCGAGAATGATGTCCCGCGGCCTGAGCCCCGCCTTTTCCGCCGGGCTGCCTTCCAAGACCTCGCTCACCACGGCGCCCGACTGCGAGCCAAGGTTGAGGAACTTGGCCACGTCGCGATCCATCGGCTCGAGGCCAAACGCCCCGAGCCACGCGATCGGCCGACCGGAGATCGAGGCCGGAATCCGACCTAGGTAAGGCAGGACCTCGTCCGCCAGCGCGAACGCGCTGCTTTCCTCGACATTCACCAAGGTGACTGGCTGCGCATGCCCGCCGCGGCCGAACTGGAGAAAACTCTGGCCAAAGGAACTGAGCGCGAGTCCGACGAAGTCACCGTCGCGATCGAAGACCGGCAGTCCTGGCGCGGCGATCTCCTGTTGGGCAATCCCGGTTTTTTGCGGAAGCGCCTCAATGAGCGCCAGGTGACTCTGCATCAGGTAGGGCAGAAAATCCTCGTCCTTGTTTCGAAGCCCGATGCCCCAGACAAAGTCGGCGAGCCGCGGCGCCGCGCCCGACTTTGGCGCAAAGGCGGTGATGGGCGTCAGCCGGTCGCGAATCGCCGGGTCCGCCCGAACAAAGTGCCATCCCGTGAAGGCATCCTGCCCCAGATACCGGGCCGGCGTGCTCGTGCCGTCACCGGGCAGATAGATCCGGAAGTCCTTGAGCTGCGAGATCGCCGCGCGCGAATCGATGGCGCTCGACTGCAGGATGATTGTCCCGTTGCCGTCGATCACCGTTCCCATGGTGATGGTCGGCCGGCGGTCGACCTCCGTCTCGGTCACGTACTCCACGGCGACCACGGATTTGAGGCGCTCCTGGAAGAGCGATTCAAGGTCGGGAGTCGCGCGAAGCGCAGCGACCAGGCCGAGGAAGCTGCAGCAGATCAGGATGGCTTGACGGCCAAACGCTGGGCGGAGGCTCATGGCTTGACGATGTAGAGTGAAACCCGCCGATCGCGCTGTACTTCGAACAGCGTCGGCGCCGGTTTGGCCGTGTATCCGGCATATTCGGCCTTCATGCGGTCGAGCGAGGAAATCGGCCGCTGGTTGATTTTGGTGATGATATCGCCGCGGGATAGTCCTGCCGTATCGGCGGGGAACCCCGATCGTACCCCGAGCACGATCACACCAGTGTCATCGTCGAGTTGGTTCTCCCGTGCATACGCCCGCGAGACCTTGCGAACGCTGAGACCCCAGTTTTCGAACGCCCACTCCTCGCCGACGCGACTTTCGAGCTTCTCGGTGACCACGGAATAGGAACGGACTTCGACTCCACGTTTGACGCTCAATGCCAGCGTCGATCCCACGGGCTGGCTGGCGATCAGAAGCTCGATTCCCGGAAGTTGCTCGGGAAAACGTCCGTCGACCTTGGCGCCGTTGACGGTCAGGATCACGTCTCCCGCCCGCAAACCCGCCCGCGCCGCCGGAGAGCCCGGATCAACACTGTCGATCAAGACGCCGGTGTTCGAGGCCAGCGAATAAAAGGCTTCCAGGTCCTGCAACGACCGGGGCACGACCCCGATGTAGCTTCTCGTGATTTTTCCGTCGCGGCTCAGCAGGTCGACGACGTGTTTGGCCGTCGCCGAGGGAATCGCGAAACCAAGATTGTTCGCTCCGAGATAACTGCGGGAGGTGATGCCGATCACCTTTCCATCCCCGGTCACCAGCGGCCCCCCGGAATTTCCGGGATTGATCGCGGCGTCGGTCTGCAGCCACGTGTTGAACATTCCGGTCTCGTAACCTTCCACGCCGGCCGTGTCGGCGAATGGACGCGCGGTGTTGGAGATGATTCCGCGGGTCACGGTCCGCGTCAGCCCATAGGGCGTTCCGACCGCATACACCACTTCTCCGGGGTACACGACATTGCTGTCGCCAAAAACGGCGTGGGTGAAATGAAGGTGCCGCTGTTTCGCATCCGCCATGTCGATCCGCAGGAGCGCCAGATCCGTCCAGTGATCCCAGCCCACGAGGCGCGCGCCGACGCGTTCCAGGTTGGCGAGCGTCACGCTCAGTTCGACGGCCCGGGGACTCGCCACGTGCGCGTTGGTCAGAACGAGGCCGTCGTCCGACAGGATCACGCCGGAACCGATGCTCGCGCTGTACCGCCGCGATCCACCGTCGAATTCAACCTCCCGGACATCGATCCGCACGACGGCGTCGAGCAGGCGGTTGAAGCCGCGGGACATGCCGGCCGCACGCGCGAAAGGCATCACCACCAGCGCGAGCATGATCGTGAGCACGGCCGGCAGCACGAGCCCGGGGCCGGAATTCAATCCCGGCCGCCAGGCTGGACGACGGACGTGCGCGATGATTGACCGGGCGGGGAAACGTTTCACAGTGGCGGGTTCACACGATGGCTACCAAGTGCAAAGAGTACAACTTCCGGGAGATCGAGCCCCACTGGCAATCTTTCTGGGAGCAAAATCACACCTTCCGCGCGGGGTCGGACACGTCGAAGCCGAAATACTACGTGCTCGACATGTTTCCCTATCCCTCGGGCGCGGGACTGCACATCGGTCATCCGGAAGGGTACACCGCAACGGACATCATCGCGCGCTACAAACGCGCCAGGGGGTTCAACGTCCTCCATCCGATCGGCTGGGATGCGTTCGGGCTGCCGGCCGAGCAGCATGCGGTCAAGACCGGGACGCATCCGGCCTCCAACACCCAGAACAACATCGCGAATTTCAGGCGGCAGATCAAATCGCTCGGGTTCTCCTATGATTGGGAGCGCGAGATCGACACGACCGATCCGAAGTACTTTCGCTGGACCCAGTGGATTTTCCTGCAGCTGTTCAAGCGCGGGCTGGCCTACGTCGATGAGCGCCCCGTCTGGTGGTGTCCGGAACTGCGCACCGTGCTGGCCAACGAGGAAGTCGTGGACGGCAAGAGCGAGGTCGGTGGCTTTCCCGTCGAACGTCGCAACCTCCGCCAATGGGTGCTCCGCATCACCGCCTACGCCGAGCGTCTGCTCGCGGACCTCAAGGAGGTCGATTGGCCGGAGTCCACGAAACGCATGCAGGAAGCCTGGATCGGCCGCAGTGACGGGGCGGAAATCGTGTTCGCGTTCGAGCACAAGGCCCACGGCACGCTGAAGATCTTCACCACGCGTCCCGACACCCTGTTCGGCTGCACCTACATGGTGCTGGCACCGGAACACCCTCTGGTTGGATCGGTGACGACGCCGGATCAGCGTGCTGCCGTCGAGGCGTATCAGAAGAAGGCCGCCGGCAAGAGCGACCTCGAGCGCACTGATCTCGCGAAGGAGAAGTCCGGCGTCTTCACCGGCGCGTACGCGATCAACCCCGTGAACGGTCAGCGCGTGCCGGTCTGGATCGCCGACTACGTGCTGATGGGCTATGGCACTGGTGCCATCATGGCGGTGCCGGCGCACGACGAACGCGATTTCGAGTTTGCCCAGCAGTACGCATTGCCGGTGATCCAGGTGATCGACAGCGGAGGCGCGCCCCTGCCCTACGTCGGCGACGGCCCGCTCGTGAATTCCGACGGTTACAACGGACTTCCGTGGTCGGAGGCCAAACAGAAGATCACCGCCGACCTCGCGAACCGTGGAATCGGCCGGGCGACCGTGAACTACAAACTGCGCGACTGGCTGTTCTCGCGCCAGCGGTATTGGGGCGAACCGTTCCCGGTGGTCTGGGTGAGCGCCGAGGATTACGCGGCCGCGCGCGCGGCGCGCCCGTCCGATTTTCCGGAGCAACCGGTGACGTTCAGCCAGGATGGTCAAACCCATTTCGCGGTGCCCCTGCCGCCGTCAGCCCTTCCGCTCCAACTGCCGAATGTGCAGTCGTACCTGCCCAGTGGGACAGGCGAAAGCCCCCTGGCGAACGAAACCGCGTGGCTCGAGATCTGGCTCGACGTCTCGAACGGCGCGGCGGTGCCTGCCACCGATCCGAAACCCGCCGGCAACACCTGGGTTCGCGGCCGCCGAGAGACCAACACGATGCCCCAATGGGCCGGGTCCTGCTGGTATTACCTGCGGTTTGTCGACCCGCGAAATCCCGAGGCGCTGGCTTCCTCCGCTGCGCTCCGGTACTGGGGCACTCCCGATCTCTACGTCGGTGGAGCCGAACATGCGGTGCTGCATCTTCTCTACGCCCGATTCTGGCACAAGGTGCTGTTCGACCTCGGCGTGGTGCCCACCAGCGAGCCATTCAAGAAGCTGTTCCACCAGGGCATCATTCTCGGGGAGGACGGCGAGAAGATGTCGAAGAGCCGCGGCAACGTGGTGAATCCCGACACGATCATCCAGTCGCACGGGACAGACACGCTGCGCCTCTACCTCATGTTCCTGGGGCCCCTCGAAGCGATGAAACCGTGGAACCCGCGCGGCATTGAGGGAGTTCACCGCTTTCTCCAAAAAGTCTGGCGCGAATACATTGGTCCCGAAGGCGAGCTGACTCCGAAAATCGCCGGAGGCGGCGACGAGCCTGCCGAGCTCACCAAGGCGCTGCACGAAACCATCAAGAAAGTCGGCGAGGACATCGAAGCGCTGAGATTCAACACGGCGATCTCGCAGATGATGATTTTCGCCAACACCCTGCAAAAGACCGCCAGCGTATCACGCACGACTGCCCGCGCCTTTCTGCAGGTCCTCGCTCCGTTCGCACCTCATATGGCGGAAGAGCTCTGGGAACGCCTTGGCGAACAACCGCCGATCCAGGCCGCTCTCTGGCCGGCCTACGATCCGGCACGTCTGGTCGTCCAAGAGGTTAAGCTCGTATTTCAGATCAATGGCAAACACCGGGGCGACCAGCTCGTTCCGGTCGGACTAACCGAACCCCAGGCGGTCGATGTGGCGCGGACGAACGAACGCGTAAAGCCATACCTGGACGGCAAATCCATTAAACGTATCATATACGTACCCAATAAGATCCTGAATATCGTGGTGGCGTGAGTGCGTGGAACTACGGGCTTGCCAAATCTAGGGTTTATACCCCATTTTTGGCGCGCGACTTTAACCTCCCCGCGATCGAACCCGTTGCACGAGAACATGAGCTCACCAGCCAAACGCCTGATGCGGATTGCGGTATTCGCGGCGGCGGCGATTACGGGTTGGCCCAATTCATTGCCGGCCCAGGGAAAGCCACAGAACCCAGCAAGTAAGCTCTTCGTGTCCGACGTCGAGGGCGAGGCGCAGATCGACACGGGCGAGAATATCGAAGACCTCAACAAGCGTTCGGTCTACAACGCCCAGGGGACGGTGATTGAAACCAAGCGGCCGGAACGTGGCCAGGACAGGAGCAAGAACTACTCGACGATGGTGTATTCGAATGGGACGGGCGCGTTTTTCGACGCCGACACCCGCGTCGAGATCCGCCGCTTCGTCCAGGAACCCTTCGTGCCGAATCGGAGCGACTCGGACGTCGAGCCCTCGATTTCACAGACCCAGGCGTTTGTCGCCCGCGGATCGGTTGGGCTTTGCACGAGCAAACTGGTTGCCGGGAGCGTGATGTCGTACACGACCCCGCTCGCATCGGTGAACATCAGCGGGGGTAAAATCGTCATCCAGGCGGGCGACCGCGAAACCAGGATCTCCATGCTCGAAGGTGAAAGCACCGTTCGCGCCGGCGCGATGGACATGGGCGGCCATACCCTTCACGCCGGTCAACAGGCGGTGATCCGCCCCAGCCGACCGGGGCAGCCGAACACTTTGCAGATCATCAAAATTCCGTCCGACGAGGCACCGCGACTCGACGATCAGGTCGCCATGGCCTGCATGGCCAAGAAGACGGTGTACTTCGAGGTGCGCGGTCGCCAGGAGGGCGAGGTCAACGCGTTCAATCAGCAGAACTCGATTGCACGTCATGCCGGCGATCCGATCATCGACTCGAACGGCGAAATCATCGCGGTCCCGGTCGTGCCCTCCACGCTTCCGGTTCAGTTTACGGTCAGCCCGGCTTCCCTGGTCACGCCCGGGCAGGCGTCCGCGCCAGTCACCAACCTTCCACCCGGACAAGGCGGTCCGCCCGGTGGCTGAGCGGCGTGCGGGAGTCGACTAGGCATGATCTCGCGGCGAGACCTCAACTGTACCCTGGCATTGGTCATGTCGGTCATCGTCGCATGCCCCCCGGCGCAGGCGTTGGTCAGCCTCAACGATGGCCACGACCATATCTACGTCACCGGCGGCGTGGGATTCGGGTGGGACTCGAACGTCTTCGCGAGCAACGACGCCCAGGGCGACTCCAGCACGAACGCGTCCATCCTCCTCGAATACACGCGGCGCGCCGGGTGGATTGGCGTGAACGGCAGCCTTTCGGTTCAATCCGGCCGGTACGGGCGCTTCACGTCGGAGAACTTCACCAATCCGAAGCTGGACATGGAATTCACCAAGCAGACCGGACGGACCACCGGCTCGCTGACGCTCAGCGCCGCCCGTGAAAGCCGGGCCGATGCCGCCGTGAACGTACGCACGTCATCCTGGAACTATGCGACCGGGCTTAACTTCCGGTATCCGATGGCAGGCCTGTACACGCTTTCCGGGCAACTCGGATTTTCGGATGTGATCTACGTCGGCGGGTCCGGACAAAGCGCGAGTCAGCCGTCGTCGAACCCGGGCGATGGTTCCACCCCGACGACACCGCCCAGCGTCCGCTTTCCCGACCTGGCAACCTACACGGCCAGCTTTGATCTGATCAGAATTCTTTCCAGCGAACGTGACCTGATGCTGGGGTATCGGTATCGGAAAGGTCAGACCTCCGCGTCGCTGAGCAACGAGGATCACTCGGCCACGATCGGACTGACGGGAAAACTGATCCGCGGTCTCAACGGCAGCCTCCGGGTCGGTTATCAGATCCGGATTCCCCACGGTGCGGACTCGCTCGGCCTCCAGGAACGCCGTTCGGGATCTTGGACGGCAAGCGGTTCGGCAACCTATCCGATCAGCAAGCGCCTCAACTTCACCGGGACGATCGGCAAGGACTTTTCCACCACGGCAAACGACATCTCGGTCGACACCACCATGGCGTCACTCGACTTCCAGTACGCGTACAGTTCGCACTGGGTGATGACCGGATCGTTGAGCGCGGGTGACAGTCGCTTTCTCGGCGACAGTGGGCGGGAACTCATCGCCTTCGGCCCGCCGCCGATCCTCGGCCCCAGCCGCCACGACCAGTATCTCGCCGGCAATCTCACCCTCAACTATTCGCTGAACGAACACCTGAAGGTGGCGGCGACGGCCGCGTGGTTCCGTAATTGGTCCAACTCGAATTTTGCACAGTTCGTCCGCAAATCGTACAACCTGAGCGTTTCGTCCCGCTGGTAACCCATGAATTCCGTCCCGTCCTCTTTCCGGATCTCCCGCGCTGCGGCCGCCCTGCTCGCCTTTCTGTTTGTCGCCGCCACGGCCGTCTTCGCTTCGGATGCCGCGGTCGCCCCGAAGTTCGATGGCGCGAAGGTCGTGGCGTACCACATCACCCGCGGCGATCGCCTGGCGGTCGCGATTTTTGGCGAACCCGATCTGACGGGCGGCAATCATCGCGTCGAAGCCCGCGGCACGATCAACCTCGCTTTGATCGGTGACGTGCGGGTTTTCGGTCTCACGCTCGAAGACGCCGCAAAAACGATCGGAAAGGCCTACCGCGACGGCCGGATCCTGCGTCACCCCGAGGTCACCGTCACGGTCGAGGAATATGCGCCCCGCGTCGTGAACGTGCTCGGAAAAGTCAAATACCCGACGCGCGTCGACTTGCCTCCCGAGCAGCAATGGACGATCAAGGACGTGATCATGAAGTGCGGCGGGTTCGATGATACGGCACGCGGGACGGCCGTGCGGCTCACCCGCACCATGCCCGATGGCACCACCAAGACGTACACCCTCGACGTCCAGAGCGCGATTCTGGGCAAGGACAAGGCGTCAACCTCGAAGGATGCCTCGTTCATCGTCCAGCCGGACGACGTGATCTACGTTCCGGAGAAGATCATCTGACCACGAATCTGATGGCTGAGCCGACTTCCAGACCACCCGGGGCTCCCCTTCCCCCGGCCGAACGCGACGAGGAGATCGCGATCGAACGCCGCACGCTGCGCGACTACTACATCATGATGCGCGAGCGGCTCTGGATCGCGCTCCCGCTCGCGATCCTGGTGGCCGTCGGCTACGCGTACAACAAGCTGCAGGTCACCCCGCTCTACTCCGCGACGGCCACGATGCAGTTCGAAAAGCCCGAGCGAATCGTGCTCGCCGAGGGCGTCGTCGACACCGCGGTGCGGAGCGAACTCGACATCAACACCAACACCCAGGTCCTGCGGAGCGGCTGGCTGCGGGAAAAGGTGATGGCGTCGTTTACCCCCGACGAGATCAAGTTGCTGCAGCGGGCGGCATTGAAGCGGCGCCCGCCCGGGTCTCCGCCGACGAACATCGGGATCCCGATGGGCTCGCTCGACGTGGCGCCGGTCCGCAACACCTACCTCATCAGCATCTCGGTCACCCACGAGGATCCGGAGGCGGCCGCGCTGATCGCCAATCGGTACGTGGATATGTTCATGAACTACCTCTACGAGACCGCTGGCGGCCGCACGGAAGATGCAGTCAGGTTCCTCAAGGATCAGGCCGCGCGCCTCGAGCGCGAAACCCAGCAGAAGGACCAGGCCCTGCAACACTACATGCAGGAACACCACCTAACCTCGATCGACATTTCGCAGGACATGGTCGCCGACGCGCTGAAGAAGGTCGTGGCTCTCCGCGACGACGCGCGACTGCGGCTGCTCGGCATCCAGGACAAGGTCAACCAGGTCGAGGCGTACCAGAAGGCGGGAAAGAACCTCTACGAGATCGGCGAGATCGCCACTCACGGTTCGGTCCCGGTACTTCGGGCGCAGCTCAGCGCCGAGCAGCAGGAGATGAACCTCCTGTCCGAGCGGTATTACGAACGTCACCCGAAAATGATCGATGTGATGAACCGCATCGACGTCACCCAGCAGGCTCTGGACAAGGCGACCCAGCTGGCGGTTGAGGACCTCAAGGCGAGACTCGCCGACGCCCAGCAGACCTACGACACCTATGTCGACGAGGTGAAGAAGCGCGAGCAGGACTCGATGCGGCTGGGCGAACTGCGGGTAGAGTTCAACAGCCTCGTCCAGCAGGCGCAGGTCGCGAAGGCGAACTACCAGGACATTCTGAAGCGCCTCAACGACACGACGACGGTCAAGAACGTGGAGAAGATTCCCCTCCATCCGCTCGATCGCGCGGCTCCGAACTACACCCCCGTCTCGCCCAACCGTCATGCGATCACCCGGACGGCGATCGGCTTGGGAATCCTCGTTTTCATCGGCGTCGCCGTCGGCCTGAGTTTCATCGACGACCGGATCAAGAGCGCCTGGGACGTGGAGTCGTTCATTGGCGTCAACCTGCTGGGAATCATCCCCGATCTCACCTCGATCAAGGACGAGGAGAAGTACGCCCTCCTCCTGGAGAACAGGCAGGCGCCCGGCGTCGAGGCGTTCCTGAGCGTCTACAGTTCAATCAAGATCCAGTCGAAACTCGATTTCCCGAAATCGATCCTGGTCACGAGCACGATTCCCGGCGAGGGCAAGACTCTCATCTCGTGCAATGTCGCCGGCTGTTTTGCCCGGCACGGCAAGCGGACCCTCCTCGTCGACTGCGACCTTCGCCGGCCGATGCTGCACCGCCACTTCAAGCAGCAGAACACCGCCGGTCTCATCACCTGGTTCGAGGCGGGCGCCATGCTCGAGGGCAACCTGACCACGCATCCGAGCCTCGGCATCATCAAAGTCGCCGAAAACCTGTGGCTGCTCTGCTCGGGCGGTCGTTCCAAGAGCCCGACCGAAATTCTCGAGAACCCCGTTTTCAGCCAGCTCCTCGAGCGCCTGAAAAAAGAGTTCGATCTCGTGCTGGTCGACTCGCCACCGCTTGGCGCCGTGACGGACTCCGTCTTGATCGCCGAGCGGGTCGACGAGGTGGTCTACGTCTGCCGCTTCAATCGGGCGTACCGCAAACATATCCGCCTCTACATGCGGACGCTTCGGCAGGGAAAGAACGAGGTTCTCGGGATCGTGCTCAACGGACTTTCTCCGCGCCGGATCGAGTATTACTCGAATTACCGGTACTACCGCAGCTACAAGAAATATTACGGCGCGCAGACGTAGCGCTGGCCGCGGTCGGGCAGGCTTCGGCGCGGCCGCGACCGGATCGGTCGCCGGTTTCGAGCGCGTGGGCGGACTTGCGCGCGGAGAATTGCCCGTTCAGCGTTCCGTCCTTCAGCTTTGACCCTCTCCGCTTTCCTTCCCGCCGATTTCGATCCCCGGAAGCCCCTGGCGCTGATTGCCGGCCAGGGACTCTATCCGATCCTCGTGGCCCGCGCCGTCCGCGCGGCCGGCGTTCCCCTGAAACTCGTCGCCTTCGAGGAGGAAACGCCGCCGGAGCTCGTCGCCATGTTCGAGGACCGCGACCGGAAAATGCTTCGCGTCGGACAGCTCGGGGCGATGCTCAAGGCCCTCGGGACCTTTGGCGCCGGGTCCGCCATCATGGCGGGGCAAATCACGCCCCGCCGGTTGTTTCGCGGTCTGCACCCCGATCTCAAGGCGACCCGGATTCTCCTGTCGCTCAAGCGTCGCAACGCCGAAACCATCTTCGGCGCCATTGCCACCGAAATCACCCAGCTCGGCGTGACGCTGCTCGATGCGCGGTCTTTCCTGGATGAACAACTCGCCCGCCCGGGCTGCATGACGGGCCGCAGCTTCCCGATCGAGTCCGATTATGTGGAGCACGGCATCCACATCGCCCGGGAATGCGCCCGTCTCGATATCGGCCAGGGTTGCGTCGTTCGCAAGGGAACCGTCCTGGCGGTCGAGGCCTTCGAAGGCACCGATGAGATGCTCCGTCGCGCCGGCACGTTCAAGACCGACGAGGCGATGTTCGTGAAAACCGTCAAGGCCCGGCAGGACTGGCGTTTCGACGTACCGTGCTTCGGCCTCCGCACGTTGGAAACGATGCGCGAGGCGCATCTCGCGGCCGCCGCCCTCGATGCGGGCAAGGTCATCATGCTCGATCGGCCCGCCGTCATCGAACAGGCGAAGGCCTGGGGCATCAGCCTGTTCGGTTTCGAATAGCGCCGCGCCGTCTGCCCGGGATTACGTGGGCGATAATCGCCTCTCTTCGCGCGTCCTTTTCGCCATCGCGTCTTTGCGCTTTATGCCTGCCCCGATTCGCCTCTTTGGGGCCCGTCGGCCTGGCTTCCCCGCTTGCGCGTTGTGCCCGATGCATTCACTGTGCGCCACATGA
Organism: Opitutaceae bacterium; assembly: GCA_035545515.1. Lineage (GTDB taxonomy): Bacteria > Verrucomicrobiota > Verrucomicrobiia > Opitutales > Opitutaceae > ER46. The sequence goes on from DASZYH010000044.1 coordinate 27,787, forward strand.
ACAACGACGTCGTCGCCGTGACCATCAAGGGAGTGATGCCCACCGCCAACGGCTGCGCCGTCTTCCTCGGCAACGACGAAAAAACGTTCGTGATCTACGTCGATCATTCGGTTGGCAACGCCATCCAGATGACCCTGGGCGGCGTCAAACGTGACCGCCCCCTCACCCATGATCTCATCGGCCACATCCTGCTTGGGCTGGGCGTGCAGATCGATCATGTCGTCGTGAACGATGCCCGGGAAGGCACCTTTTTCGCCCGGATCCTCCTCACGATGGAAAACGAGCTCGGAAAGAAGATCGTCGAAATCGACGCCCGGCCGAGCGACTCGATCGTGCTGGCGCTGCAGCAGAAGCGGTCCATTTACGTGGCCCGGTCCGTCTTTGACGCCGTGGAGGATATGACCGAAATCCTCGAGCGGGTGCTGAAGCAGCAGGCCGACGAGGGCGAATCCGAGGAAGAAACCTGATTCGCATGACGTCGGATTCCCCCGCCCCGCGCCTGCCGCCCGGCCAGGTGCCCGAACAGGCCGTCACCGCGCTTGCTCCGATGCAGGATGTGACGGACCTCGCGTTCATGCGGGTGATCTCGCACTACGGCGCACCGGATTACTTCTTCACCGAGTTCTTCCGCGTCCACGCGCAATCGCGCCCCGAGAAGCACATCCTGCGCTCGATTGACGAGAACACGACCGGCCGGCCGGTCTTCGCGCAGCTGATCGGCGAGGATCTCGGTCATCTGGAGCGCACGACGGCCGAGCTGCTGCGCCATCCGGTCGCCGGCATGGACCTGAACCTCGGCTGTCCGGCGCCCAAAGTGTACAAGAAGAATGTCGGCGGCGGCCTCCTGCGCGAACCGGCGAGGATCGCGGCCATCCTGGCGACCCTGCGCGCCGCCATTCCCGGGCTGTTCACCGTCAAGATGCGAATCGGTTTTGCCGATACGGAGAACTTCGACGCGATTCTCGACTTGGTGAACGAACATCGCGTGGATCTGCTGACGGTCCACGGCCGGACGGTGAAGGAAATGTACCGCAGTGACGTGCGCTACGACTATATCGCCCGTGCCGTTGGCCGGGTCCGCTGTCCCGTCCTCGCCAATGGCAACGTCACGTCGGCGGAGCGCGCCGGGCAGATTCTCGCCGAGACCGGAGCGGCGGGGGTGATGATCGGCCGCCACGCCATCCGCAATCCGTGGATTTTCCGCCAGTGCCGCGAGCACCTCGCGGGGGCGGCGGTCACGCGCGTGACCCTCGCCGACGTCCGCGAGTACATCGAACGGCTTTACCGGGCGACGGCCGAGCCGGGGTTTCCGGAGCGGAGCCACGTCAACAAGATGAAGAAATACCTCAACTTCGTCGGCCAGAGCGTCGATGCCGGCGGAGCATTCCTCCGCGATATGCGTCGGGCGCTTTCCGAGACGGAGTTGTTCGAGGTCTGCGATCGTCACCTGCTCGCCAACCCGGACGTGGAGTTCGCCCCCGAGCCGTATGCCGGCATCATCGCCCGCCCGAATTGCGAAACGCCTCTCGATCGTCCGGACGAGCCCGACGGGTGTTCGTTGGATACGGTGACGGCGTAACCGGCGATTTACCGCTCGTTTCATCACCGGCGCGGTGAAGCGTATTCCACCCGCCGACCGCCCGTGTCGCCGGCGGCCAGCCGACGGACGCAGTGACATCCGGAAACGGAGGGCCGGCGGGTTCGGCCTCGCCTTCGGAACCGCCCGCCGCACTGTGCCAAACGTGCGATGATGCCGTTCACGTCCCCCGTCCTTCGACGTGCTTTGCTCGTCGCGGCCGTGATCTCCGCCGCGCTGGTGTGGGCTCTCGCTTTGGCGAACTGCTGGCTCGCACTCCAGGCGCCGTTCGAACTCGAAGTGCGCGAAGGCACCGTCTGGCTGTATGTCCTGGCCCAGGACGCCGGCGTTTCCCTGTACGACCATGCGCAGGTGGCGTTCCTGAACATGAATCATGGTCCCTTGAACCCGATTTTCGCCTGGTGGGTTCATCGCCTGATGCCATTCCTGCCGGCTCCGATCGTGACCCGGGCGTTCGTCGCTTTGCTGCCGGTTGGACTGGTCGGTCTTTTTCTGACCGTCGTCCGCCAGCCCGTGGTCGCGCTGCTCTGGGCCGGCGGGATGTACCTTTTTCTCCTCGGGCTCGGTCCGGTCGAATTCCTGATCGGCCGCTCCGATCCTGCCGCCTTGTTCTTTCTCGCCGTCCTGCTGTCGATCGCCGTCGCGATGGGCCGGTCGGTCGGAATGACCCCCACCAGAACCGGCATCCTCGCGGCCGCGCTGGGCGCGATCGGAGCGGTGATCATGTTGTTGAATTGGCGGTATGCGCCACCGGTCGGAGCAGTGTGGTTGGTCGCGGGCGCGGAGCACGGTCTCGATGCTGCGCTCGGAACCCGGACACGCCGGGCGGCGTGTTACGCGATGCTGGTCGTGCTCGGCGCCGCCGCGGTCTTCGGCCTCGTGATCGCAACCGAGTTCCATGGCAACCTGCGCCTGTACTATGAACACTTTTTCGGCGTGTTTACGCGGGCCAGCGGCTGGGGCGCACAGGGCCGAATGCCCTACGAATTCTATCCGTGGGAGCTGCACCGGGGACGGGAACTCGTCGATGGAGCGATGCTCATCGGGCTTGTCGCCGCGCTGGCGAATCTGGCGGCGTCGCCCCGCGGCCTGGCCAGGGCCCTGGTCTGGGTGATCGCGCTCGGCGAACTCTGGACCACGACCACCTGGGGATTCTTCTACAATCATGGCGCCGGCGGCCCGCACTACTTCGCGCCATTCTACCTCCTCGCCGCCGCCTTCATCGCCGGTCGGACGAACTGGTCGCGCCTGCCGGCCCCGACCGGGATTGTACTGTGCGCGATCTTGGTCGCGGGATTGCCCTGGAGGTTCGTCGTCCGGCAAACCGAAACCCTTGCGGGCGCGGTCGCGTCAGGTCGCAGGTTCATGACCGAACTTCGGGCGGTGCCGGGGATTCACGCAGCGTACAGCGAGGACCTCCAGTTGTTCAAAACGCGGTACAACGGGGAGGTCATCGATGTTGGCGACATGGTGGCGAAGGTCGCCGTCACCGGATTCTTTGGCCCGGATTTCCGGGCCCGGTTCGAGCAGACCGAACGTCACTTGCGCGCCCATCCTCCCAAGCTCGTCGTCGTGGGCGCGACATCGGTGCTCAGCCCTACCCTCCAAAAACTGATCCGTGACGACTACGTCCAATTGCTGCAGTCCCCACCGTTGATCCCGGCGGAACAACTGCCAGTGACGGTTTATCGCCTCCGTAACTAGGCGTCGCGGCGCCGCCCCGCCATCCCGTCACTCGAGGCCGAGAATCTTCCGTCCGTCGGGAGAGATCATCTGCGGCGTCCACTGTGGGTCCCACACGATATGCACCTTGGCCGTCTCGACGCTCGGGAGCGCGGCAATCTTGAGCCGCGCATCTTCCGCGATCACCGGCCCCATGCCGCATCCGGGGGCGGTCAGCGTCATTTTCACCTCGACCGTGTGCCCTCCGGCCGGCGTCGATTCGATCGCCATGTCGTAGATCAGGCCAAGGTCGACGATGTTGACCGGGATCTCCGGATCGAAGCAGGTCTTCAGCGCATCCCAAACCGATTGCTCGGTGAAGTCACCGGCGTGAGTTCCGTGGTCGGCCGCCGTGGGCGCATAGCCGCCAATTGCATCGCCGTCGCCACGGGCGATTCGGAACAGGCCTTCGTCGGTCCGAACGGTGATGTTCCCGCCCAGTGTCTGCACGATCATCACCTCACTGCCGGCCGGCAGGTTGGTGGGATTCCCGGAGGGAATCGCGGTGGCGGCACAATCCCGCGTCAGTCGATGGTGGGTCGGAGTCATCAGTGAATCGAGAGGTTCATCGGCAGCCGCGCGTAGACGCCCTGCGGGTCATTGAACGACTGGAGGGTTTTCAATTCATCCTGCAACCGGGCAGCGACCTGGCCGGCCAGGGTCGAGGAGTCGGCCCGGCTCGGGCGGCGTTGCTCGACGAGGTCCTGAATGACCTCGAATAGCTCCTTTTGCCGCGGGTATTCCACCAGGCGGTAATTCGTTCCGAGGTTTGCCTGTTTCGCCGCATACCGGATCGCGGCGTCGAGACCGCCGATCTCGTCGACGAGGCCGAGCTTCTTCGCCTCCATCCCGGACCAGACGCGGCCTTGGGCGATCTCCTCCACCCGCGCGCGCGGCAGTTTGCGCGATTCGGAAACCTTCGTGATGAACTGGTCGTAGATCCAATCGACCATGCCCTGCAGGATCGCGAGTTCCTCGGGTGTCTTCGGCCGCGTGATCGTCAGGGCGTCGGCAAATTTCCCGGTCTTCACCCGGTCGAACGTGATGCCGAAATTGTTCGCCAGTTGCTGAACGTCGAACTGGATCCCGAACACCCCGATTGACCCGGTGATCGTGCTCGGCTCCGCGAAGATCCGGTCGCCGTAGGTTGAAATCCAGTATCCGCCGGACGCGGCGTAACTGCCCATCGAAACGATGATCGGCTTCACCTTCTTGATCAGCCGGATTTCCCGCTGGATCACCTCCGAGGCCGCGGCGCTGCCGCCCGGGCTGTCCACCCGCAGGACCACGGCCTTGATATTCTTGTCCAGCCGCAGCCGTCGCAGTTCGCGCGAGAAACGCGAGCCGCCGATTTCATCGGATTTTCCCTCGCCGTCGACGATGTCGCCTTCGGCGTACACGACCGCGATGCGCCCGGGGCCGCCCGAACTGACCGCCTCGTCCGTCGCCTTCGGCGCCTCGCCGACGTCGTTCACGAGTTTCGCATAATCCGAAATGTCGATCTGTTTGAACGGCCGCGTCGATCCGGGCCGGCGGCCGGTCTTCGCCTTCAGCGCGTCATAAACTTCGTCGCGATACACCACGCGATCCACCAGGTGATCCGCCTTCGCCACGCTGGGCCGGATGATGCCCTCCTTGTCCACCGCTTCCTGGATTTTCTGGGTGGTGATACCCCGACTCGGGGCGATGTCCCGCAGGATGCCGCCCCAAAGATCATCCAGCAGGCGCTGCACCTCCTCGCGGTTTTCGGGGCTCATGTCCTCGCGGATGAACGGTTCGACGGCCGCCTTGTACTTCCCGACGCGCGTGACCTGCACGTCGACGCCATACTTCTTGAACGCGCCCGCAAAGAACATCGGCTGACTCGCCAGGCCCGGCATGAAGATCGCGCCGAAGGGATCGATGTTCAGCTCGCTCGCGGCCGAGGCGAGATAGTAGGTCTTGGTGGTCGCGAACGTGAGGTACGCCACGACGGGCTTGCCGCTCGCCTTGAACTCGTTGAGCGCCGTCCGCACTTCCCGGAGCGCCGCATAACCCGATCCGAAGGCGGCCTGCGACAGATCACCGGTCAGGTACACGCCGGCGATCCGGTTGTCCTTGGCCGCCGCGTGCAGCGCATGGGTGATCGCCCGCAGTTGCAGCGTCTGGTCCCGGTTGCCGAAGATGCCGAGATCGACCGGCGGGGGCGCGTCCGTGATCGTCGTCGAAAGGTCAAACACCAGGTACGAACCGGGTTCGATCTTGGATACCGTTTCCTTTTGGGTGCCGACGGTCGTCGCGACCGTCGCGACGAAACCGACGAAGAGGACGAAGCAGCCCCCGAAAAACACGATCAGCGCAACGAGGGCGCCCAGCATCGACGTAAAGAAATTCTTCATGCGCAGTCGGCTACCGTAGCTCGTTTTGTCGGTTCCACCAGTCAGAAGAACGGCCGTCCGGGTCATGCGCTGACCCGCCCAAGTCGGTACGATCCGGCCGACGTTTGCAGGGCCGCCCGGACTTCACGTCCGGTCTTCCCCCGCGATTGTGATCAGGTCCGGGCAGGCGTGCGTCGAGCACGCTGCGATCAGCCTCGGCCGCGCACCTGAATCCCGGCGATCCGGGCCAGCTCGCGGTGAATCCGCGCGACCCGCTCCACCTGTCCCTTCGCCGGGAACCGTTCGTAGAATCCATCGTTGCGGAACTCGCGCACCTGCTCCGCCCATGGGCCCAGTTGTCCCCGCCAGCGTTCGATCCGGTCATCGGCCGGCCCCGCGTCGGCTCCGGCGAGGTCCGCGCACACGCGCAACATCGCCTTGAGCGTAACCGGCTTCGTGACCATGTAGCCGTTGTTTCCCCACGCTTCGCCCCAGACCTGCGAGGCCGCCTTCAGGAAGTCACGGACGATCTCGTAGTACTTGGCCGCCGCCCGGCGGTCTGTTCCCTCCGCCTCGATCCGCTTCCAGGCGCCCTTCACCCACCGGTGGAGTTCGTTGAACAGCTCGGCCTGCAGGATCCATTTCTCCTGTTTGCTGCGCCCGCCCAGGCGGTTGATTCGGTACCGGAGCGGACTGTCGCCTTCGCTGTAGAGCATCTCCGCAATGTGCGCCGCGAACCGGCGGTCGGGCTCGGCCCACGAAACGCGCTCGTACAAGTCGACCAGGTGGCTCTTGTTGATGCGCGTCGGCGTGGAGTTGATGATCACGAACATCTCCGTCGCGAAATCATCGGTGCGTCCATCGAAGATCACGCATGGCACCTGGATGTTCTTCGCCTCGTCGGGATGGGTCCGCTCGAAGAACTGCAGCGCCGCCAGCCGGTGCTGCCCGTCGATGATCAGGAACTTGTCCTCCGGCTCCTGCAGGTGACCGATGCCGTTGCCCTCGCTGAGGGCGCGGAAGCCGAGCTTTTGCGGCGTGAAGAGCAGCACCACGCCGGGGATGGGCGGCTGCGTGATCGCCGTCTCGTAGAAGTTGCGGATCGCCGCGACCTTCGCCCGCGACACTTCCCGCTGGAACGCCTTGTCGCTGCGTTCAATCCGCGAGATGAACTGCGCCACGTCATCGTCCGCTGGCAGCTCCTCGGCTTTGATCCCCCCCCCTTCCTCGTCGTAGTAGCGGCTGATGAACCGCACCTTTTGCAGCAACTGTTCCGAGGGATATGAGACGAAGTAAAAAACCGCGTCCTTCTGCCTGACTTCCGTCGCGATCATGGCGTTCCGTGGGTTGAAGGTTTTCCGATCCGCGACTCAGTATGCAGGGAATCCGCGCCAGACAAGTGCCGATGCGCCATCGGCGCCTGTTCACAGGAAAAGCCAGCCGCTGATCGCGAGGATGGGCAGGAGAACCGGCACGCTGTAGCGGACGATGTAGCTGACGAAGCTCGGACAGTGCACCCCAGCATCGTGCGCGATCGAACGCACCATGAAGTTGGGCCCGTTCCCAATGTACGTCATCGCGCCAAAGAACACCGACCCGAGGCTCACTCCGATGACGAACAGCGGCTGCGTCGACAGCAGCACATGCACCGCCTCCGGCGTCCCGGCCCCGACCCCTGCAAATGCCGCGGGGTTCAGCGCGGTCGCCGTCGTCTGCGCGAGTTGCAGGAAATTGACGTACGTCGGCGCGTTATCCAGGACCGCTGACAGGATGCCCGATGCGAAAAAGTACTGCACCGGATGGACGAAGCCAAACTGCCGCCCGTGTTCCGCGAGGTAGTCGAGCGCCGGCATCATCGTGCCGAAGATCCCCAAGAACAGAAACGCCACCTCCTTGATCGGGCCGAACGAAAACGCGTTCTCCTCATGCACCACCCGGGGAGTGAGGACGTAGCTGGCGACGGCCGCGCCGATCATCACCGCCTCCCGGAGGAGGAATCGGTCGGGCAGAAACACCGCGACGATCACGGCGCCGAGAAATGCGAGGTTCACGAGCCCCTCGAACCGCCAGGTTTCCTTGTCGGCGCTCACCTCGCTCTGCAGTCGCGACGGCATGTGCCGGAAACTGCGCCGGTCGAACCCGTAAAACGCCGCCAGGATCAGGGCCAGCGTGAACAGCCATTCCTCGACCACGTGCCTCATGAGCCAGAAGAACGGCACGCCGCGCAGGTAGCCGAGGAACAGCGGAGGATCGCCAATCGGAGTCAGCGCTCCGCCGACATTCGAGACGATGAAGATGAAGAACACCACGTGATAGGCGCTGATCCGGATCTTGTTCATGCGAATCCACGGTCGGATTAGCACCATCGAGGCCCCCGTCGTCCCCACCACATTTGCCACCACCGCGCCGATCAGGAGGAAACAGATGTTTTCGAACGGCGTCGCTTCACCCCGGACCTTGATGTGAATGCCTCCGGCAATGACGAACAGGGATCCGATCAGCGTGATGAACGAGAAATACTCGTGCGCCGTGTGGCCGACCATCGCTCCTCCCTCCGGTACGCGCCAGAGATAATATCCGGCCACCACCGCACCGAACGCGATCGCCACCGCCGGGTAGTAACGTTCCCAGCGGTGCTTGATCCCGGGCGGCGTCAGCGGCATCGCGGCGATCAGCAGCAGCAGGACCGCGAACGGGGCGATCAGCCACGGGGACACGTCGGCGAAGGCGAGCGGAGGCGGAAAGCACATGAGGTTGGCCGCGCAGCAGCGTCATCTGGCGGCGACCAACTAACAAGTGCCAAACCACGGGACCGGCGCGCTGCCGACACGGCGGCGCCCGAGGAGCCGGCTTAGAACGTGTGGATGAAAAGCCCCGAGCGCAGCTTCGGTTCAAACCATGTGCTCTTCGGCGGCATGATCTGACCGGCGTCGGCGATGTCCATCAACTGGTCCAGCGTGACCGGATACATCGAGAAGGCGACCCCGCCGTCGCGGTCCACGCGGTTGACCAACTCCGCCGTGCCGCGAATTCCTCCCACGAAATCGACCCGCTTGCTGGTTCGGGGATCGTCGATTCCCAGGAGCGGCGCCAGCAGGCGGTCCTGGAGCACGCTCACGTCCAGCCGTCCGACGGGATCCGCCGCCGGATCGGCGGGCATCCGCAGCCCGTGCCAGCGCTTTTGAAAATACATGCTCACCTGCCCCGTCGCCGCCGGCGAGGGCGCCGCGTTTTCAACCAACCCGAACGTTCCCTTCACCCGCGCGAGAAAGTCGGCGGGACTGAGCCCGTTGAGATCGGCCACGATGCGGTTGTACGGCAGAATCTTCAGCTCGCTCGCGGGGAACAGGACGCAAAGGAACCAGTTGTAGTCTTCCTGGCCCGTGTGTCCCGGGTTCCGTTCGCGACGAAGCCGCGCGACCCGCGCCGCGCTGGCCGCCCGGTGATGGCCGTCCGCGATGTAGGTGGCGGGAACGGACCCAAACGCGCTCACCCAGTCCGCAGCGCCCGGAATCCGCCACACCGTGTGCCGCACGCCGTCGGGCGCGGTGAAATCGTGAAGCGGCTCCTCGCGGGTCTTTGCCTCGACGAGCGCGGCGACCGCCGCGTTGTCGCGATAGGTCAGGAACACCGGCCCCGTGTCGGCGCCGAGGGTATCGATCAATCGGGTACGGTCGTCCTCCTTGTCCTTGCGGGTCTTCTCGTGCTTCTTGATCAGCCCCGCGTCGTAATCCTCGACGTGGCACCCGGCCACCAGGCCCCGCTGACGGTGCGACCCCATCTGCTGCTGATAGACGTAGAGACAGGGCTCCGTCTCGCGCACCAGCACGCCGGCCCGCTGCAGGGCGGCAAGATTCTCGCGGGCGCGGCTGTACACCGCGTCACTGTAGGGGTCGGTCCCCGGCGGGAGATCGATTTCCGCCCGGTCCACATGCAGCAGGCTATGCGGCTTGCCGGCCGCCAGCGCCGCGGCCTCAGCGGCATTGACGACATCGTAGGGCACGCAGGCCACCTCCGGCGCTGCGGCTCGAGTGGGAACCAGACCTTGAAACGGGTGAATGCGCATGGGCGAACGCCGACTTTGGCGCACGAGCCGGCGCGAAGACACGGAAAAAAATCTGACCGAGTGTGTCATTCCCGCCCGGGCGCCGCCTCCCTGGGATTCCGTGCCGTGGAGCCGGGCATCAACCTGCGCCGCCCGTCCAGCGGCCGTCGCCGTCGTCGCCCACAAAAAAAGCCCTCCATTTCCGGAGGGCTGCAAAAGTGGAGCGGTGGCGCTGGCTTACTTCTTGGCCCCGCCGCGCTTGAACTTCGACGTGAATTTTTCGACCCGGCCCGCGGTATCGACCAGGCGCTTTTCGCCGGTGTAGGCGGGATGGGAGTCCATCGTCACGTCGCGCAAGACGACGAAGTAGTCTTCCCCTTCGACCTTCTCTTTCCGGGCGGACTTCATCGTCGACTTGGTGAGGAAGCGCCGGCCGGTCGCGACATCCAGGAAGCAGACGTTGTTGAGAGTTGGGTGGCCTTCGGCTTTCATCGTCGTAAATCCTTATCCTTGGCGGGCCTTGTAGCGCGGCTCGACCTTGTTGATGACGTAAATCTTGCCCTTGCGGCGGACCACCTGGCACGCCGGGTGACGCTTCTTGGCCGATTTGATGGAGGAGACAACTTTCATAAAAGTGGTCAAAGCATAGGCCGGCCCCACCCCTGTCAACTGAAATGTCCTCCGCGCGCCGAGTGCTGGATTATCGGCCACTTGCGCAGTCCCCGGCACCCGCATTTCCAATTAGATTCAAGTGTCCCCGAAGTCGTAAGACCTCGGCCGATTTAGATCCAGTCGGCCGATTCAAATCCATCGTAGCCGAAGTCGTAAGACTTTGGCCGATTCAAATCAGTCGTAGCTGAAGTCGTAAGACTTTGGCCGATTCACATCCGTCGTAGCCGAAGTCGTAAGACTTTGGCCAATTCGTCGGGTTTTCCGCGCCAACCCGAAACGATTCAATTGAACCGCGTACCGAGCGAAGCGACATCAGCCATCAACGCGAATGGACGCGAATAAGCATCGACCACATTTCGTAGGTCACCGACGCGACCTGACGCACCACGGTTCGAAACCCGAGAGGCGAAATCTCCCCCACTAAACGGCGGGTCGATATCCAAGGGATAAAGCGCCGCGATCTGACTCAGAATTCGCGTCCATTCGCGGTTCTCCCACCACCTGGTTCCACCTCAGCCCTGCAATGATGTCGCGACAATCGCCCCGCGCGCTTTCGCCTTCCGCCTTCTCCGCCCTCCGTCGTCCGTCCTCCTGTCGGCTTCCTCAGCCTTCTCCGCGGCTCCGCGTGAGCCCAGGCGCTGAAGGGACTCCGCGCCCTACCCCTTCTTTCGCCTTCCGCGTTCTCAGTCTGCCGTCCGTTGTCTGCCGTCCGCCTTCCGCCCTCCGCCCCGACCCTCAATTCAAATCCGGATTGTCCGGCTCGTTGGCCAGGAGCTTCCAGTCGTCGCCTTCACGACCGAGGACCGTCCGCCACAGCGACTCATCCTGCGAATGCGTCAGAAGGTCTTCCGGAACATCGGTCACAATCCAGGTTTTCAGGCGCATTTCGTTCTCCAACTGCCCCGCGGACCAGCCCGAATAACCCAGGAATCCCCGGATTTCCGTCCCCTCCTCTGCGAGAAGCTGTTGGGCCTTCTCCGGATCCACGCCGAAGTGCAGCCGGAATCCATCCGGATGCTGTTGCCACACGACGAGGACCAGTTGCTCGGTCTGCACCGGCCCGCCCCGGAACAATGGCACCCCGGCCAGCGGACCGAGGGCAAAATCCCCGCTCAATTCACCCAGTCGCTTTCCCAGCGGCCGGTTCAGGACCACGCCCATCGCACCCTCGGCGTTATGGGCCGACATGAGGACCACGCTGCGTCGGAAGTTCGGGTCGCGCATGGCCGGATGCGCGAGCAACAGCGAGCCCGCCAACGTATCCTTCGTGATGCGACGCTCACGCATGGTGTTTACCGACCGTGGTGAAACCTCAAAGTTTCAGAACCTTCACCCCGGCGTCCGCGAGCAGCGGTGCGACCAGGGGATCGTTGGCGTAGTCGACGCGGTACTTGACCTCGGCAATGCCAGCCGCCGCGAGGATCTTGGCGCAATTGATGCAGGGATAATGGGTCACGTAGGCGACGCAGCCCTCGACGGAACTGCCCCGGCGCGCCGCATCCGCCACCGCGTTCTGTTCGGCGTGGACCGTTGCCTGTTCGTGGCCGTCGCGCAGCCGCGAGACGTGCGGCGTTCCCGGCAGGAAGCCGTTGTACCCCGCCGCCACGATCCGGTTCTTCCGCGCGCCGCCGGTCACGATGACGCATCCGACGTGCAAGCGCTCGCAGTTCGAGCGCGTTGCGATCAACACCGCGGTCGCCATGAAATATTCGTCCCACGACGGCCGGTGGGGAAAATTCTCCGCGGCGTCGGCTATCAGGTCGACCGGCAGCACCGGCACGGGACCGACGGCGGGAGAATCGGGAACGGAGGCGGAGGTGGGAATCATGAATCTGGCGGCGACTCTGGACAGGTTCGCGAACCGCGGCAACCTGAGAAAAAGCCCGCGGCCGCATCCGACTCGCCCCTCTCGCATGGAACGCACGCTGACACCCGAACTACTCGATACGCTGTCCCCCACGCATCCGGACGCGCTTCGCAATCGACGGGACTTGCGACTGACGAACGCATTCATGCGAAACCACGCCTGGTTTGCGCGGGTGCTTCCACCGCTGGTCCAAACGGGCGAACTCGCCGTCGAAGTCGGCGCGGGCACCGGCGAACTCGGGCTCCGGCTCGCCCGTCGCGGGCTCGCGATCGACGGCCTGGATCTCTGGCCCCGGCCGGGGCGTTGGTCCGCGGCCCGCGCGTGGCACCAGGCTGACCTGAGGACGTTCGGCGACTGGCAGCGCTATCCGGTCGTGATCGGAAATCTCATCTTCCATCAGTTTGGCGACGACGACCTGCGCGCCCTTGGCCGATGCCTTACTCGGGCGCGGGTGATCGTCGCCTGCGAACCCATGCGTCGCCGCGCGTCGCAGGTCGTCTATTCGCTGGTCGCCCCGTGGTTCCGCGCGAGCCACGTCACGCTCCACGACGCACACGTCAGCATTGCCGCCGGCTTTTGCGACGATGAGCTGCCGCGGCTGCTCGGACTCGACCCGGACGAATGGGACGTGCACTGCACGACCAATCTCATCGGAGCCTACCGGATGATCGCGATTCGACGCCCATGAACGAACGGCGGATCGAGATCATCGGCGGCGGCCTGGCGGGGCTGGCCCTCGGGCTCGCACTGCGTCGCGACTCGATCCCCGTCACGATCCTTGAGGCCGGGACGTACCCGCGCCATCGCGTGTGCGGCGAATTCATCGCCGGCCTCGACGAAGCGACGATGGCCACGCTGGGGCTCTCACCGTTCCTCCAGGATGCAAAACGCCACCAGGACGTCGCCTGGTTCACCGACGGTTGCGGCATTCGGACCCAAGCGCTTCCGGAACCCGCCTGGGGGATCAGCCGTTACACCCTCGACGCCCGGCTCGCGGATGCATTTCGCGCGGCGGGCGGCGACCTGCGGATGAATTCGCGGGCACCCGACCTCTCCCCGCGCGCGGGACGGGTGCTTTCCACGGGGCGCCGGCCCGGGCGCTCGCCGTGGCTGGGTTTGAAGGTCCACGTTCGGGACCTCAGCACCGACCACGATCTCGAGGTGCATCTCGGCGATCACGCCTACGTTGGCCTCTCCGCGGTCGAGGACGGCGCGGTCAACGTCTGCGGCCTGTTCCGCCGCCAGCGCGCCGCTGTGCCGCTGTCACCGCGCCCGCGCTCGCGCCGGGAGCCCTGGCACATGCTGCTCGACCATCTCGAGGACAGCGGACTCGGCGGAGTCGCGGACCGGCTGCGCAACGCCTCGGTCGACCGCCGGTCGTTCTGCGCGGTCGCGGCCCTGGATTTTACCCGCCATGCCTCCCCGCTGAATCGCATCTCCCTGGGCGATTCCTGGGCGATGATTCCGCCCTTCACCGGCAACGGCATGGCCATGGCGTTCCAATCGGCGGCATCGGCGTTGAACCCGATCCGCGAATACGTCCAGGGCCGGGCCTCCTGGGCGGAGGCGTGCCGAAAAACGAATGCCGCACTCCGCCGCCGGTTCCGGCTTCGCCTGCTGTCCGCCCGCGCCCTTCATCCTTTTCTGCTCCGCCCGCCCCGCCAGCAATGGCTCGCGTGGCTGGGTCGCGCCGGCCTGCTCCCGATGCGTCCGCTGTACGCGGCGCTGCATTGACGTCCGCCGTCCCGCGGCGACCGAGGGATCAACCCCGGTTTCTATCGACGTTGTTACATTGCAAACCGCGACTTCCCGAGTCCGGTACGGCAACTGATTCGTATGTTTCTCCACGCGCTCGCCACCGCCGTCCCGGATGACGGCTATACCCAACTCGAATGCCTGGAGCTGGCGCAGCGTTCGTCGGTTCGCGAGCGCCTGAAGAAAAGGTCCATGCTGATCCTCCAGACGATCCTCCGCAGCGAACACGGCATTGATCGCCGGCAGTTTGCCATGCCCGAGATTGAACGGGTGTTTGACCGCACGCCGGACGAGCTGAACGCGGTCTTTCGGGCCGAGGCTCCCCGGCTCGCCGGCCGCGCGCTCGCCGCCGCATTGGAGCGCGCCGGTTGCCGGCCCGACGAGATCGACGCCCTCCTCATCTGCACCTGCACCGGCTACCTGTGCCCCGGGCTCACGAGTTACGTCGCCGAGCAGCTCGGGCTGCGCACGGACGTGTTTCTCCAAGACCTCGTCGGGCTCGGATGCGGCGCCGCCATTCCCACGCTTCGGGCCGCCAGCCACGTGTTGGCGGCGCATCCGGAAGCGACCGTCGCCTGCGTCGCCGTGGAAATCTGCTCGGCCGCTTTCTATCTCGATGATGACCCGGGCGTGATCATCAGCGCCTGTCTGTTCGGGGACGGCGCGGCCGCGACGATCTGGCGCGGTCAACCGCCGCGCGACGGACACCCGCTGCGCGCCTTCGCGTTCCAAACGACCCACCTGCCCCAAAACCGCGACAAGCTCCGGTTTGAGCAACGCGGCGGCAAGTTGCGCAATCTCTTGCACCGTTCTGTCCCCGAGCTTGCGGCCGTCGCCGTGGGGCGGCTGTGGAGCGAACGTGGCGATCGTCCCGTGTCACGCGTGGTGGCCCACTCCGGCGGGCGGGACGTCCTCGACGCGCTCAGTCCCGTGCTCGCGCCGCACTCCCTGGCCGCCAGCACGCGGGTGTTGCGTGATCACGGGAACATGAGCAGCCCGTCCGTTCTCTTCGCGCTGGAGGAAAGCCTGCGCGACCATGCTCCCAACGGCGATGGCGACCTGTGGCTGGTCAGTTTCGGCGCCGGCTTCGCCGCCCACTGCTGCCGGATCGGCGTCTAGGGTTGCCTTCCATGGTTCGATGTAGGGCGGGGTCGCCTGACCCCGCCGTTAATTCCGATAGATCAACTGTAGGCGCGGTGACCTCACCGCGCGGGATAGAGTGCCCGCCACAGCTTAAGCGAAGGAGGCCCCCTTCCGCGCCATGGTTTGAGCAAGACACTGTAGGCAGCGAGCTTGCTCGCGCTGTCTGGATCGGCGCACAATCCGCGCCCGCAAGCGGGCGGCCTACGGGAATAGCTCCCAATCACTAACTCCAACTCCACCACTCCCAACTCCCAATTCCCAACTACCACCTCCTAATTCCCCGGCGCGCGCATCGCGCGCCCCGCCACTTGAACCTTGGCACTGCGTGCGCCCGCCCTGTTAAATTCAGCCCCATGGCCAGTCTCGAAGATCTCGTTCTTTACTGCGACAAACGCACCCGCCGGACGGCATTCAAGGACGCGCCCGGAGCCTTCAACGGGCTCCAGGTCGCAAACGATGGAAGTGTCACGAAGATCGGAGCCGCGGTCGACGCCGGGGTCATCCCGTTTCGGAAAGCCGTCGCCGCCGACATCGATTTTCTGATCGTCCACCACGGAATGTACTGGGATATGCCGCGTCCCCTCACCGGCCCCGCCTACGAACGCGTGGCGACCCTCATCCGCGGCAATTGCGCCCTGTACTCGAACCATCTGCCGCTCGACGGCCACCCGGAGATCGGCAACAACGCGCTGCTCGCCAAGGAACTGGGACTCGAAGCCACGGATCCGTTCCTGGTGCGCGACGGCGAGCCGGTCGGCTGGATTGCCCGGTCGAAGCTCACCCGCAGCCACCTGCGCGCGCGCCTCGAAAAAAACTACCGGCGCGTCATTGCGATCGAACATGGCTCAATTGCGCCGCGCCGGATCGCCTTCTGCAGCGGGTCCGGCAACAGCGCGATCTCCGAGATGACGGCGGCCGGCGTGGACACGTTGGTGACGGGGGAATTGCGGGAGGAATGGTTCAACCGCGCGCAGGAGGAGAAGCTGAACTTGTATCTTTGTGGCCATTACGCCACGGAGGTGCACGCCGTGAAGGCCCTCGCCGCCGAACTCGCGAAGAAATTCCGCCTCCCCTGGGAATTCATCGCCACCGACAACCCGCTCTGACCGCGGGTGCAGTTTAGCCGGTATCGCGCGGCCCTGCCCTCCGAAGCCTTGGCGTAGAAGGGCCTGTCCCGCGCCATTGCTTGAGCAACGTACGGCGCGGAGCCTGCCTTGCGCCTTGCTTGAGCAAGGTAGGGCGCGGAGTCCCTTCCGCGCCTCAACCTGACTGCACAAGCTGACTCCCGTAGGCCGCGAGCTTGCTCGCGCCAGTTGCCGATGATGGCCTGACACAATCCGCGTCGCCAAGCGGACGGCCTACAAGTGGAACGGCTGTGGACCGTCCACGTATCCCGTAGGCCGCGAGCTTGCTCGCGCCAGTTGCCGATGACGGCCACCCACCGACGCAATCCGCGCCCGCAAGCGGGCGGCCTACGGGACTACTCCGAACCGCCAACCCCCAACTACAAACTACTACTCTCCCGGCGCGCGCCTCACGCGCGCCGGGAAAACGAGCCTTGGCAACTCGCATCGATTCGCGTCAAGTCCCGGGCGACCACCCATGAAGAAAATCGCCATCCTCAATGGCCCGAACCTCGACCGTCTGGGCAAGCGCGAGCCCGAGATCTACGGCCGCGCCACGCTGGCTGATCTCGAGCGGGATCTGCGGGCCGAGTTCGGCGGCCAGGCGCAACTGGAGTTCTTCCAGTCCAACCACGAGGGGGCGCTGATCGACAAGGTCGCGGCGCTCGCGGATGCGAAGTTCGACGGCCTGGTGATCAACGGCGGCGCCCTCACCCACACCAGCGTCGCGCTGCGCGACGCCCTGCTCGGTTCCCATCTTTCGGCCGTCGAGGTGCACATCTCCAATATCTACAAGCGCGAGGAATTCCGGCAGACGTCGCTGACGGCACCGGCCTGCCTCGCCGTCATCACCGGCCTGGGACTCGAGGGGTACCATGCCGCCGTGCGTTTCCTGCTGAAGCGTTGACGGATGAACGACCACTTCTGGCTGGTCTGTCACACGAAGCCACGGTGTGAGAAAAAATTCGCCGCCCTGATGGCGGCGGAGAAGTTCGAGCACTATCTTCCGCTCATCGAGAGCGTGCGGCGCTACGCCCAGCAGACGAAGCGGTTCACGAAACCGCTGTTTCCGGGGTACGTGTTTGCCCAGGTTCCCCGTGAGAAGAAGGCGCGCATTTATCAGCAGGACCTGCTGGCCCGCGCCATCGTCGTCGAGGATGAGGAGAAGTTCCTGCGCCAACTCGGCGATGTGAAGGCCATCGTCGCCTCCGGCTTCGAACTGAGCGTCATGCCGCTCCTCACCAAGGGCCGTCGCGTCAAAATCGTCGGAGGGCCGCTCCACGGGGTTGAGGGGTTCATCGACGATCCGGCGCGCCCGCAGGGAATCGTCATCGCGATCGACGTGCTCCAGCAAGGCCTGCTCGTCAAAGTCCCCGCCGAGAACCTCCAGGCCCTGCCTTGAGCGACTCAACTCCGAGCTGAGCTGGAAGCATGTTGTGGGAGAACCGCGAATGAACGCGAATCAACACGAATTCAGAGTGAAACGGCGGCACTCTATCCCTCGGATATCGACCACCGTTTAGTGCACCAGATCTACCACCGCGTTTTCCGCGCCTCGCTCATCGTGCGCCCGCTCGCCCAGTGACCAACGAGACATGGGCGACTCATATTCGCGTCCATTGGCGTCCATTCGCGGTTCAACCGAATTGCTCCAGCTGCGCTCGAACGGCCTCAGGCCAGGTGGAGTTACAGGATGGGAACGAAGGAAACAGAGAGCTCGAACCGCTCATCGTCTTCGTGTCGATTCGTGTCCCTTCGTGGTTTCCAACCCGGATTGGATTTTTCTCTCACTTTGCGAAAAACAGCAGTGTCTCGCAAAGGATCGGAAGGATTCGAAGGAGGGGACCTCTTCGCGGGGTGAGTCAACCCGCCCACAAGAAACCATCGATTCCGGGTTTCGAGATGTAAGGCGGGGTCGCCTGACCCCTCCTTCAGTTCAGCCCTCTCCGATGTAGGCG
>DASZYH010000045.1:0-34086 GCA_035545515.1 Opitutaceae bacterium
GCGGCACAGAATGGATAGTCGGGTTCGCCGGAGGCCACGACCTCGTTGAATGGACGCTCCAGCACGCGGCGGCCCGCGAACCAATAGTGCCAATAGCAGAATCCTTCGACGCCGGCCTGCCGTCCGAGTTCGGCCTGGGCGGCACGCGCCTCCGGCAACCGGAGGTCATAGAAACCGAGGTCGGCCGGCAGCCGCGGCTGATAGTGCCCGGGAAACAGCGGTTTGGCCTTCGTGACGTTGGTCCACTCGGTGAAGCCGCGCCCCCACCACTCGTTGTTTTCCGGGATCGGATGGAACTGCGGCAGGTAGAAGGCGATGAGCCTGGCTCTTTTCATACGGTGGCGACGATGGGTTGCGAGGTGAGCTTGCGTAGTCCGCGCGGCGTGTAATTGCGGGCGCGGCGGCGCTCGACGACGAAGCGCGAACACTGGGCGATGTCCTGGAGATAGCTCATCTCCCAGGGGGCGATGCCTTCATCCTCCGGCTTGCGCCGGCGCGAGACCATGCGGCGGAGCACCAGCTTGGTGCGAAGATAATACTCCCGCAGCCGCGGAAACCCGATCTCCTTGTGCTGCCAGTGGTGCATCAGGTACGCCCGGGTGTGGCCCTGGAGTCGCGCGGTCCGGGTCCAATGGGCGTACCGGAGCCGATCGGAGCGGAGATGATGCACGACCGGCACGTCCAGAGCGCCGACGAGCCGAAATCCCGCTTCGCGGATCTGCCACGAGAAAAGGGTCTCCTCGCCGCCGTTGGTGACGCCCGGACCGAGCTCGACGTCGTAGCCGCCGACGCGATCGAAGACGCAGCGACTGACGGCCATGTTGGCGCCACACATCTCGGACGGCTCTGCGGCGGACAGGTAATCCGCGGTGGACGCCAGCCACGCGCGGTGTGTCCGCGTCATCCAGGGGCGCAGGAGATGCGGCGCGAGCACGAC
Source organism: Opitutaceae bacterium (assembly GCA_035545515.1). GTDB lineage: Bacteria > Verrucomicrobiota > Verrucomicrobiia > Opitutales > Opitutaceae > ER46. The sequence continues at coordinate 938 of DASZYH010000045.1, forward strand.
GCCACCGGCAACCGCATCGGCCCGGCCGGAAACGATGGGTTCGCACATCCGGACAATCCAGTCACTCGGAAACCGCACGTCGTCGTCGGTGAAAAGCAGCAGGGCTGCGGCGGTTTCCCGGAGCGCTCGATTCAGGGCGTTCGATTTGCCGGGTTGGGGTTCAAACACATGCCGCGCTGTGATCCGGGAGTGGCGGAAATCGCCCGCGAGTTTGCGCGCACCCTCGTCGGTGCCGTTTTCGACGATGAGCAGATCGACCGTCCATGAAGACGGTACCTGAACGTCCGCGAGCGAAGCGAGCGTGCTGGCAAGGTCCAACGGGCGCCCGCGGGTGCAGATGATGATCGCGACCTCGAGCGACGGCGGTGAGTCGTGCCGGCGTGGCGCCGGAGCACTGGTGGCCAACATGATCACGGAGGGAACACCTAGCAGCGGACGGGTTTTTCCTCGTTTCCAACCCAGGTGGCGCGCACGGATGCCGCGTCCGAATGTGACGGTGCTCCAACTTGCGCCGAATCCAGACCGTGCGGGACCTTTGCGGAGACGGGACGCCAAGCCAAAAAGGGGCGCTCGACGACGCGGTGGAAGATATAGGCGGCGACGAGGATGATCGGCACCGCCACAAAACTCAGCAGCATGAATTTTCGATCGGCGGGAATGCCGTGCTTGCCGGCAAACTTCCCGTCAAAATACCCCAGCAGTGGCCCGTGGATGAGGTAGAGACTGTACGACATGGTTCCAAGTCCGACCAAGGGCCGGAAGCTCAGGAGCCGGCGAAGCCATGAGGCCTCGATCGCCAGGAACACCAGTGCGAGTGAGGCAAAAACGGCAAAGGTGAGATCGCACCAGGCATAGTTTTGCAGAAAAGAATCCCAGCTTGGGATGAAGGTGCTGGCCGCCCAGATTACCCCGGCGGCCAGAACGATCGTACCCGGAGAGGATGGGGCGCGAATCACGCCGGTTTCGATGTGACTGGCGACGATCGCGGCCGCGCCTCCGAGCACGAAAATGGCATAGAAATGCGGAGCGGCGCTGTCGCGCAGGACGGGGTCCGGAATCAGCCAGAATACGGCATAACCGATTACCAGCGCCAACAGGGTCGTCGCCACCACGCCAATTTTTCGCCATCCCAGAAACACCAGCGGGACGAGAAAGTAGATATGCCACTCCACCGGGATCGACCACATCGGTCCATTGATCGACAGGTAGGCGCCGACGCCCCAGTCGTGCACGAGCAACAAGTGACCGACGATGTCGGGAAATCGCAGGCCTTTCCATCCATGAAACCACACCAGGAGTGCCAGCGAGCAGGCGAGGGCGACGTAATATGGCGGCAGGATCCGGAAGGCGCGGCGCTGGAAGAAACTTCGCCACAACCGGCGTGGCGATGGGGATCGCACCTCGGAAACGAGCGGGCGCATGATCACAAATCCGGAAAGAACGATGAACAACGTCACGGAGAAATGGCCGTATTTCAGCCAGCCCAACCATGGGGCGAGTGCCGGACTGATGGCGACGGCCGGGAACTGCCAGCAGGTGAGGCAGGCATGGTGAAATACGACGAAAAGCGCTGCGAGCCCCCGGAGGCTGTCGAATTGCACCAATCGAGCCGAATGACGCGTGGGCGTCGGCGCGTCAGCGAGAACCGGTTGGGAGAGCGCAGTCATGGCGTCGAATTCTCAGGCCAGATGACGTTCGATGACGGCGAGAAGCTTGGGAGCCTGCGTTTGCAGCGTGAATCCCGTGGCCGCACGAAGTTGTCCGTTCCGGCCCTGCGTTGTCCTCAGGAGTTTGTCGGCTCCCAACCGAACGATCGCCGCGGCCATCGCGTCGAGATCCAGGTACGGCACAATGGCGCCGGCATCATTCCCGACGAAATCCGTTGCGCCGCCGCTGTCGGCGAAGCACACGATGGGCAGTCCGAGCGAACCTGCCTCGATCATGACCAGCGGACACGGGTCTTCCCGGGAGGTGAGCGCAAAAATGTCGAATGCGCTCATGTAGTCCTGAGGATTCGGGACCTGGCCGAGAAAGTGAATCCGGTCGCCCAAACCCAGGGACGTCCGGTCGTGATTCAATTGCAGCGTTTCGATCGGACCCGGAGGCTGCCCCAACCACACAAACCGATAATTTCGGTCGGTCGATCGCCGGACCACGGCCTGGGCGAGCAGCGGGAAGATGTCGGCGCCCTTGCGCCAGTCCATCGTGCCGCACATGCCGACCACAATATCGTCGGCTCCAATCGCCAGTTCCCGGCGAACCCGCTCGCGACTGGCGGACTGGGCCGCCGACGTGGCGGTCACCGGTTGACCGAATTCGTGAATCACTTCGATCTTCGACTCGCTGACGCCGAGCTGGTTGATGACGTCGCGCTTGACCGCGTTCGATGCCGCCACCAGCGAGTCGATGAACGCGGCGCTGGCCTGCGCGGCGGGCCCGCCCCAGCGTTCAATGCCGAATCGCATTTCGTGGGCATGGCAAATGATCCGATGACCGCGACGACCAAACAGGCCGACGAGATCGCCGTTTGCGACCGTATTCGAATAGATCAGCGGATAGGATTTTGCGGGATACCGCCGCGCCAATGCGGCCGCGCGTGATTCGGCGCCTCGAACCATCCGCTGGATACGGCGGATCAGCCGTCGGGGAAGGCTCGATCCAACGCTGGTGTGCAGGACGCGGGTTGGCGCAATGGCCGCGTACTCGGGCACCAACTCACCGCCGTTCTTCAGGAGGATTTCGAATTCCGGTCCTTCCTGCGTGGAAAGCCAGCGCAGGAAATGCAGCAACAGAATCGGCGCCCCAGTGCGGGAGGCGTCGTGTCCGACAAAGAGCACTCGCGTTTTGGATCGCGTAGACATGCCACAGCACTCGGGCCGTATTCAGATCACCGGTTGCGAGGAAACGGAATTGGCGGGCGCCATCCGATCCACCGGTGGCAGCGAAGAGGCGGCTTTCGGCATCTGCGGAAGCCTTTGGCGTCCGCGTGAGCGCGAGAAGGGCCGTTCAAAGCAGAGAAAGAAGCCGTACGAAATGCCGATCGCGGCCGGCAACGCGATCACCCCAAATGGGAGCAACGAAAGGCCGAGTCGCGTGAGAATCAGGTAGCGCAAGATTTCGAGCACGGTGCCGTGCATCAAATAGAGGCTGTAGGAGATGCTGCCGAGCCAGAGCGCGACGCGAGTTTCGAAGATTCTTCCGAATGAGGCGGGCCGGCCGCTGTCGTTCGTCACTGCAAAATACGTGATCGCACTCGCGGCCGCGATCCCGACCAGCATCTCGCCGGAATGGAAATGATCGAAAACGACGGGGTAGAGACGGGCAATGCCGATCAGGAGTCCGACGCAGACGCTGGTGACGATCGCGAAGAATACCGGGCGAAATCGCGCCGGGCGGTGGGTGATGATCTCCGCGGCGGCCATGCCCATCCCAAAAAGGGCCACGAATTGGAAGGTCGCGAGCTGGTTCCGAAACAGGAAGGCCATCCCGTATCCGATCAACGCCGCAATCGCGACGCCCCCGGTCACGCCAAAGCGCCGCCATGCTGGCAGCAACAGGAAGGGGAAGATGAAGTAGATCTGCCATTCGGTCGCGACGGACCAAAATGCGCCGTTGATGCGATAAATCCAGAGTGGGGATAGGTTGTGGATCAACAACAGGTGCGAAACGAGCACCGGAGCAGTAAAGGCGGGAAGTTGAGAAAGGACGACCGCCGGTCCCGGGGCCGTCGGACTGACTTCGAACGCGGCGGGAATGGCGCCAATGACGGCGAGCGCCAGGACGAGCGCCGCATAGTAGGGCGGCAGGATACGGCGGGAGCGCCGTTTAAAATAGGACCATGCGCCTCCGGGGATATGGCCGGTGTCCGCCTGCGCCACCGGCAACATCAGGCAAAAACCCGACAAGACGATAAATACACAGACGGCCCATGATCCATACCCCATCCAGGAAAGCCACGGCCTCCACGCCGTCGAGATGCGGTCGCCGGCCATCATATACATATGATGAAAAACGACGTAGAGTGCAGATAGGCCGCGCATGCCGTCGAGAAAGGCATAACGGCGCGGGGCTGGGCGGTCGGTTGCGCGCGGCACGCGCGCAATGACGCTTTCCGACTTCATAATCATCTGCTCTGACGGTTGCGCTAGCTGATCTGGAGCAGCTTGCTCCATTTCTTCGCTGGTTTCTCGATCCACAGCCAACTTGCCCATCCAAGTGCGATGGCCAGGGCGAGGCTGACGGCGAACACGGTATACGGGTTTACGTGAAGTGATTTCGCCACAATGAAGGCGAAGAGTACCTGTTGAACCAGGCCTCCGTATAGATATAGGCCATAAGAAATATCATTGCGCGCGCCAATCGCTCGGATGGCTGCGGGAGCACCGAAAGCAAAATAAAACAATAGATAGCCGCCCGCGTAGGGCGTGCTGAGCGTCGGAGGAATCAACCGGGGAACGCAGAGGAGTGCGACCGCCAAGAGAGCGATCCATTTGCTGCGAATGATCGTGTCCCGATAGAGGTAGAACACCGCGCCGGCACTGAAAAAAGAGGCGAATCGCGCCCAACGCATCCAGGCAAGATCGGGAATCACAGCTTGCTCACGCACGGCAAACGCGGTCACGAGCGCCGAGAAAAGAAGGATGAGAGTGCGCCGTCGGAACAGGCCAAGCGATCCGGCCAACGCCACGGCGAGATAACAGCAGAACTCAATATGAATTGTCCACATCGGTCCGTTTACCGTGTGAGGGTAGGGATTGTGGGAAAAGGCAAGGGCGCGGTTCAGGGGGAGCGGATCCAGCGTAAAGATTCCAACACACCAGCTTTGGAGCGGAATTGAGCGGAGATACGCCCAGGAGTCGCGACCGGCGGAGGCGGCGGTCAGGAGGGCGGAAATGACGAAGGCGACGGCAAAGGCGGGCCAGATCCGCATCACGCGCGCCTGGACGTACTTTTCGGCCGACCGCCGCGATTCCCAACTACCGACGATCAAGAAACCGCTGATGAGGAAGAAGCCGTTGACCGCGATGCCGGCGGTCCCTCCATACACGGAGAAGATACTGGCGGCCGGATCGGAGCCCATTCCACCAAACGCCCACGTGTGGCTGAAGACGACGACGGCGGCGAACACGAGCCGAAGAAAATTCAATGCGTTGGGCTGGTTTCGGCCGAGCCAAGCCTCCCGCGGCACCCGGCCCTGGGCGGCTGATTTCGCGGAGGCGGTGCCAACAGCAGCGGGAGAGGGCAGCGGCTCGGCGAGGGTCGCTGATCGACTGACCTCGTTCGAATCCATATTTTCCATCCTCCAGACAACTACAGACATTCCGTGTCTTCCGGCAGCGGAGAGCCGTACCGGTCGATCTGCCGCTCCGTGGCAGTCGTGACCATGTCAGTCGTAACCGCATCCATGCACATGATGTCATGTTCGCAGCGCTCGTAGATCCAGCAGGGAGAGCACGCGGGTTGGTGCGTCACGTTCTCGTTGCAGGTATAGCCGGTCTGGGTCGGCAGTTCGCGGCCGCCATAGATGATGACCGAGCGGCATTCGACGCTGCGGGCTAGATGCTGGAGAAACCCGGCCAGCCCGAGAAAGACGATCGATTGGTGGAGGATGGCGGCCGTTTGACGGATCGAGGTCCGGCCACGCATATCCACGACACCGTCGAGAAGCGGGTCACGGCCGGAACCGACCTGGACGAAGGTGTAGGCCGAACGAAAGTGGTTCACGACCTTTTGCAGACGGTCGGGATACCATTCCTTGGTCAGGGCCGCATATTTGGCGGCCAGTCCGGAGCTCTGGACCGCGATCTGGCGGGGCGCGATGCGTCCGGCGGCAATCTCGTCCGGCCGGAGAAACAGGTACGGCCGCTTGGTCACGATTCCGTCGAGGTCCAGGCTCTGGCAGAGGCTGGTGATCACGTGACGTTGCGGCTGGACGTCGCGACCGTTGACGTGCGGGGCGTAGGCCAGCTTGTGCGTTGAAATGCCGAACGTCTCGAGAAAACGCCGGACTCCGCGGCAATTCTTGCGCGCAGTGAGAGCCACGTCCGGGTTATGGCGAAACAACTCCGGATAGTCCGTGAGCATCCAGATACTGCCGCGGTGCCGCCGCTTCAGCTCGCGTGTCACGGCGGTGCACAGGAATTCGTCGCCAATGCCGCCGTCGAAACGGAACACGTGCCGCGGGCGACCCCGGCGGCACCAGGCGAGGGCGAGCGGGAGTGCCTCATACAGGCTGCGGCAGGAGCGCTTCAGCCGGGCGGGCGGGCTGAGCGGCACCCCGTCGATGGTCGCGGTGTTGGCGGTCGAACTCACAGGCGTGCTTTCCGAACGGTCGCAGCGAATCCGCCGGAACGGCTAGGCCGGAAGCACGGCCGGTTCCTCGGCGATGTCCCAGGACCAGCCGCCGCTCAGGCGAACTCCGCCGTCAGGTCGCACAATCGAGCCCGGCGTGGACGGCCCCGGGATGACCTCGAGCTGCGCCGCGCCCGGGAGGTAGTCGAGGCTGTGATTGTCGCTGGATTTACCGCCCAGATCCAGGTTGAAGACACCCGGCGCGAGCGGAAGCGAGTCAATCGTGACAACGACCGAATGCCGGCCCGGCTGCCGGAGGGTGGGGCGTGTGCCGTCCACGAAATCACTGTCGTAGGTGAGCAGGCGGGTTCCCTCGATATTCGCGAATCCGAGCCCGATGGTCACATCTTCGATCGCGCTGTAGGTTTCGAAATCGATGCGTGCCCGCATGGGTTCGCCATGGCGGAGCGGAAAATCCGAGAGCCACTCGATCCCCGTGAGCTTCAGGCGGCCGTCGCCGCCCGACGTGCGCGGCAGCGACGCAAGTGGCAGCACCCGATCACGGCTCGGTCCGTTCTGGGTCAAATAGTCGTTGATGATGGAACGGGTTGGCCCGACCTGCCGGACGCGGCCCTTTTCGAGCCAGCAGGCGCTGTCGCAAAGGTTCGCGAGGGCGCCCATATTGTGGCTGACGAACAGGACCGTGCGGCCGCTGCGGGCGGAGACATCGCGCATCTTGCCGAGGCACTTCTTTTGGAACTGCGCGTCACCCACCGCCAGGACCTCGTCGACAATCAGGATCTCCGGTTCGAGGTGGGCGGCGACGGCAAACGCGAGCCGCACGTACATCCCGCTCGAGTAACGCTTCACCGGCGTATCGAGGAACTTCTCCACCTCGGAGAACGCGACGATCTCGTCGAACTTCCTTTTGATTTCCACGCGGGTCATTCCGAGGATCGCGCCATTCAGGAAAATGTTCTCGCGGCCGGTGAGTTCGGGATGAAATCCCGTTCCGACCTCGAGGAGGCTGGCGACGCGGCCTTCGAGCTGAATCCGCCCCTCCGTCGGCGCCGTGATCCGGCTGAGCAGCTTGAGGAGCGTGCTCTTGCCGGCGCCATTGCGGCCGACGATGCCGAGCACTTCCCCTGGTTTCACGTCGAAGGAGACATCGCGCAGGGCCCAGAATTCCCTTTTGGCCGGGCGGGTGGCGCGAACGGACCCACGTTGGAACCAGCGCGCGGGAGCGCGGGCGAGTTGCTCCAGCGCGTGGCGCAGACCGTCATCCTTCGACTTCTGGTGGCCGATGACGTAGCGTTTGCCGAGATTTTCGACGGAGATCGCGGAAGCGGTCATGTCAGTGGGAGAAGTTCAAATGATGTCGGCAAACGTCCGCTCCGTGCCGCGGAAGAAGCGCAGGCCCGTGATGATGAGGAGAATGGTCGCGGCGAGCGACAGGCCGAGCGCGGGAAGGTAGAGCGGCTGGGATGCGCCCAGGATGCACCAGCGAAACCCGTCGATAATCCCCACGATGGGATTGATCGAATAGAGCAGCCGGTACTTTGCCGGGACCACCGAACTCGTCTGGAAGCCAACGGATGAGATGTAGAGGCCGAACTGGACGATGAACGGGACGATGAAACGGAAATCGCGGTAATGGACCATCAACGACGCGATCCAGAGGCCGGCGCCAAACGAAAGCGCGAACGCCAGCGCGATGAAGAACGGAAGGAGAAATACCGTCGCCGCGGGGGTGAAGTGGTACCAGATCATCAGCAGGGCGAGGAATACGGCGGAGATCGAGAAATCCACGAAGCTCGTGATGATGCTGCTCGCCGGAACAACCAAGCGGGGAAAATAGACCTTCGAGATCAGGTTCGTATTCGCCACCAGGCTGTTGCCGCTTTCCGAAAGCGCGGTGGAGAAGAATTGCCACGGTAGCATGCCGCAGAAGACGAGCAGCGGATAGGGCACGCCGGGCGACGGCATGTGCCCGAATTTTCCGAACACGATCGTCAGCACGAGCATCGTCAGGAGCGGACGGATGACCGACCAGGCGACGCCGATCACGGTCTGCTTGTAGCGGACCAGGAGGTCGCGCCAGGCGAGGAAATAGAAGAGCTCACGATACCGCCAAAGATCGCGCCAATATTGGCGCTCCGTGCGGTCCGCTTCGATGACAAGCCGGTTCATGCGGGAAGGGGGACAGGCTCAGGAAAATCCCGAATCAGGCGGCACCCGCCACTGCGGCGAGGGTTTGCGCTGACGGCGCGACGTCGGGATGGAGGTTGGCGGCCGGGGGCGTTGCGGCGATGGCGGGACGGTTCAGACCGAGATTGGCGAGATCGTAGATCGGCTTGTTGCCGGCGAGAGCCAGCAGCGCCTCTTTCAGTCCCGGCTCCTTGTTCACCACGACGATCAGATCCGCGTGGGCAATCACGCTCTCGAGATTGTCGCTGATGAAGCGGGAGATGAACGGGATTTTCTGCAGGATGTACTCGCGGTTCGCGCCCACGAGACGTGAGAGATGGACGTGGCGATCGTAGACCTGGATGTCGTAACCCTTTCCGAGAAGGCGCTCGATCACGTCGATGATCGGGCTCTCGCGGAGATCGTCGGTGCCGGGCTTGAACGACAGGCCGAGAAATGCGACCTTGTGGCACTCGTGTCGCTGAATTTCCTTCAGCGCCAGCTCCTTCTGGTGTTCGTTGCTGCGCTCGATGCTTTCGAGGACCGGGCAGCTCAGATAATGATCGTGGGCGATCGTCTGGAGCGCCTTCAAGTCCTTCGGCAGGCAGGAACCGCCGTAGGCGAATCCGGGTTTCAAATACGCCCGGGAAATGTTGAGCTTCGTGTCGCGGCAGAAGATCTCCATGACCTGCTGGCCGTCAATGCCGAGCTGGTGGCAGATGTTTCCCACCTCGTTCGCAAACGTGATTTTCAGCGCGTGGAACGAGTTGCAGACATACTTCATCAGTTCGGCGACGCGAGGCACGGCGACAATGACGGGGGCGCTCAATCCGGCGTATGCCGCCCGCATGACCTCGATCGCCCACTCGTGGTCGGAGCCGAGCAGGGTGAAGGGAGGGTTTTCGAAATCCTCGATCGAAGTTCCTTCGCGCAGGAATTCGGGATTGGAAACCACCGCGAAATCGACGCCGGGCGTGCGACCGGAGATCCGGGCGATGATCTCGCTGACCTTCTCGTTCGTTCCCGGAAGGACCGTGGAACGGATGGCGATGACATGGCGCGAAGTCTTGGTCTTCAGTCCGCGACCGATATCCTCCGCGACGCGGTTGATGGCCGAGAGGTCGAGGTGGCCGTTCCGTGTCGGAGGGGTGCCGACACAGATAAAGGAAAGCTCGGTCAGCCGGACCGCTTCGACCCGGTCGGCGGTGGCGGAGATCCGGCCGGCGGCATGCTGCTCGGCCATGAGTTCGTCGATACCCTTTTCGATGATCGTCGGGCGGCCGGAGTTGATGTACTCGACCTTGGAGGCCTGCGGGTCGACTCCGATGATCTGGTGACCGCGGCGGGCAAAGCAGCCGACGCCGACACAGCCGACGTAGCCGAGTCCAAAGATGCTGATTTTCATGGGAAACAAGGGATGCAATTACACGCGCCGGCCCGGGGCCGGGAGGAGAAGCCGGCTGACCGACTGGACAAATGCTGATTTTTCCTGGGTCCAGAGATGGGCCCGGTACACGTTCTGGCCCTCCGCCGCCACTTGCTGCGTTTCCGACGGTAGGCTCCAGACGTGGCGGATTTTTGCGACCAGATCGTTCAGGTTGCCCGGTTCGAACATGAGCAGTTCGCCTTCAGCAAAATAGTCCCGGATTCCTTTGGTCGACGGCGCGATCACCGGACAACCCAGGGCGAGATACTCGAAGATCCGCGTGGGAAAATTGGTGTCGGTGAAAACCGAACGACGGTTGGGTACGACGCCCAAATCCGCCTGGCGGATCGCGTCCGCAATGCCCGCCGGATCCTTGGCGCCGTGATATGTGACAATGTCCGCGACCTTGAGGCGCTGGGCGAGCGCGAGCACCAGATCGAGAAAGGGCGTGGCATTTCCGTAAATGTCGAGACGAACCCCGGGAATTGAGGAGCGGATCTGCGCCACCGCCTGCACGAGGAGATCGACCCCATGCCGATGCACAATGGAGCCGTGATGCATGATCCGGAACGTATCATCAGCACGGCGGCCCGATGCGCGTTGTTCGATGCGGAAAATGGACTCCTCGGGGGAGTTCATCACGATGTGCATCTTTTCGGAGCGGCAGCTTCGGGAAATGAAGAGATCCTTGAAGGCGATGTTCGGGGTGATCGCCAGATCGGCGAAGCCGATGCTGAACCGTTCGCATATCCGAAGCAGTCGTACGAATGCGCTTCGTTCATCCATCCCGTAGATCGCCACCATCAGTTCGGGCATCGGGTCGTGGAGGTCGAGGATCACCCGGGCGCCAAGGAGCTTGGGGATGAGAGCGCAGAACACCAGGACGTCCGGCATGTTGTGGACATGCACGACGGCGTACCGCTTCGACAAGGCGCGACGGGCCAAATACCAGAAGGCGCCGGCGAGGAACCGTCCGTAGTTCAGAAGATATCGAATCTTGGTCTCCCGCTGGTGCGTGATCGCGCTGCGGGTAACGTTGGCGGCACCGACACATTCGTGTCGGGGAACATTGGCGCCACCGGTGATGCAGAAGACGTCAACGTGCATTCCGGCTTCGATCAGTGCCTCCGTCGCGCGATGCACGCGCGGATCGGCCGGGTAGGTCGAATAGACGACGACGGCGGCATTCCGGCCCCGCAGGGCGGTTGTGGCGGCCGTATCGCCCGGGGCGACGGGCTCAGCGTGCGACAATTCCGCAATCATGCGTCTTTTTGAACCAAGCAGCCAATTCGTGGGGCAAAGGATTCCAGAACTCCTCCGCATATTTCGCCGTCACATGCTGGAGCAATTCGGCGTAGTGGGTAGCCGGGAATTCGCGTCGCGTTCGGCGGTTCGAGAAATTCACGTAATCCGGATGGACGTTTACGAGAGCCATGCCGCCATGGCTGGCAATCCAGTCGAGTTTCCGCAGCCAGATCTCCGGCGAGGTCTCGCGGAGAACCAGGAAAAGCGTCGAATCCTGCGGCAGCGTGTAGGGAAGCTCGACGTATCCGCGGCCGGAAACTCCGCGCCCGGTCGCTTTCTCATCGGGGTGGGAAATCCAGAAGGGAAAGATCGTCCCGGCGCCGTCGGGTTGTGGTTCGAAGGGATCGGTGTCGAACGTCGAGGCGTCATAAACGATGGCGAGATCGTGCAGCCAATCGAGCTGGCGGAGCATGAAACCGGAGCGATATCCACTCGCGGACCACTGGTGAATATAGCCATTGATTCGCTCGGCACTCTGCCGGAACTCGTGGCGGGAGCGGAACAGCTTGCCATCGTGGCGGAGGTCGTGGATTCCCACTTCGAATCCGGCGCGCGTGAGCTCGTTCCGCAATTCGGGCGACACACGATACGGACCTTCGGGAATGAAATTGAATGAGGACCGGAAGCCATGGGCGAGTTCGAGCGAGAACAAGTCGCGGCATTTCTGCACGCCGATGACGTCCTCGACATCGTGCGTGATGACGAACGCGAATTTCTTTCCGTCGGGCCAGCCGGGCCAGCCGGCCGGACGTTTTGCGGCGGTGGGGTCAATTGGCCAGGTGCTCGCGTGCTGACGCCGTTTGCGTCGCGCCACAATTCGCCGAACAGCCAGGCGCACCTGCCAGGGAACGTATGGTTTGAGGTTGTAGTAGACGTGGGTAAGCATGTCGTCGGACGGATGGTAACGGCGGGCGGTGATCGGGCATGGCGTGCAGCATCGTTCCGGCCCTGGGGAAGGTGGCCGGCGTCGACGAAAATACTCTTGGTGGACGGCAACCCTGAATTCAGGTGCCGTAAAGAAACTCCTGCTGGAGCGGGGAGGGGCCGTAGGTGCGCGTCTTGTTCAGGACGGCACCGACATGGGCTTTCGACTGGGCGAGGAGTCTCGTCGCTCGATCGACGACGTCTCGGTCGGTTTTCTCCGACTCGATGACGACGAGCACCATGTCCATGAAGCTCGCGAGCCGTGGCGTAATGCTGATCTGACTCACCGGCGGCATATCGAAGATGATGTAATCGAAGTCACTGGCCTTCAGCTTCGGCACGAGCTTGGTGAACCGTTGCGGCAAATTGCGCGACAGCCGCTCGCTGTTGGAGTCCGCCGCGACGACGTAAAGCCGCGATTCGTCATCCGCGCCATCACGCGATGCGAGCAGGTCGTCGAGATCGGGCACCGGCTTGCCTTTCAAGAATTGCCGCGCCGAGCCCTGGCCGGCGGTCATATCCACGAGGAGGACGTTGCCTTCGCCGATTTCGGAGAGACTTTGCGACAGGCCGGCCGCCGTGGTTGTCACGCCGGCGCCGCGGCCCACGCTGGTTACTCCGACAAGCTTCGGCTTGTGGGTGAGATTGATGCTTTCGAAGAACCCGATCAGGCGGTCCCGCAGGGTTTCGTGATAAATGCGGAGCGGGTCCGGCTCGGCGCCATTTGAGTCCGGGACAATGGCTCCGTCAGGAGGTGCCTTGCTCCCGGCCGCAAGCGCGGGCGCTCCGTCTTGCAGCGCCGGCGTGCGGTTTTGGGTTTTGTTCCGAAGCGCCTTGATCCGAGGCAGGCAGAGAAACAACGGAATCCGGAAATGGCGTTCAATGTCGACCGGGCGTTTGATGGTGCGGTCGAGATAGAGTTCGATTGCGAACGCCCATCCGAGCCCCAGCGCCAGGCCGCCAAACAGGACCATGCCGGGCAGCTTGTAGATTTTCGTCGCGTCGCTCGCCGGCGGGGTGGGCGCTTCGATCATCGTGATGTTCGAAACCCGACCGTTGCCGAGCGCCTCGTCGAGGCGGGACTGTTCCAGGCTTTCCTGGAAGTGTTTGTAATTGGTTTCGTCGAGTTCCTTGCGACGCAGGAGCTCCGAAATGTTCACCTCGGCCTGGCCGACTTTGTTGGCCTTGGCGGTGACGTCCTCGAGCTGTGATTGCAGAACCTTGATTTTGGCCTCGAGCGCCGCGATGTCGGCGGCCTCATCCATGAGATTGGGACGCTTGCTCGGCGTGGCCCCATTGTTCGCCGGCGCAGTGGCCACCTCGGTCTGAAGGAGCTGGGGGTAATCGTGTTCGAGCTGATGCTTCTTCGTTTCCGAAGAGGCGATTTGTGCCTGGACGTCCTTCACCCGCGAACTCGTCGACGTGAATTGCAGGAGGAGTTCGGACTCCGTTTTCCGCAGATAGGCCAACCGGGCAACGGTGCCTCGGTAATCGTCGACCGTGTCGCCGGGCACGCGCGGGGCGGGGGCAGGCGTAGGCGAGCCTTTTGCCACCGCTGCCGGGGCAGGTGTCGCCCCTCGCTCGAGTTTCGTCAGCTCCTTGAGGGCGGAAGTCTTCTCCGCGAGTTCCGCCTGCGCATTGAAGATCTCGAGGTTGATCGAGGCGATTTGCTCACTGTACGTGTGTTTCGTGTCGTCGATCGACGAAACGATTCCCGCGTTCGCCCGCGCCTTGCGGAGATCGTCTTCCGTCTGGGCAAGCCGCGCCCGCAGTTGGTCGGTTTCCTGGGTCAGGAAGTCGCCGACGATGCCCGCGGAGAGGTGCACGTCGCGATGCATCTTGAGATATCGTTGAACCAGCTCGTTGAGGACGGGCTGCACGAGCTGCGGGTCCGGACTTTTGAATGTGATGTGGATGACGCTGCTTTGCGGTGGAATTTCCACCTGAGTGTTCTTGCGGACCATGGCCGCCGCGAGATTGACGTCCGAGCCGCCGCCGAGCTTGGCGAGAATACGCTGCGGACCGATCGCCTCCGCGACCTGCTTCGCCACGTCAGCGCTCGTGAGGATCTGGATCTCCGAGTTCATGATCGTCTCACCGCGCTGGTCGGGAGACTTCGGCACGTCGCCACCGACCGCGCTGATCTGCCGGTCCGAGAGGACGTACCGGATGAAGAGCCGGGCGGAGGACTCAAACGACGGCGGCTGCGTCTTGAAGACCACTGCCGCAGCCGCGATGCCGACGACGGCACACAGCATGATCTTCCACTTGTGGCGAAAGACGATGTAGTAAATGTCGGCCAATCCCAGGGCGGGAGCGGGCGAGGGCGGCGGTTGCGCGGGCATTACGGAGGCGAAACTAGTCGGTTGGTGCTCGTTGCGAAGTGGCGGGGGCGTCACCTACGATACGATCGCGGGAGCGAGGTTCCGGTTTAAGCGATATGCTTGTACAGCACGGCACCGACGAGCCGGGAGACCGATAAGGGCAGCCGCCCGAATATCGCCGCGTGCCAGCCGGTGGACCGATCGGAATCCGCGACAAACGCGTTGGCGCGAAAATCAAATTTGCAGTAGTTGATCGGATACTCCTGCGTGCCCCAGGCCTGCTTGAAGGCGCGCAGGCCGGAGTTCCCGAGCGAGGTTCGTCCGAAATCGAGGGATTCAAACCCGCGCGCGGCGTGCCAGCGAATCGCCTCCCACATCACCAGATTGTTTCCGCGGTACTGTTGCTGGGTTTCGTCGGACGCGCCGAACTTATAGAGCACGGTCCGTCCCGAATGGAGGTACACGGCGCCGGCGATCGCACGTCCCTGCCGACGCGCCAGCACCACGCAGCCTCGGCCCTTGGCCAGCAGCTGACGCTGGATCTCGCGGAAAAATCGCCACGGCTGCGGCGGGAGCCCGTGGCGCCTTCGCGTCAGGCCGAGCAGCCCGTAGAAGGCCCGAACCGCCTCCTCTTCACCGGAAATCTCGATGCTGAGGTCGCTTTCCTGCGCTTTGCGGATGGCGCGGCGACCGGAGCTTTCGATGCCGCGAAGGAGTTCCGCCTCGCTCCGGCGCAGATCGAGGCGATGACCGTGGAATGACAGTGAAGGCGGAGCATCGGGAGCCAGCGTTCGCGTTCCGCGACATTCGAAATATCGCCACTTTCGCTCCCGGCCGTAGGACACTACGGCGTCGAACATCGACCGCATACGCGCTCCGGCGTCGCCGCAGCCGTCGCATTCGTCGGTGAACGGAAGGGCGATGCCCCGGCGCCCCGTCAGCCAGCTGTCCACCTCCATCACCGGCAGAATCGCGCCGACACTCACCTTCGACCCTCCGAGGACAAAATAGACGGGACGATAGCCATAGGTGTTGTGCAGGACGCGGCCCCATTCGCTCGAATGGAAAACCGACGCGCCGAATCGATTGGTCAACTCGGCCCATTCGGTGCCGTCGAACGGGTCGATACGACGGATCGCCGTATCGCCCGTCCCGAAGGACGTGGCGGCGGATGGAGCAGTCTTAGGCACCCGTTGGCTCCAGCTGAGGGCGAAGGTCGAGCACGGACTTGAGTTCGCGGACCACGATTTCCACCTGGGCCGGCTTGAGCTCGGGGAACATCGGCAGCGAGAGCACCTCATTCGCGCAGCGTTCCGTCACGGGGAAGGAGCCGGGACCGTAACCGAGATGCTCGTAGGCCTTTTGGAGGTGAACCGGCTTCGGATAATGAATGCCGCAGCCGATGCCACGTTGTACGAGTGCCTGCAGCACTTCGTCACGCGCCGGAACCCGGATGGGGTAGATGTGGTAAACCGACACGTTGTTGGCCGCCACCGCTGGGGTTGTCACTCCCTCAACGTCGGCGAGCAGTTCGTCGTACTGCCGGGCATGGACGCGGCGGGCCGCGTTTCCGGCATCGAGCGAGCGGAGCTTGATCCGGAGTGCCGCGCCCTGGATTCCATCCATCCGGCCGTTCCATCCGATGACCGAGTGGTGGTATTTGGTTTCCTGGCCATGGTCGCGCAAGACCTTGATCTTTTCCGCGAGTGTCCGGTCGTTGGTGACGACGCCGCCGGCCTCACCCAACGCGCCGAGGTTCTTGCCGGGATAGAAGCTGAAGCAGCCGGCGTGACCGATCGAGCCGGCGCGCCGTCCCTTGTATTCGGCACCGTGGGCCTGACAGGCGTCCTCCACGACGGCGAGCCGATGACGGTGAGCGATCTCCATGATCGGATCCATGTCGGCCATCTGTCCGTAGAGATGGACGGGGATGATCGCCTTGGTCCGAGGGGTGATCGACTGCTCGATCAGCTCGGGGTTCATCGTGTAGGTTTTTTCGTCGATATCGACGAATACCGGCCGGGCACCGCAAAAGCTGATCGCCTCGGCCGTCGCCATGAACGTTGCCGGCACCGTGATCACCTCGTCGCCCGGGCCGACGCCGAGGGCCAGCAGAGCGAACCAAAGCGCGTCGGTTCCGTTGCCAACACCGATGGCGTGGCGCGTTCGACAGAACGCCGCGAAGTCCTCCTCGAATTTGGCGACGAACGAACCGCCGGCGAAGGCGCTGCTGTCGATGACCTGCTCAATCGCGGCAAGCAACTCGGCGCGGAGAGGGTCATGTTGGGCCCGAAGATCGAGAAACGGCACGAGGGTCTGGTTCATGAGGGAATGTAAGCTGTGGTGTCGTGTTGGCGTCGTTGGAAGTTCACGCGCGGGCAGTCGAGCGCACGGGCCGGGCGGGGTTGCCGACGACAACCGCGCCGTCCGGCACGTCCTTCGTGACCACGGCGCCGGCGCCCACCAGCGCGCGTTCACCAATGGTGATGCCGCAGAGAAGCGTTGCTCCGGAACCGATCGACGCCCCTCGCTTCACGAGGGTCTTGAGGCAGGTCCAGTCCGAGTCCGTCTGCGGACTGCCATCGGGATTGGTTGACCGGGGGAACAGGTCGTTGGTGAACATCACACCGTGTCCGATGAAGACCTCGTCCTCGATGGTCACACCCTCGCAGATGAACGAGTGGCTCGAAATCTTGCATCGGGCTCCGATCTTTGCGCCCTTCTGGACCTCAACGAAGGTCCCGATCTTTGTCTCGTCGCCGATTTCGCAGCCGTAGAGATTCGTGAAACCGAAAATGCGAACGCCCTGGCCGAGTTTGACGTTCGCCGCGATCTGCTGGTTCGGATTGGAAGGGGGCGTCATGTCCCGAGATGCAATGTGATTGAAGTTCGAGTCCGGAGCGGATTAAGCCCGCGATTGTCCAGGAGTGCGCCCGGACAAAATGCGGGCAGGGAGGGGACTTTTCGCCCAGCTGGCGCTCGGGCGAAACAGTCCGTTCCGCGGCGGGTTACTTTCCCGCCGCGGTGGCGCGGACGCCGTTCTTTCCGTTGGCAAACGGGGCGGTCGTGGTCGATTTGCGACCGTTCTTCATCTGGAATGGCGCCGTCGATTGCCCATTCTTGGCCGCTCCGTTGCTGCTGCGACCATTGGCCGGGGCGGGTTCCGCTTGGTAACGGAACGGAAATGGATGCTGCGACTGGCCGGCCGGAGCCTGCGTCCACAGGTCAACCGGCGCTCCGTTTTGCTTCAAAGATTCGCTGGCGGCTTCGAGAATCCGGACGACTTCCAGGCCGTTGTGGCCGTTCGTCAGCGGCGTTCCGCCGTCGCGAATGCAATCGATGAAATGATTGCATTCGGTTTTCAGCGGCTCGTCCTGCTTGACGAAGGGGCTGTAGGTGTCGCCGTAATGGTACGCGTAATGGAACTCGGCGAACGTGTCGTAATGCGGCGGGCGTTCGACGCGGACATCGTGGATCTTGATCTTCTCCTGCGGCGCGATGTCGTCGTACACGATCATTCGCTTGCTGCCGACGATCGTCATCTCGCGAACCTTGCGCGGGTCGTGCCAGCTGCTGTGGATGATCGCGGAGCGCTCCTTGCTGAAATGGAGGCTCATCGAGGTGACATCCTCGATTCCCGCGGTCACGTGGGCGCCGCCACGGCAGTTCACGCTGTAGGGCAGCTCCTGCATGATATACAAAATGATTGAAATATCGTGCGGGGCCAAATCCCAGGCGACATTGATGTCCTTTTGGAAGAGACCGAGGTTCAGCCGGCGGGAGGAAATGTACCGCAGTTCACCGATGTCGCGGTTATCGACGATCTCCTTGATTTTGCGGACAGGCGCCGAATAGAGGAAGGTGTGGCCGACCATGAGGACGAGCCCCTTGCGCTGGGCGATTTCGATCAGTTCCTCGGCCTCAGCCGTTGATGCGGCCATTGGCTTCTCGATGAGAGTGTGTTTCCCGGCCAGCAGGCAGGCCTTGGCCATGGGAAAATGCATCCGGACCGATGTGGCCACCACGACCGCATCGATGTCAGGATTCTTCACGATCCGCTCGAAATTCGTTTCCGTCTCCACGCCCGGATAGAGCGAGCTGAGGTGATTCAGCCGGTCCTGGTTGATGTCGCAGATGACTTTGAGGTGGCAGCCCGGAATCGACCGGAAATTCCGGATCAAATTGGGGCCCCAGTAGCCGCAGCCGACAACGCCGACGTTAATGCGCTTATTCATGTGATTTATCTGCCAAGGGCTGGATAGGTTATGTGGTGTTTTGAACGGGAGAAGTTGCCTGCGGTTCGCGCACGGGGATCTTGGCCGCGGACGAGCGTCGTCCACGGCGCGTATCGAGGATCTGGACCGCGAGCGCGAAAGGGGTAAGGGCGATGATCTTGAGGTCGAGCCAGGCTGACTTCCGACCGGCATAGGCGATATCGAGCGAGATCATCTCGTTGAACGTGGTCCGGTTTTTGCCGGAAACCTGCCACAAGCCGGTGAGCCCGGGAACGGCATCAAACCGCGCCCGCTGCTCGGCCGTGTACTGCTCGTATTCGTAGGGGATGCAGGGCCGGGGGCCGACAATGCTCATGTCGCCCTGCCAAACATTCAGAATCTGAGGGAGTTCATCGAGCCCGGACGCCCGGATCAACCAGCCACCCGGAATCAATCGGGAATCGCGCCGCGAATCCATTTTTTGCATGGGGGCGTTCGACTGGACGAGCGCCGCGAAATGCGCCTGGTGAGAGGCCGTTTCCACGGCGACATGCATCGTCCGGAACTTGTAGAGCCGGAATCGGCGTCCTTTGTAACCGACGCGGTCCTGACGGAAGAAGATTGGTCCGCGTGACGAGATGGACATCAGGATCGCGACCAACGCGGCGCACAGGGCGAGGAACGGAAGGGCGAACACGCAGCAAGCGAGATCGATCGACCGCTTCCAGCGGGGAAGGGGAGCAGCGCTCCCTAGGGTTTCGTGGAACATGCGAGGCAGTCCGAACTGCGGTTGGGGCCGCAGAAATCAATTTGCACCAAGAGTGCGAAAAAAAGCGCTTACGAGAGGCGCTTGAGTCCCGAGCGGCTGATGGTCATTTGGGCGCCACACTCGAGAATGGAGAGCAGGATCGCGACCCGGTCACGATCCTCACTCGCGTGCAGGATCACGGCTGAAAGACCGCGCATCGGTCCGTCGGTGATCTCCACGCGGTCGCCCGGGCGCAGTGTGGGTTGGAGCGTGACGACGTCGACGGCATCACCGGCCCACTGCTTCAATTCGTCGATCAAGGAGGGATTGACGACGGCGGGATGGCGGCCGACGTGGACGATGTCGATCGTCTCGGGCGCGTAACGAACTTGCCGATACGACGTGGGCGCATCGAACCGGCAGAAGAAATAGCGCGGGAAAAGGGGGTTCGTCACCACCCGCCGGACGCGGCGGATCGTCTTTTGCTGTCGCAGCCGCGGGTAGTAGGTCTCCAATCCAAGCATGTTGCGGCAGTAATCCACGACCTGGGGTTCCTTCTTGGGTCGAGTGTGGACGCAATACCAATGCATGGGTGAACAACCGGGGAGAAGGGCGGTCGTCAGAACTGCCGGTCGGCGCGCCCGCGGTTGCGAACGGAAAATAGACCGGAAGATTTTCGACAAGCTACCGCCACTTCGGTGCATCCTTCCCGCCTGGCAAAGGGCGAGATGCGCCGAAACAAGAAGCAGATGGGTGGTGTAGGGACGTGCGCCGGGTGAAGGGCGCGTTACAACTTTCTTACAACGTGAACCTGGACCAAAAGAGAATGAACAGAACGTCGAATTGAATCGGACTCAGCTCGCGAGCGTGGCGGGCGACGTCTCCGGGTGACCCCTGTCATTAATTTGCATATGACCATCAAAGGTCACCGGTGCAGGTTTCGTGCCGTGGGTACGCTCCGACGCGACCGAGAAATTCGGCCGATCGCTAGCGAAGGTGTGCCCGGCAAGAGTGGGTGCCGACATGAGACGTGGGAACAGTGGCGTGGGAAGAAGCGGACGAGTCCGCGTCGATGGGGCAGTTACCCTTTTCGGTGCGATCCGCGACGCAAGCATTTTTACGTTAAGATCGCGCGTCGTGCGGCCGCTACGAAATTCCGCCATTACGGCGTGACACGAGTGCCGAGGAGGCGAACTTTCCCTCGTAGAATTCAAAAAACGGATACGGGCGTTCGGGCATTTGGCCGACTTTGCCCTGATTCGCGTACGTGAAATTACTTATCGATCGAAGCAGGCAAACTAATTGCAGGAGAGGCTCCGTCGGGGTGAGGGCGATCTGCGATCACCGCAGACCACTCTTGGCTCACTGGCGCTGTAATGGCGCCGACGTTACGTGCGTCGGGGTGGCGGGGGACGCGTGGCGGGTGTCCGCAAGCGCCTCGGTGTAATGAAAACCAGATTCATCCTCTCGACCGTCTGCCGCGGAACGAACGGCGTGGACAAGAACGCCGGCCGCGGTACCAGCGGCGCAGAGGGTTGAGAGGGCGACAAGCAGCATCTGCGATCAGTTCGGTACAGGCGGGGCGAACTTGAGATGACTTTGGGCAAATGGTCCGGAGGTGCACGCCCCGACGTCGGATGGGTTGACACTTCCTGCACTGCAAGCGGATCGCGTAATGCCGTATGCCGATGTTCCAGCGTTGAGTTGTTGGGCGAATGGGCGGAATGGCACCACGACTGCTTTCGATCCCGTCCAGTCGCTTTCCAGCTCCGAAACCACAACTCCATGCCCCACATTCTCGTGATTGATGACGATGCCGCGTTGCGCGAGATGATCACGATGATGCTCCGCCATTTTGGATACGAGGTCTCGCGGGCAGCGGACGGAATGGAGGGGCTGGCGGTGTGTCGACGCGAAACTCCCGACCTGGTGCTGACGGACATGGTGATGCCGCGGCTGGATGGAATTGGGTTTATTCAAGCGGCGCGCCAGGAATTTCCCGAGTTGCCCATCATCGCGATGTCGGGAGGGTTGGCAGAATCCGGCACCTACCTTCAGGTGGCGCGGGCGGCGGGGGCGTACGCTGAACTGCCAAAGCCATTTGCCGTTGGGCAACTCACTTCGGCGATCGCGGCGGCGCTCGCCGACCGCACCGGCTTGCGGGCGGAGAATGCGGTGACATCTCTCGCGCTCATTGCCGGCGCCTGAGCGGCGTCCCGGTCTCATCTGGCCGAGGCAGGTCTGGGACTCGATCGGCCCTCGCCGTGCGCCGGCCCCGTTTACTGCGCGGCCGAAGGGTCTCCGATCAAAACCAGGCCATTTCGCCAGCGCCGCGCGAGGCCCTCGAAGGGCGCGGCCGTGCGATTGACCGGGGTGACCGGCGCCGCCTCCTCGGTCGTGGTCAAGGCCTCGACCAGGGATTCCCAATTGTTGCGAAAGGGCTGCAGGGCCTGCCAGGGGCGCTGGTAATGAAGTTGCGAATACCGACGCAGATAGACTCCCTCGTACTCGCGCCGGAGAACGGGGGCGGGCACGACATAGACATCCGGAGGCGCCGACGGGCTGAGGCGACGCAGGTCGACGAAGCAGAAGAAGGCGGCGCCGGCGCTCGAGGTGATGGCACGGTGTCCCAGGGGGAACCGCAGGTCGAACGTCGACGCTTGCGCGGTGTCCGACTCCGGTTCGCGCATCGCGTTGAATGTGCTTTTTATCTGGATACCAACGGTTCGGCTGGTCCGACCGGACGAAACCAGGAGATCGATGCGGGGCATGCGTTGCCGGACGAGTGTCGGCACGAATCCGAGCATGGCGATTTTGTGGGCGACGTAGTGTTCGCCGGCGACGGCGGCGATCTGAGCCTCAGTCATGGGATAGGTGGGTGGACCCTCGTGGCGCCAAGCCCGTACTTGGCGCGGTGAAGGTGCTTTGGATGGCGGATTTTTAGCACGATTCAGGCCAGCGTCTGGTGTGAGAATTTCTAATCTGCGTAGCTAGCATGTGCCTAGGCACTTGGGTGTGTGCCATAAAAACCACACCCGCGGCGACAAGGTCGCCAATGTAAGTTTTCCCGACGTCACATCGGCTCCATTGCGAAGATCGTGGTCGCAGGTGTTGAGGCGTGGCAACCCAGACTAAATGGACGCGTCGCGGTGATTTCTACCCGGGGGCACGAAACCCTTGACGAGCCCGGCTTCAACCGTAAGGTCCGCACTCCGCGCCGCCTGCAATCAAACGACCGACGGTGCGGATACGGTTTTCGATGCCAGGGTAGCTCAGTGGTAGAGCAGAGGACTCATAAGCCTTTGGTCGCCGGTTCAATCCCGGCCCCTGGCACCAGCTTCCGTAGAGGGGAAAAGCGCTTTGGGGCATCACACCTGCCAAGAAGTTCTTGGCAGTCGTTTGGAGAAACAAGTGTTCCATTCATATGCCCAAGGGTGGGCAGACCCAAGGAACCACCCAAGATCATCAAGAAAACCCTCCCAAACGGCGTGGAGCGGTTTCTTGTTCGCTGGGTCGTTATGGGCCAAGACCGGCGCAAAGTCGTGGATTCCTTGGATGAAGCGCGGCTGATTGCAAAACAGTGGGTGGACGACGGGAAGCAGGAACTCAGAGTTCTTCAGACGCGTTTGACGGCTGATGAACTCGGCGGTGCTGAGGCCATGCAGCGTGTCCTGCGTACAGTCCTGCAAATAGACTTCGAAACAGCAACGGCCTGGCTTCTGGCCAACTACAAACGGCCGGCGTCGATCGAATGGACGAAAGCGATACCAGAGTATGAATCCGATCGCCGAAAAGTGGGGATTACCGAGTCGCAGATCAGCAACGTGGTGAAGGCAGCAAAGAGATTTGCGGCTTTCGTGAGTCGTTCGGCCGTGGGGAGCCCAACTCGCGCCGAAGTCGAGGGCCTGCTCAAGACCTTGTCGGAAGATGTGGGCCCGTCGACTTACAACGGTCTGTTGAGCGACGTGTCTGCCTTTCTCGGCTGGTTGGTGACCAAAGGATACCTGCCAGAAAACCCGGCTGAAGGAATGGAGCGAAGGAAAGTGAAGCGTGGAAAACCGCCAGTGCTCCAACCCACCGCGGTCGAAACGCTGCTTCGCGATTTGGAAGTCAACGCACCGGAATGGGTCCCCTACGCAGCCTGCTGCGTCTTCGGCGCACTCCGCCCAGGCATGCGCGAGGGCGAGGCCAACCGACTCGATGCGGACCTCCGTGCCGACAAAACCGTGCTTCATCCTGGCGGAATTGAGGTCCATGGAAAGGCGCACGGGGACCGCATCCTTCCTTGGAAGCTCTGCGGGCCACTCAAGGAGTGGCTGGACGCGTACCCGCCGAATCGTGGCTTGTGGCCGGCGGAAACGCCTCGCATTGCAGACCGGGAATGGAGCGAATTTCGGGCAAAACACAGCTTCCCCTGCGCCGACGTGCTACGGCACACGGCTATTTCCGCCATGTGCTACGCTACGGGCGCGTCGCTTGCGAAGGTCGCAATCGGCACCGGCACCAGTGAATCGAGGATTCGTACGAACTACCTAGGGCGATGGTCGGAGGAGCTGACAAAAGAACTCTGGGCGCTAAAGCCAAATCGCCCCGCCGCCGTATCTGCAAAATCACACGACCAAGCGGCGTAGCGAGGTGCTGTCACGCGTGCCCGCTCGGAGTTCCATTCGAGGATAGGTCCGTCGTGTTAATGCACCGTCGGGACAATCCTTCTTGCGGCATAGCGTCGTGAAGATTTCCATCGATAACGAACTCCTGACTCGACGCTTCCGATGCCCTCCGAAATCACCTACGAGCAAGAACCGGATCGCCGGCCTCTCGCCGTCAACGAGCAAGATATCGAGGAGGCATTCATCACCAAGCTGCGCGATCTCAAGTATACCTACCGGGGAGACATTCGCGACCGCGCTTCGCTTGAGGCCAACTTCCGTCAGAAATTCGAGAACCTGAACCGCGTCCGCCTTACGGACGCCGAATTTGCCCGCCTGCTTGACGACATCGTTGGCCCCGATGTTTTCAAAAACGCCACGCGCCTCCGGGAGAAAAACGACTTCGCCCGCGATGACGGCACACCGCTTTCCTACACTCTCGTGAACATCCGCGACTGGTGCAAAAATGACTTCGAGGTCGTTCACCAGCTCCGGATAAACACCGACTACAGTCATCACCGCTACGATGTCATCCTCCTCATCAATGGCGTCCCGGTCGTGCAGTTCGAGCTAAAGACCCTTGGCGTCAACCCACGGCGCGCCATGGAGCAGATCGTGGACTACAAGGCCGATCCCGGCAACGGCTACACCCGCACGCTGCTCTGCTTCGTCCAGCTCTTCATCGTCAGCAACCGCGATTCGACGTTCTACTTCACGAACAACAACGCCCGTCACTTCGCCTTTAACGCCGACGAAAAGTTTCTCCCCGTCTACAAGTGGGCCAATCGCGACAATAAGCCCATTGTCGGTCTCGATGAATTTGCTGACCACTTCCTCCAGAAATGCGCACTCGGTCGCATGATTAGCCGCTACATGGTGCTCATTCAGAGCGAGCAAAAGCTGCTCATAATGCGGCCGTATCAAATCTACGCCGTTCAAGCCATTGTCGACTGCATCGAGCAGAATAACGGCAACGGCTACATCTGGCACACCACCGGCAGCGGCAAGACCCTCACATCCTTCAAGGCCTCCACGCTCCTCAAGGACAACCCCGCCGTCGACAAGTGTCTCTTTGTCGTCGACCGAAAGGACCTCGACCGGCAGACACGCGAGGAGTTTAACCGCTTCCAGGAAGGCTGCGTCGAGGAAAACACTAACACCGCGGCTCTCGTCCGTCGCCTCCTCTCCGAAGACAAGGCCGACAAGGTTATTGTCACAACGATCCAAAAGCTGGGCCTTGCTCTCGACGAAAACAGCAAACGCAATCGGCAGAGAGAAAAGCAGGGTCTCGAAACCTTCAAGCAGCGCCTTGAGCCGCTTCGGGACAAGCGCTTCGTCTTCATCTTTGACGAGTGCCATCGTTCCCAGTTCGGCGACAATCACGACGCGATCAAAAACTTCTTCCCCCGCGCCCAGCTCTTCGGCTTCACCGGCACACCCATTTTTGAAGAAAACGCCACCCGCGTTCAAATCGAGGGCGACCAAGCTTCGTTCCGGACCACCGCCGACACATTCCAGCGCGAGCTGCACCGCTACACCATCACCCACGCCATCGAAGACAAAAACGTCCTCCGGTTTCACGTGGATTACTACAAGTCCGACGGCAAAGACGCCCCGAAGGCTGGTCAGGCGCTGGCCAAACGTGCCGTGATCGACGAAATCCTCGAAAAACACGATGCCGCCACCCACACCCGGCGCTTCAATGCCCTGCTGGCCACATCTTCCATCAACGACGCGATTGCCTACCACGAGCTTTTCAAGGAAGTGCAGGACGCGAGGCGCGCCGATTCCGGTTTCACCCCACTAAAAGTAGCCTGCGTCTTCTCGCCTCCCGCTGAGGGGAACAAGGACGTGCAGCAACTCCAGGAAGACTTGGAGCAGGAAAAAGCCGACAACGAGGAGGAACCGGAGAAAAAGAAGGCTGCGCTCAAAGCGATCCTCACGGACTACAACGCCCACTACGGCACCAATCATTCCGTCGCCGACTTCGATTCCTACTACCAGGACGTCCAGAAGCGGATCAAAAGCCAGAAATTCCCTAACGCCGATCTGCCGGGCAAGGGGGCCGAGAAAATTGATGTCACGATTGTCGTCGACATGCTCCTCACCGGCTTCGACTCGCAGTTCCTTAATACGCTCTACGTCGACAAGACGCTGAAGCACCACGGTCTCATCCAAGCATTCTCTCGCACCAACCGCGTTCTCAACGCCACGAAGCCCCACGGCCAGATCCTCGATTTCCGCGCCCAGCAGGATGCCGTGGACGCCGCGATCGCCCTTTTCTCCGGAGTCGATAACCCGACGAAGGCCCGTGAAATCTGGCTCGTCGAGTCCGCGCCTAACGTCGTCAAGAAATTGAAGTCCGCGCTCGGCAAGCTCGGCGATTTCATGAAGTCGCAAGGCCTCGACGCCAAACCCGAAGCTGTGCCCGCCCTGCGGGGCGACGAAGCGAGGGCTGCTTTCATCGAGCGTTTTCGTGAGATCCAGCGCCTCAAGACCCAGCTCGATCAATACACCGACCTCGCGGTCGAGGCCAGAGCGGAGGTCGAACAATTGCTGCCCAAGGACCAGCTCAATGCCTTCCGAGGCGTTTATCTGGAGACGGCCCAACGGCTAAAGGCTGAGCAGGCCAAGCCGGACGCCACTCCCATCGCCGCGGTGGAGACTCTCGACTTCGAGTTTGTCCTCTTCGCCTCCGCCGACATCGACTACGACTACATCATGGCGTTGATCACCCGCTACGCCAATCAAACACCTGGAAAACTCACGCTCAATCGAGACCAACTCGCCGGTTTGATTCGGGGCGAGGCCAAGTTCATGGATGATGGGCAGGACATCATCGACTACATTGATTCGCTCGGGGAAGTGAAAGGGCGCGACGAAAAAGAGATCCGCGCAGGCTACCTCCGCTTCAAGGCCGAGCGCCAAACGGCCGAGCTTGCCGCTGTCGCAAAAAAGCACGGCCTGCCCGCCGAACGGCTCCAGGCCTTCGTGGGCGTTATCCTCCAACGCCTCGTCTTCGACGGTGAGCAGCTCACCGAGCTTATGGCCCCGCTGGATCTCAACTGGAAGGCCCGCCGCGTCGCGGAACTCGCCCTGATGGCTGATCTCGTACCCTTGCTCAAAAAGCGCGCCGCCGGCCGCGACATCTCCGGCCTCAACGCCTACGAATCATGACGCGAGTGCCGACCGTACCGAGTGACCCCGAGCCCGCTCTCACACCTAAACTGCGCTTTCCGGAGTTTCGGGACGGACCGGCTTGGGAAACCAGACCGCTCGGTTCGCTAGCCACAATCAGCACGGCAAAGGTCGGAGACAACGAGTGTGTCCCGATGAGCATCACCTCTGGTGTGGGTTTGGTGAGCCAAATGGAGAAATTCGGGCGAGTTATCGCCGGCAGCTCTTACAAAAACTATCTTCTGCTGAAGAAGAACGATTTTGCCTACAACAAGAGTGCGACTAAGGATTACCCTGAAGGGTTCATCGCGCTGTATACCGGCGCCGCTCTTGCGGCTGTGCCCAACAGCATCTTCACCTGCTTCCGTATCGACGGCGACTCACCGGTTCCCCGATACCTGAATTATCTATTCCTTGGGAATTTGCATGGACAGTGGTTGCGGAAGTTCATCGAAGTCGGGGCACGCGCTCACGGATCCCTGAGCATCGACGATGACGATTTGCTCGCCCTGCCGGTACCACTCCCGGGTGGAAAAACAACCAGGGCTGAACAACAAAAGATCGCTGAGTGCCTGAACACGCTGGACGAGCTGATCGGAGCCGAAAGCCAAAAACTCGACGCGCTCAAGGCCCACAAACAAGGGCTGATGCAGCAGCTCTTCCCCCGCGAAGGCGAAACCCTCCCTCGTCTCCGATTTTCCGAGTTCCAATCCGCCCCGGACTGGAAGAGCGACTCGCTCGGAAGTATCTTTGAAACAACTTCAGGTGGCACTCCGAGCCGTTCGGAAAAGGGATATTGGGGTGGAAGAATTCCTTGGATCACCACGTCGCTGGTGAGCTTCCAGGTCATCACCGAGGCGGAAGAATTCATCACTGACGATGGTCTACATAACTCTTCGGCAAAACTCTTTCCGACGGGCACGGTTTTGATCGCAATGTATGGGCAGGGGAAAACCCGCGGCCAAGTAGCTCTGTTAGGCGTCGAGGCCGCGACGAATCAGGCGTGCGCGGCGATCCTGCCGCGAAAGGGAATCGATCCCTACTTCGTATTCCTGAATCTTTCTGGCCGGTACGAAGAGCTGCGGAAGCTGAGCAATAGCGGAGGACAAGAGAACCTAAGCCAGGGACTGATTCGTGATATTCAGTTTTCCTACCCGCCTGATGACGGCGAGCAGCAAAAGATCTCGGACTGCCTCTCCTCGCTTAACGACCTAATTGGCGCGCAGACCGATAGGATCGAAACCCTCCGAGTTCACAAGCAGGGTCTTATGCAGCAGCTGTTTCCGTCCGCTTTGAACTACGAGGCATGAACCCGACCCCATATTCCGATCTTCCTAGTTTGGCCGCCGACCTGCGCAAGGAGCTGGATGCCAAGAGATTTATTCTGATCTATGCCTATAATGGAACCGGCAAAACGCGCCTCTCCACCGAATTCAAGCGCTTGGGAAAAAAAATAAACGCCGAAGGAGAGACAATAGACCGTGATACACTTTACTTCAACGCCTTCACAGAAGACCTGTTCAATTGGGATAATGATCTTCAGAACGACAAACGGCGCGTGCTAAAGCTGAATGAAAAGTCACATTTCTTTGATGGCCTGGCGACTATGGAAATGGACACGCGTATCCGTCCCCTCCTGGATCGCTATTGTAATTTCGACTTTAGAATCGACTCTGAAATCGATAAGGACGGCAAGCTCACCAAGGCCGAAGTTATCTTTTTTCCGAAGATTGAGGAAGGCAACGACAAGGGTGGCGATGAAGACAGCATTAAGATTTCACGCGGCGAAGAAAACATATTCATCTGGTGCTTCTTTCTCGCTATATTACAGCTCACACTCGACGGAGCCAAAGACTACGAGTGGGTGAAATACGTCTATATCGACGACCCTATTTCATCGCTTGATGAACACAACGCAATCGTCGTCGGAAATCACCTAGTGCAGCTGTACCGCGAAGCAAAGCGGCATGTGCGAACGGTCGTCTCTACCCATCACGCACTGTTCTTCAATGTACTGCACTACGAGATCAAGAATCACATCGGAAAGGCGTCCCAATATATGTTGAAACGCGACCGTCATTCGGCGCCGGAGATATATGTGCTGGAGGAACAGAAAGGCGACACGCCGCAATTTTACCACGTATCAGCGTTGTCCGAGCTATGGGAGTTCGCGATTGAAGAGAAGATCAGTACATATCATTTCAATGTACTCCGGAGCATTCTAGAAAAGACGGCGTTTTTTCATGGCTACGGGCATTTCTCCAGTTGCCTTAAAAGGGATCCGCAGGACGCCGAAGGAATACTCCACCAGCGGTTCGTCGACATCCTTAGTCACGGAAAGTATTCAATGTATGAGCCTGTCGAAATGCAGGAACAGACTCGGGATTACTTCCGGCAAATACTTCGCGGTTTCTTGGACCGTCACCCATTCAATCCTCAGCTATTCTCTCACGCAGTTGCGCCGAGCACCTTTCCCGTTGCTGCCCCCACAGGTTCACCCGTCGCAACAGTCAACAATCCCGCTTCATGACCGCCCAAGACCAACAACGCCTCGGCAGAACGCTCTGGGCTATCGCCGATCGCCTACGCGGCGGGATGGGTGCGGACGATTTCCGCGACTACATGCTGGCGTTCCTTTTCCTGCGTTATCTATCTGGCAACTATGAGGAGGCCGCGAAGAAGGAACTCGGAAAGGATTATCCCGATATTCCAACGGATGTGATGCTCAAGACTGGAGCGGCAACTCCGCTTCAAATCTGGTATGAAGACAATAAGGCCGACGTGGACGACTTCGAGAAACAGATGCGGCGAAAGGTTCACTACGTCATCAAGCCGGATCACCTATGGGCCAACATCGCGAATCTTGCGCGCAACCGGAGCGGCGACCTACTCGACACACTGCGCGAGGGCTTCAAATACATTGAAAACGAGTCATTCGAGAGCACCTTTCAGGGCCTTTTTTCCGAGATCAACCTTGGCTCTGAGAAACTGGGCCGCGCCCATGCCGACAAGAATCTCAAGTTGTGCGAGGTGATCGTCGAGATCGCCAACGGCCTTGCCGAATTTCCCTCGGAACGCGACCTCCTCGGCGATGCCTACGAATACCTGATCGGCCAGTTTGCCGCCGGCTCAGGCAAGAAGGCGGGCGAGTTCTATACTCCGCAGCGCATCTCAGACATTCTCTCAGCAATTGTAACGCTCGATAGCCAGGCGCCCAGCACGGGAAAGGTGCGGCGACTCGGCACCGTTCTCGATTTCGCCTGCGGCTCTGGGTCGCTACTGCTCAACGTGCGCAAGCGGATGGGGGCGCGCGGCATCGGCAAGATTTACGGGCAGGAGAAGAACATCACTACCTACAACCTCGCGCGAATGAACATGCTGCTGCACGGGGTGAAGGATACGGAGTTCGAAATCTACCACGGTGACACGCTGACTAACGACTGGGATTTCCTCCGCGAGACAAACCCCGCAAAAATGCCGAAGTTCGACGCCGTCGTGGCGAATCCACCTTTCAGCTACCGCTGGGAGCCGAAGGATGACATGGCCGATGACGTGCGCTTCAAGAATTACGGCCTGGCACCAAAATCAGCGGCTGACTTCGCATTCCTCCTTCACGGCTTCCACTACCTGGACGACCAAGGCGTCATGGCGATTATCCTACCCCATGGCGTGCTCTTCCGAGGCGGGGCCGAGGAGCGAATCCGAATGAAGCTACTAAATGACGGCCACATCGACACCGTCATCGGCCTCCCGGCGAACCTCTTTTACTCCACCGGCATTCCGGTCTGCATCCTAGTCCTCAAGAAGTGCAAGAAGCCTGATGATGTTCTCTTCATTAACGCCGCCGATCACTTCGAGAAAGGTAAACGACAAAACGTCCTCCTCGACGAACATGTCGATAAAATCGTCGAAACCTATCAGCAGCGGAAGGAGGAAGATCGCTACTCGAAACGCGTCTCGTTAGAGAAAATCGCGTCAGAAGGATTTAATCTCAACATTTCCCGATACATCAGCACTGCCGTTGAAGAAGAAGAGGTCGATCTCAAGGCGACGCACGAAGATTTGGTGAAGATCGAGGATCGTGTACGGGATGCCGCTCGCAAGCATAACAAGTTTCTTAAAGAACTCGGTCTACCCCCAATTCCTTGAATCGCGGAATGCGATGACGGCGCCACTGACAGACACCATTCTCTTTGCCTTGGCGCAGATGGTCGACGATGCGCAGGTTCAACCACCACGTGAGCCGAGCCATTCCGATTTGGATTTTCTGGTCAAATCAGCCGGTCTCACCGAGGCAGATCCGAAAACGACTGGGCAGTTGGTCGGGAAAGCTAAACGCGTTCGTGCGGTGTTGAGCTGGGCGCTGGAGAACAACGTTGCGGCCGGTAGAAAGCTTACCGGCGCTCTCGTGCGTCCTTTCTTCGAGCGCACGGCGGGTTTCGCACTGACTCACCGAACTTTGTCGGGGCTTCCGCGATTCGTTCGCTGGCCGATGCGTTTTCGTCGGAGGGCTTTCTTCTCTCATCGGAAGGTGAACTCTCGCCTAAGATCATCGATTCCATGGCTGGCGTGGAATTGACGACAGCGCTCTCAGCCTATGCTCGCCGAGCCCAGCGTGGTGCGGACGACGCCGCACTCCTGACCGGCACGAGCAAGGATTTGCTTGAGGCTAGCCGACGCGTATGAGCTGCCGTGACGTGCTCGCGCCGTCCGCCCCCTTGACGGTGTTTGCAGCGTAGACACAGTTTTTTCATGGGCACCACCGTCCAATCTTGCCGCATCAGAAAGGAGCATTCCCGCTTGCTCGTGCGCCAGGCAAAGCGTCGCAATGTCGAGGTAGGAACTCTCAGTAGCCTCTACCTCACGGAAAAGGCACTGGAGGAGGAATTCCCCGGCATCGGGTTTCGCGATTCTGCTGGCGGACGCGAGGCGTACGTCCTCGGACATCGGGTGGCAGTCTGGGAAGTCGCCGACGTCCACCGAAAAGCAAGGAGCGTAGCGAAAACGGCAGCGCATTACCGCTGGCCGCCCGCTCTCGTGCGCACCGCCCTCGCCTTCGTCGCGGCCTACCCTGCGGAAATGGAAAAACAGCGGGCGGCCGAGCTTGTCGCCTGAGGCGGAGACTCGTGGCCGACAAGAACACATCGCCTCGTTGCCGGATGGTCGCCAGCCGAGGCGTGACCTCGTCCTAATTTGCGGGCACCTCGCCAAATTTCGCGCAGACAATACCCCGAGTCCGCCGGCATGATGGGGGATGGAAAGCCCCAATCCCTTCGGTGCATGCCCTCGCACGACGATGCGAGGCAAACCTGTGTTATTGCGGGAAAATTCCGGCTCAGTCCTCCGGCCGAGCCGTGGCTTTCAGAAAAAGCTGCTGTGCGACGGACTCGTTCTGAATCTCGGCGATACCTGTGTTTACAACTGCGAGTTTTGCTACGTCGAAGGAATGCTAAAAGGCCCCCTGGGATTCCCCAGGAAGACCTTGGATAATTTCAACGCCGTCACAGGGGCGACGCATGGATTCCGAGACGTTGTGATACGACGGAGGAACTCGCTCGAGCTTCTCAAGAACCAGCTCCTCACGAAAAATGGGACACCGAGAAAGGAATTCTCTCAATCAGGCGATGTTGTCTTCAGCTCCTCGCTCGTGGACGTTGCCGCCAACATGGAGCTTGCCGAGGAGACAGCCCGCGCATGCCGTCTGATTTTGGAACACACGAAGTTGCAGATCCGATTGCTTAGTAAGAGCAACCTGCTCACCCAAATCGTAACCAACAAGAGATTTCGAATTCCGGACAAATATCGCGATCGGGTCATTTTCGGTTTTTCAACCGGAACCTTGTACGACGGGGTCGCGAAGGCCATCGAGACCGGCACCGCGCCTGTATCCGTGCGGATCAAACA
>DASZYH010000046.1:0-30489 GCA_035545515.1 Opitutaceae bacterium
TTCCGCTGCCGCATCCCTCCGGGGCATCGCCCTGGCACCGGATCGAGCCCGGCAAAACGATGCTCGAACGCGCGCTCGCGCTGATCGCACGGCATCCAGCGGTCGTTTTGCGCGGCCGCGGCGGCAGTCCAGGGCGGAGCGGCTCCGGGAAGCCCGGGAGGTAAAATGGCGGCGGCCGCGGCCGGCGTCGCCCCGCCTATTCGAGCTCGACGACGGTCACCTCGGTGCGGTGACCGTCGACCGTCAGCGCGTAGCGGGTCGCCATGTTTCCGTCGGCGGGCGTTGGTGTCGTGGCAGCGGCGGCCGAGCCGGGTGCGCCGGCGGCGGCCGCAACGGGCGGCTGGTGCAACGCGGCGAATTCGCGCGGGAACATCGCGTGCAACACGCAGGCCTCGTCGTCGTGGGGCAACCGCGCGGCCGCGAGCTCCGCGCGCAAGGCTGGCATGCGCGGCGCGAGCGCGTCGGCGGGGCGGCTGTCGATCGGCTTCTGACCGCTTCGCTGGAGCGCGAGCCTGAAGACATCGGGATCAATCGGGCCCGGCGTGCGGCCGTATTTGCCGAGCGCGACATCGATCGCCGGCTGCGACAGGTTCTTCCAGCGGCCGAATTTCACATTCAGCATCGCCTGCGTGCCGACGATTTGGGACGTCGGTGTGACGAGCGGGATCCAGCCGAGGCAGCCGCGCACGTACGGTATCTCCACCATGACCTGCGCGAACCGGTCGCTCATGCCCTGCTCCTGCAGTTGGGTGCGGAAATTCGAGAGCATGCCGCCCGGCACCTGGTAGCAGAGCGTGTCGGAATCGACGCGTTCGTTGGCCGGCGACGTGAACTTGGCCAGCTGCTGGTAGACGCCCGTAAAGTAATTGCGCAGTTCATTCAGCCGTCGCGGGTCGTAGCTCGGGCAGCGGGGGTGGCCTTCGAGCAGCGCCAGCATGCGCACGGTGTCCGGTTGGGCAGTGCCGTTGGCAAACGGCGTGATCGACGTCTCGACCGCGTCGACGCCGGCATCGATCGCGGCGAGGTAGGCGGCGGCACCCAGCCCCGCCGTGTCGTGCGTGTGCAGCGTCACCGGAAGTCCGGTCCGGCGCTTCAGCTCCTTCACGAGATCATAGGCGACGCGCGGCGTGATGACGCCGGACATATCCTTGATGCCGATCGAATCGCAGCCGAGATTCTCGAGCGCGATGGCGAGCTCGACAAAGGCGTCGACCGTGTGAACCGGGCTCGTGGTGTAGCACACCTCGCCGCGGGCGTGCTTGCCGCAGGCGCGAACCGTGCGGATCGCCGTCGCGAGGTTCCGGACATCATTCAGCGCATCGAAAATCCGGAACACATCCTGGCCGGCCGCGGCATCGGCCCGGACGAAGGCCTCGACCACGTCGTCCGGGAAGCTCGTGTACTGGACGATGTTTTGCCCTCGCAGCAGCATGATTTGCGGCGTGCGGGGGGCGGCCTGCTTCAGCGCGCGCAGCCGGTCGAACGGGTTTTCGCCGAGAAACCGCAGGCAGGAATCAATCGTCGCGCCGCCCCAGGTCTCGAGCCCGGCGAAGCCCAGCGCGTCGAGCATTGGCGCGGCCGGCAGCATCTGCGCGGTGGTCATCCGCGTCGCGGCCAGAGATTGATGGCCGTCCCGCAGGACGGTGTTGTTGAAGACGACGGGTTTCATGGAGTGATCGGGTTGGGGCGGTCGTTGCGGTGGCGCGAGTCGAGTTCCCGGAACAAGGTCACCTGGCCGGCATCGTAAACGGACAGCCCGCCGTCCCGGGTGGACAGGCGCAGCCGACCCTGTGAATCGATGCCCTCGAACCGTCCTGCCACTGGCAGGGCGCGAGTGGCCAGCGTGACTTCCACGGGCCGCGGTCCGGTCCACTGCCGGTTGAGCTCTTCGGCGATGACCTCGAATCCGCGCTCGAGGATGATCCCGTGCATGGCGCGCACCGCCCGCAGGAGGGTCGTGGCGATGTCATCGACCGAGTACGTGCCGGGCACGAGGTCGGCGAGGCGGACCGCCGCACGCGCAAGTTCCGGATGTGCGCGCTCCGGGTGGTTGAAAATGTTGAGCCCGATTCCGACCACGGCGGTATCCGCGGTGAAGCGCTCCACCAGCAGGCCGGCGAGCTTGCCGCGGCCGACCATAATGTCGTTGGGCCAGCGCAGCCGCGCGTCACGGACGCCCCACTCGCGCAGCGCATTGAGCACGGCCCAGCCGGCGGCGAGCGGGAGAATCGCCCAGCGAGCGCGTTCTCCGGGGCACGGCAACACCGCGGAGAGCCAGAGGCCACCCTCGTCCGACACCCACGTGCGATCAGGCGTGCGACCGCGGCCCGCGGTTTGCGTGACCGCCCGCACGGCCGTCCACGGCTGCAGGCGGGCGGCGTGGGAGTTTGTCGACGGGGCAACCGCGAGAACCTCCAGATGCCAGCCGTCGCAATGCAGCGCGGTCGGAGAATGGTGGCGTGCGTCGGTGGGCATGGCGGAAGGATCGTCGAAGAAGGGAGAGTGTTCGCCGCGGGTCCTGGCCTTGGTTGCGCAGAAGTTGCGAACTCCCGGTTACAGGAACAGCCAGCCGCTGAGCACGAGGATCGGCAGCAGCACCGGCAGACTGTAGCGCACGACGTAGTCGATGAAGGTCGGGCAGTGCACGCCCGCTTCGTGCGCGATCGCCTTCACCATGAAATTTGGGCCGTTGCCGATGTACGTCATCGCGCCGAAGAACACCGACCCGAGGCTGACCGCCACGACGAAAAGCGGCTGTTGAGCCAGCAGCACGCCGGTCCTGGCGGTGCCGCTGACGGCGGCGAAGGCCGCCGGGTTTTGCGCGATCGCCGTCGTCTGCGCGAGCTGCAGGAAATTGATGTACGTGGGCGCGTTGTCCAACACCGACGAGAGCGAGCCCGACGCCAGGTAATACTCCATCGGGTGCACAAACCCGAATTCCTGGCCGTGCTGCGCGAGATAGCCGAGCGCCGGCATCATCGTGGCGAAGATGCCGGCGAACAGCACGGCGACCTCCTTGATCGGGCCGAAGCTGAACGCGTTCTCCTCGTGGGCAACCTTGGGCGTGACGAAGTAGCTGGCGGCAGCGGCGGCAAGCATGACTGCCTGCCGGGCGAAATACCGTTCCGGCAGGAAGACGGCGCCGATGATCACGAGCAGGAACAGCACGTTGACGATGCCGTCGAACCGCCAGGTTTCCGCCTCCGCCGCCGCCTCACGCTGCAGGCGCCGCGGCATCCGGGTGAAGCTCCGGCGGTCGAAGAGGTAGAACGCGCCGAGGATCAGCCCGAGCGTGAGCAGCCACTGCACGACCACATGTTCGATCAGCCAGAAGAACGGCACGCCTCGCAGGTAGCCGAGGAACAGCGGGGGATCGCCGACCGGAGTGAGCGCGCCGCCGACGTTCGACACGATGAAGATGAAGAACACCACGTGATACGGGCTCGCCCGCAACTTGTTCATCCGGATCCACGGCCGGATCAGAACCATGGACGCGCCGGTGGTGCCGATGAGATTCGCGACGACGGCGCCGATCGCCAGGAACACGAGGTTCACCAGCGGCGTCGCCTCACCCTTTACCTTGAGGTGAATGCCGCCGGCGACGACGTACAACGAGCCGATCAGCGTGATGAAGGAGATGTAGTCGGTCGCCGTGTGGAGGATTTCGGTCCCCCCTGACGGCACGCGGACGAGGTAGAACAGTGCGACGAGTGCGCCGAGGCCGATCGAGACGTGCGGGTAGAACCGGTCCCAGAACTGCTTGATCCCGGGTGACGTGAGCGGCATGACCGCGATGAGCAGCAGGAGCAGCCCAAACGGCAGGATCATCGCCGCGGGAATCAAGGGGGCGCCTTCAACGGCCGAGGCGAGAAGCAGCGGGTTCGTCATCATGCGAAGCGGAAGGTAGGTCGTGGACGGAACGTGGCTGCGGCTGGGCAGGCCGTGACCGGCCCCAGTCGCGCCGCGCGGGCCGCATGCGGCGCAGCAGCAGGGGAGCGACTGGCGTGCTCAGGCGTCCGGCTCCGATCGGTCGCTGCCCGCCGGCGCGGCGCGACTGACGCGCCGGCTCACGCCGACGCAGATCAAGCCGAGCCCGACCAGCGCGAGCAACTGGCCGCTGACCGTCGTGCATAGGCGCGCGTGGCCAGCCGGCAATGAAGGCGCAAGGAACCGCGCGAGCACCACACCGGCGGCCGCGATGGCGATGCCGGCAATCCAGAAACGGGCGTTGGCGCGGACGTTCCTCATGTCAGCAGCGGGATCAACGTCACATAGATGCCGGTGAGGATCGCGGTCGTGATCACACCGCTTATGTTCGCGCCGAGCGCTTCCGGGAGGATGATGGCGTCGCCCGTCACCTTCGACACCTCCTTCTGGGCCACCTTGGCGGTGGACGGTACGCAGCTCACACCGGCGATGCCGATGCACGGATTGATTTTTCGTCCGCTGAAATAATACGCCAGATATCCGCCGATGATCCCGCCGATGCCGGAGAGCAGCAGCGCGACGATGCCGAGGATCAGCAGGATCAGCACCTTCGGGTTGAGGATGGTCGACGCCTCGCAAAGTACGCCGAGGAGCAGCCCGAGGAACATCGTGGACCCGTAGAGCACGGGCCCATCGATGAACGAAACGAAGTAGTTCAATCCGGCCTCGCGGACGGCGACGCCGACGAACAGCGACAGGAAGAGCGGTGCAGCCGACGGGAACAGCAGACAAAGGACGGTGCAGGCCACCACGGCAAACGTGAGCTTTTCGTCGGACGTGATCTTGACGGCCGGCTTCGGCGGCATCTTGAGCCCGCGCAGCTTTGCCGGAACCAGAAACCGGATCAGGTACGGGTACCCCCCGTACGTGAGTCCGAGGTACAGGTAAGCCACCACGGTGATCGGCACGAAGAGGTCCTTCGCCAGCGTGAGCGAGGTGAAGAGCACCATGGGGCCGTCCGCACCGCCGACCATTGCGATCGAGGCGGCCTCGCGATAGTTGAGTCCCATCGCGACCGCGATCGGGAACGTCGCCACGGTGCCAAACTCGGCGCAAAGGGCGAGGAACATGCTGAGGAACGGGCGCGCGAGGACGAACCCGACGTCCAACAGCACGCCAATGCCCATGAACACGAAGCAGGCGATGAGGCCGTTGCTGAAAGCGAAGGTGTAGATCGGCTGCAGGAAGTCGACCTGCAGGATGTACATCAGGCTGTCGGTTTTCTGGACCAGCGGCGCCATCATCAGCGTTCCGTGAGCCGCGGCCGCTCCGGCGGCGGCTGGCCCCTCGGTCACAGCCGCGGCCGTCACGGGGTCCAGAAACAGCACGCCGGCGTTCACGGCGCACATGCCGAGCCCCATCGGAATCATCAGCAGCGGCTCGAGCACGCCCTTCTTGCCGAGGTAGACAAGCACCATGCCGAGGAGCATCAGGCCGAGCCGGGCGACCAGGATGGACCAGGGCGAATCCAGGAGCGTGGTGATGCCTTGGAAAACGTTCAGGATGTCGTGAAAATGCATGAAGGAGGTTGCTGGAGGCGGCCGCGCAGGGCGGCGGCGCCTATTTCGAGCCCGTGAGCCGACGGACCACGGCGTAGAGCCCCTTGATCATCACGGCGACAGCCATGGAGATCACGAGGGCGAGCGCGTACATCGTCACGGCACTGACCAGGGCGGTTTTCATGGTGTCCTTCAGGCGATTTTCAGCAGGACGGAGCCTTCCTGGACGGCGTCGCCGGCCTTGCCGGCGATTTCGGCCACCCGGCCGGTCTTCGGGGCGAAGATGTAGGTGTTCATCTTCATCGCCTCGACGGTGGCAACTTGCGCGCCTTCGGCGACCGACTGGCCGAGTTGCACGTCGATCGAGACGAGTTTCCCGGCGAGGGGGCTGGTGACGTCACCCGGACCGGCGCCGTGCGGCGTCGCAGTGACCGCGGGTGCGGCGACCGGTGCGCTCATCACAATTTGAGGGGGAGAAGTGGAGACGGACGGCGGTGGCGCAACGGTTGCGACCGATGCGCGCTCGTCGAGGACCTCGACAAGCACCTCGTACTTTTTGCCGTCAACGGTGACGCGGAGCTTTTTCATGACAAAGAGAGTTAGCGAATGCGATGGGAGGAGTAGATCTGGCGGCGTCCCTCGACGGACCAGGGTTGCAGCTGCTCAAGTGGCGGGGTGGTCTTGATCGGTATGACGGCGGCGACGCGGGCTCGCGCGCCAAGCGTCACCGCGACTGACGCGGCGATGACCGCCAGGACCTCCGGAGGAGCAGTACCGTCAACCGGAGCCGGAGCGGCGGTGACCGGGGTCGGGCGCGCCGCAGGGTCGGGGTGCGTGGCGGCGAGCCACTGTCCGACGCCCGCGACGGCCGCCATGAACACGGCGATACCCGCCAAAATGGCGAGCAACGCGAGCCATTGGTTGCCGAACAGCGGGTGTCCGACTTCGGCCAGCGAGGAGATGACAGCGAGCGAGTTCATAGCGGGATGTTGCCGTGCTTCTTCGGCGGACGGGTTTCGCGCTTGGAAAGCGTGTTCCGGAGCGTCATCGCGACGAGGCCGCGGGTTTGCGCCGGTTCGATGACGTCATTGATCATCGCCTTGGCGGCAGCCTCGTAGGGCGAGGAGAACTTCTGACGATATTCGGCGGCGAGTTCGGCGGCTTTCACCTTTGGATCCGCCGCGGCGGCGATCTCCTTTTTGTACAGCACACCCACCGCGCCCTCCGCGCCCATCACCGCGATTTCGGAGCACGGCCACGCGTATACGAAGTCCGCGCCCATATCACGACTGCACATCGCGAGGTAAGCGCCACCGTACGCCTTGCGCATGATCACGGTGATCTTCGGTACCGTCGCGGCGGCGTAGGCGAACAGCATCTTCGCGCCGTGCCGGATGATGCCGCCGCGCTCTTGGGCGACCCCCGGCATGAAACCGGGAATATCGACCAGCGTGACAAGCGGGATATTGAAGATGTTGCAGAGGCGGATGAACCGCGCGCCCTTGTCGGACGAGTCGATGTCGAGCGTGCCCGCCTTCACGGCCGGTTGGTTGGCAACGATGCCCACCACCAGCCCCTGGATGCGGGCGAAACCGACGACGAGGTTTTTGGCGAAGTCGCGCTGGACCTCGAGGAAGTCGCCGTCGTCAACCAGGAGCTGGATGACCGTCTGAACGTCGAGCGGGGCCTTGGCGTCCTCTGGTATCAGCTCGTTCATCCGCTCGTCGCGATCGAGAACGATCTGGGGCGTCGGCCGGTGCGGCGGATCCATGATGTTGTTCGGTGGCAGGAAGGACAGGAGCTTCCGCGCGATCTGGAAGGCGTGATTGTCGTCTTCCGCGACGAAATGAATGTTGCCGGAGATCGAGGCATGTGCGGCGGCACTGCCGATCTCGTCCATTGTCGTCGTCTGGCCGGTGGAGGCCTTGATGACGTCCGGACCGCAGATGAACATCTGCGCGTTCTTCTTCGTCATGATGATGAAGTCCGTCAGCGCGGGCGAATAGGCGGCGCCGCCGGCGCAAGGGCCCGCGATGATCGAAATCTGGGGCACGACGCCCGAAAGCAGGACGTTCCGGAAGAAGATCTGACCGTAACCGGAGAGCGAGTCGTCGCCCTCCTGAATCCGTGCCCCGCCGGAGTCGTTGATGCCGATGACTGGCAGGCCCGCCTCGATCGCATAGTCCATCAAGTCGCAGACCTTCTTCGAGTGAACCCGCCCCAAGGCGCCGCCGCCGACCGTGAAGTCGTGGCTGAATGCAGCCACCGGCCGACCGTCGATGTAGCCGACGCCGGTGATCACGCCGTCACCCGGCATGGATTTCTTCTCCATGCCGAAGTGATGGCAGTCATGCTGCGCGTGCAGTCCGGATTCCAGGAAGGTTCCCGGCTGAAACAAGGCTTCGATGCGTTCGCGCGCGTTGAGAAGTCCTTTCTTTTTGCGTTCCGCGAGCTTATCGGCGCCGCCGCCCACAAGCGCGGCCGCGCGGCGCTTCTGCAGTTCCGCGAGAAGTACGGGAGAGATGGCCATGAGTACGGTGCAATGGGGAGAAAAGGCAGTGCCTTTGCTCAGTTGGTCTTGGGCATGCAGAGCTCGGTGAGCACTCCGTGCGTGGACTTCGGGTGCAGAAAGGCGACCAGCTTGCCGGCGGCGCCTTCGACCGGCTGCTCGTTGATGATGCGGCAGCCCGCCGAAGCCGCCTGGCTGAGCTGAGCCCGGATGTCGGTCGACGCGAACGCGACATGGTGTACGCCCTCCCCGTTCTTCTCGAGGAACTTGGCCACCGGGCTTTCCGGCGACGTCGGCTCAAGCAGCTCCAGGTGGACTTCGCCGACGTGGAAAAACGCCGTGCGCACCTTCTGGGCCGGCACTTCCTCGCGGTGCTCGCATTTCAGGCCGAGCGCCTTCTCGTAATACGGGATCGTTTCGTCCAGCGAGCGGACTGCGATGCCCAAGTGGTCGATTCGAGTGATCATATCGAGCGTCTGTTTTGCCGGGCCGACGGCGACCCAGGCGCCGTGATCTTGGCATAGGTCGGCCCCCCCGTGCGCTGCATCGGTTGGCGCAGGGCCGCCGTTTCTTGGCGCGTGCACAGACGCTGGATTTCTAATGGATGCTAACACCAAAACCACGCACGCGTCATAGTTGGCAATATCTGCAGAGTAATAGGTTATGATATTTGGTAACATGGGAAGCGATCGACTTCGTAAATCGCTGAGTCAATGCAAACTTCGAATGATTCTAATAGCTTTCCTGCCCAGCCAGATTTGCTTCCGGAGCGGTTCGCCGCGTGGCGGAAGACAGTGGAAACTGAGCTGAAAGGGGTGCCTTTCGAAAAGAAACTGGTGACGCGGACCCTGGATGGCATCGCACTCCAGCCGCTCTACACCCGGGCTGACCTCCAGCGGTTGCCGCACGTAAAATTCGCTCCCGGGGAGGTCCCGTTCGTGCGCGGCACACGGCCAGGCGGGAATCAGGGGCGCGCATGGAAGGTGGCCCAGGAGCTTCGGGCGGCAACTCCCGCCGATTTCAACCAGGCGCTCACTTCGGCGCTGATGCGCGGCCAGGACGCCGTGGTGATTGAGTCGCCGGCATTGCCGGCGGATCTCCCCGCCTGGCGGACGGCGCTGGCTGGGGTCGATATCTCCGCGGTTCCGGTGCACTTGGATGCCGGCGTGAACGCCCTTCCGACGGCGGCGCTGTACATGAGTTTTGCCGCCGAAAACCGCCAGGACTGGGGCAAGTTGACGGGCGGCATCACGGCGGACCCGCTGACAGCGTGGGTGACCGATGGGAAGCTGGAGCGCGGTTGGGAGCG
The DNA here is from genome assembly GCA_035545515.1 of Opitutaceae bacterium. Taxonomy (GTDB): domain Bacteria; phylum Verrucomicrobiota; class Verrucomicrobiia; order Opitutales; family Opitutaceae; genus ER46. The sequence goes on from DASZYH010000046.1 coordinate 9,305, forward strand.
CGAACTCGACGCTTTGGCCGGCTGGACCCGGTGGGCGGCCAATCACGCACCGAACCTGCGGTCGGTCCGCGTCAACGCCCGGATCTGGGGCGATGCCGGCGCGACCGTCGTCCAAGAGCTGGCGTTTGCGCTCGCGGCCGGCGCCGAGTACCTGCGCGCACTGAACGAACGCGGGATTTCGATCGAGACTGCCGCAAAGCGGATCCAGTTCACGTTTGCAATCGGGCCGCAGTTCTTCACGGAGATCGCGAAATTCCGGGCGTGGCGGCCCTTGTGGACCCGGGTCGTTGCGGCGTTCGGCGGCCACCCCGAATTGGGCGCGGCGGCCGCGGTGCATGCCGCGACTGGCAGCTGGAACAAAACGCTCCTGGATCCGCACGTGAACATGCTGCGGGTGACCACCGAGGCGTTGTCCGCGGTGCTCGGCGGCTGTGACAGCCTTCATGTTTCGCCCTACGACGAGCTCACCGGCGCGCCGAACGATTTCTCGCACCGGATCGCGCGCAATGTCCACGTGCTGCTGGCGGAGGAGTTCGGTTTCACCCACCCCGCGGATCCGGCCGGCGGTTCCTGGTACGTGGAGACGCTCACCGACGACGTGGCACGCAAGGCATGGGAGCTGTTTCAGACGATCGCCGCGCGCGGAGGGTTCGCCGCCGCGTTGAGGGAAGGCTTGCCTCAGAAGCTCGTTTCCGAAGCTGCCGGGGAGAAGGCCGACGCGGTGGGCAGACGGCGAATGGCGCTGATCGGGACAAACGTGTTTCCGAACCTGCGGGAGAAGCCCCTGACGATCGCGACGCCGGTGGCCGCTGCATCGGCGGCCAAGACCACCGTCGCGCTGCCCAGGCTCGCGCCGAAGGCAAGCTGGCCCGAACGCTTCGAAGCGGCGCTGGCCGTGGCGCGAGCCGGCGCATCGACCGCGGACATCGCGACGCTGGCGGGGGCAAAGACACGGCGGCCCGATCCGATCCAGACCGTGGCGCCGTTCCGTGCCGCCGCGGGATTCGAGCAGTTGCGTAGCGCCGCCGAGGCGTGGGAGCGAAAAACCGGGAAGCGTCCACGGGTCTTCCTCGCGAAGATCGGCCCGGCGATCCAGCACAAGGCGCGGGCCGACTTCTCGGCCGGGTTTTTCGCCAGCGGTGGCTTTGAGGTGCAGGCGAAGCAGACGTTCGAGACCGCGACCGCCGCGGCCGAGGCTGCCGCCGGCTCCGGGGCTCCCGTCGCGGTGTTGTGCTCGACCGACGACACGTACCCCGAGCTCGTGCCGGCGTTTGCCGCCGCGGCCAAAGCGGCCCGGCCCGGCCTCAAGGTTGTGCTCGCCGGACTGCCCGCCGAACCACAGGTCGTCGAGGCCTACCGAACGGCGGGCGTGGACGAGTTCATCCACATGCGCGCCAACGTTCACGCCACCCTGGCCAAGCTTTTGAAGGAGATGGGAGCCCTCGCATGAAAAACGCACCTGATTTCACGCAACTCACCTACGATTCATTCGCGTTTGCCGCGGCGCCGTCCGCTCCGCCCGACGGCACCCCGCTGGGCACGTACGAGCAGATCCCGGTCAAACCGGTGTTCACGGCGGCGGACCTGCCGCCGGCCGACGTGCTGGACACCATGCCGGGCCTGGCACCGTTCACGCGCGGGCCGTACGCCACGATGTACGTGCAAAAGCCCTGGACGATCCGGCAGTACGCCGGCTTTTCCACCGCCGAGGAGTCGAATGCCTTTTACCGCCGTAACCTGGCCGCGGGGCAGGCCGGACTCTCGGTTGCCTTCGACCTGGCGACCCACCGCGGCTACGACAGCGATCATCCGCGGGTGGTTGGCGATGTCGGGAAGGCCGGCGTCGCAATCGACTCCGTCCTCGACATGCAGGTCCTGTTTCGGGACATCCCGCTCGATAAAGTCTCGGTGTCGATGACGATGAACGGGGCGGTGCTCCCCATCATGGCATTTTACATCTGCGCCGCGCTCGAGCAGGGCGCAAAGCTGGCGGACCTGTCGGGCACCATCCAGAACGACATTCTGAAGGAGTTCATGGTGCGGAACACGTACATCTATCCGCCGGCTCCTTCGATGCGGATCATCGCCGACATCTTCGCGTACACGTCGAAGAACATGCCGAAGTTCAATTCGATCTCGATCTCCGGCTACCACATGCAGGAGGCCGGTGCCACGGCAGACCTCGAACTCGCGTACACGCTGGCGGACGGGCTCGAATACCTCCGGACGGGGGTGAAGGCGGGGCTCGAAATCGACGCCTTTGCGCCGCGGCTCTCGTTCTTCTGGGCCATCGGCAAGAACTTCTTCATGGAGGTTGCGAAGATGCGGGCGGCACGAACGCTCTGGGCCGAGATGGTCGGGCAGTTCAACCCGAAAAACCCAAAGTCGCTCGCGCTGCGCACGCACTCGCAGACGTCCGGCTGGTCCCTGACCGAGCAGGATCCGTTCAACAACGTCGCGCGAACCTCGCTCGAGGCGCTGGCGAGCGTGTGCGGGCACACCCAGTCGCTGCACACGAACGCGCTGGACGAAGCGATCGCGCTGCCGACTGACTTCTCGGCCCGCATCGCGCGCAACACCCAATTGCACCTCCAGCAGGAAACCGGCGTCTGCAACGTCGTCGACCCGTGGGGCGGGAGCTATTACGTGGAGTATCTCACCGCGGAGCTGATCAAGAAAGCCCGCGCCCACCTCGACGAGATCGAGAGGATGGGCGGGATGACAAAGGCGATCGAGGCGGGGGTTCCGAAGCTGCGGATCGAGGAGGCCGCGGCACGCCGGCAGGCGAAGATCGATTCCGGCCAGGAGACGATCGTCGGACTCAACAAACACCGGCTCGAGCAGGAAGCGCCGCTCGACATCCTGGAGGTCGACAACACCGCAGTGCGCGAGGCGCAGATCAGGCGGCTGAAGGAGCTGCGCGCCGCGCGACCGGAGTCCGATGTCCGGGCCGCGCTCAGCGCCCTGACCGGATGCGCGCGCCGTGGCGATGGCAACCTGCTGGAGCTTGCCGTCGCCGCCGCCCAGGCGCGAGCGACGCTCGGCGAGATCAGCGACGCGCTCGAGGCCGTGTACGGTCGCTATCAGGCGCAGATTCGCTCGATCTCCGGCGTGTATCGCCGCGAGTTCGGCAGCAACGACGCCGCGGAAAAGGTGAAACGGAAGATCGCGCAATTCGAGGCGCGTGAAGGCCGCCGGCCCCGCGTGCTGATCGCGAAACTCGGCCAGGATGGCCACGATCGCGGCGCGAAGGTGGTCGCGACGGCAATGGCCGACCTTGGGTTTGACATCGATATCGGGCCGCTCTTCCAGACCCCGGCCGAGGCGGCCCGGCAAGCCGTGGAGAACGACGTCCACGCGGTCGCCATGAGCTCGCTCGCCGCGGGGCACAAGACGCTGCTCCCGCAGCTGCGCGACGAGCTGAACAAGCTCGGACGCGAGGACATCGTGCTCATCTGCGGCGGTGTCATACCGGCGCAGGACTACGATTTCCTGCTCGCGAATGGCGCCAGCGCGATCTTCGGTCCCGGCACGGTGATCCCGGATTCGTCCCTGCGAATCCTCGATTTGCTGCTGGAACGGATCGAAACCAGCGTGTGAGCGGCGCGGCTCGAGTGAGGCTGCCGGTCGATGCATCCGTCTGACCAACATCCCGCGGCGAAACTCCGCCCTGACTGGGTGCCCGATGATGCGGGCCGGGAATTTGCCACGCGCGTCGTGCCGGGAACCGCTGCCGCGCCGGCGGTGCGACCTCACCGTCATGCCCGGCGACAGGCGCTGACGATTGACGATTACGCCCAAGGCGTCCTGGCGCGCGATCCGATGGTGCTCGGGCGTGCGATCACCCTGATCGAAAGCAACACTCCGGCCCACCAGGAGCAGGCGCAGGCGCTGCTCGCTCGACTCCTGCCGCATACGGGCGGCGCCCAGCGCCTGGGGATCACCGGAATCCCGGGGGCCGGGAAGAGCACGTTCATTGAGGCGTTTGGGTGCCACCTCGTCGACGCGGGGAGGCGCGTCGCGGTGCTCGCCGTCGATCCTTCCAGTTCGGTGAGCGGTGGCAGCATTCTCGCGGACAAGATCCGGATGGAGAAGTTGAGCCAGTGTCGCGCGGCCTTCATTCGGCCGTCGCCTTCGGGCGGTTCGCTCGGCGGCGTGGCGCGGAAGACGCGCGAGGCGATTCTCGTGTGCGAGGCGGCGGGATTCGATGTGGTCGTCGTGGAGACCGTCGGCGTCGGGCAGAACGAAGTCGCGGTTCGCTCGATGGTGGACTTCTTCCTCGTCCTGATGATTGCCGGCGCCGGCGACGAGATGCAGGGCATAAAGAAAGGCGTGATTGAGCTCGCCGACGCGATTGTGATCAACAAGGCGGACGGCGAGAACCGGCCGCGTGCTCTCGCGGCGCAGGCGGAAATGACGCGGGTGCTGCATTATCTTCATCCTGCGACCGCGGGGTGGGAAACGCCGGCTCTGACCGCGTCGGCACTCACGGCCGAGGGGATTGCGGACGTATGGACGACCACATTGCGGTTCTTCCAACATGTGGACGGACATGGAGTGCTCCGGGCGCGTCGGCGCGCGCAGGCAGTGGAATGGATGCATTCGCTGGTCGCCGAGGGGCTGCGTACGCGGTTCTACTCAACTCCGGCCGTGGCCGAAAAACTGCCGGTCCTGGAGCGCGACGTGGCCGAGGGTCGGGTGCCTGCGCTCGCCGCAGCGAAGGAGATTCTCACGCTTGGTGCCGCGACGCCGCACGGAATGCGGCATGATGGTGAGATCCGGGACCGGCCCTGATTCGCGTGGCGGGTCACTGGCGGACTCCAGGTCTGGGAGGCGGGATTCGCGGAGGTTGCGTTTCGTCGGAGGCAGGATCGCGCCGTCCGCATCTCAGCCGCCGCCCGGTGCCGGAATACTTTCTCTTGTCAGATCCGCGGCCCGATGGCAGCGCTAAGGGGCGCACGTACACCTGCACGCTTGTGAACGCCCCCTCCCGCTGTTTTCTCCTGCTCGCCGCCCTCTCGATCGCGGCTGCGCCGTTTGCCCGGGCGCAGCGCGAGAAGCTTCCGCCGGATGACCTGGCGTGGGTGCAGGAACACTTCCCGCAGGCGAAGAAGACGAGCACCGGCATCCGGTACATCGTGCTGCGCGAGGGCACCGGCGAGGTGGCGCGACCGGGCGACAAGGCGCTCGTGCTGTACACAGGCCGGCTGTTGAACGGAAAGATCTTCGACCAGCGGCTCGATCCGAAGGAACCCTTCGCGGTTCACGTCCGTCGCGGCGAGGTGATCGAGGGCTGGGACCAGATTCTCCAGTTCATGAAGAAGGGCGAAAAGCGGATCGTCATCATTCCGCCGGAACTCGCCTACGGGACGCGGGGGCAGCCGCCGGATATTCCGCGCGACGCCACACTCGTGTTCGAGATGGAGATCCTGGATATCGTCCGAACCCACGAACTGCGCCCGTAGCGGCGTGGCCGCCGGCGCCGGCCGGCCGATTCGGAGTTATGGTGTCAGGCTGATCTGAGGCCGTCCGCCGGACGGGCTACTTCTTCTTGCTCGGAATCGCGTACGGATACTTCTGGTCGAATTCCTGCGAGGCCTGTGCCTGCGCCGCGGGTCCGGTCACGCCCTGCTGGGCGAGCTCGGAAATGCGGCGGGCCGTCCACCGCTGGCGGAACTCCTGCTCGACCTCGGTTGCGATGGCGCCGCTCTCCTTTGGCTTGTGCGATTTGCGCCAGAAGAGGCAGCCGCTCGAAAGCAGAACGGCGACGGCGAGGAGGCTGAGCAACAGACGTTTGGTCATGGGCGGTCAGAACGTGGTAAACGAATGCGCCGACCGCGAGCGAATCTTTTGTGTTCCCCGGAATACCGCGAACCCGCCGGTGCGGTCGTCTCGGCCCGTTTTAGCGTCTTTTTGGTTTCGCGCTGCCGGTGAAAATCCGTTTGATCGCGGCGCATGAGTGACGAGCCCACGCCGCCCCCAGCGCTGCGACTGAAGCCGCGGCTGCGCCCACCGGAAACCGAAGCTCCGGCTCAACCCCCGGCGGCGGACGGCGGTGCACCGGCAGCGGCGGCGGCATTGACGGCGGCTGCCCCGGGCCCGGCGGCGGAGCCGCCTCGCGTCAGGCTGAAACCCCGGCTCGTGAGCGACACCGGAACGCAGCCCACCGGGGGCACGGCGTCTCCGACGCCAACGCCCGCAACCATTCCGCCGGTCGAACCGGCGGCGACGATCCCGCCGATGGCGTCGATGGCAACCATTCCACCCACGCCGGCGACCATCCCTCCGATCGCGCCGCCTCCGGCAACCATCCCGCCGACGGTGATACCAGCTACAATTCCTCCGGCGATCATCCCGGCACCCGAAACGATCGGAAACGAGGCAGCGTCGCCGGAGACTGTTCCGCCGACAGAGGGGGCCAAATTCAAGTTGAAGCCAAAGGCGCCGCCGCCGGTGACTCCGCCAGCGGTCATCGGCACGATTCCCGCCGTGGTGCCATCGCCGATCGCGCCCGAGGCGCCGGTCGCCGTGCCCCCGCCGTTTGCACCGATCGGCAGTGTTTCCAGTGTCCCGCCTCCCGTCCGTCCGCCGGACGCGGTTGGGAAACCACCGAGTTTCCCCGTCGTGGCGCCCTCCACCCCGTCCGTGACCGGGGGGACAAACTCGCCGTTGCCGACCGCCGGGCGCAAGCCGCCACCCGTCCCGCATGTCACGGTGACCAAGGACATCGCCGTCATGGCTGCGGTCGAATCCGCGCCGAAATCGAAGCGACGCGTCCTGCTGATCGGTGGCGGTGCCGCTGCCGTGGTGCTTCTCGGAGCCGTCGTGATGCTGTGGCGCGGACGCTCCCAGCCGCCACCGGCGGCTCCGGCCAAACCGAAGGCACCGCCGCCCGTGGCGGTTCACAAGGCCCCGACGGCTTCGGCACCGGCCCTCGCGGCCCGCCCATCGGCGCCGACCACGGTTGCACCGTCGACGCCGTCGGTCGGACACATTCCCGCCGCAGCGGTGGGAAAGGCGCAGTCCGTCGCGGCTGCGGGATCGGCCAACGCCCAGGCGGTCAATGCCGTGACGGGATCGTCGCCGGCCGAGACACCACCCGCCGCGGCGGCGAAAAAACCCGCTTCGCAACCGACGGCCGCGACGGCGATGACGGAACTCGCGCCCGGCGTCTCTGCGACAACTCGACTCGAGGCGAACGCCCAGGCGAGCGCCGCCTTCCGCACTTATGTCGCGGGTCTCCGCATCAGTGGATTTGCCGCCGGCTCATCGCCGCGGGCGCTGATCAATGGCCGGCTCGTCCGGCTTGGGGACATGCTGGACTCGGACCTTGGCGTCGTGTTTGCCGGCGTGAAGGATGACCAGCTCGTCTTCAAGGATCGGACGGGCGCGGTCGTGATGCGGCGGTACTGAGCGCTGGGCCGCCGTTGTCGCCCGTGCCGAGACATCGGCAGCGGGCTGGCGGCCGACGGCCCCCAAGCTCACGACTGCATCGCCCGGCGGATGGCGTGCAGGAGGGATGGGTCGGTGATGATTTCCAGCACGCCGTTCACGACGAACTGGATTCCGATGCAGAGGATGAGGAACCCCATCACCTTGGACACGGCATTCATCGTGTTCACGCCGACCACCTGCACGACGCGATCGGCGACACGAAGCACGACATACACGATCGCCGCGACGACGAGGATCCCGATGATGATCGCGGCATAGTCCACCCACTCCTTGGCCAGCGAGGTGAACCCGATCGTGACGGCGATCGCGCCCGGCCCGGCGAGCATCGGGATTCCGAGGGGTGAAAACGAGACGTCCCGTTTGGCGCGGGCTTCGGCCTGCGCGACGGCCGTGTCGGGAAGTTCCCGTCCCGGGCCGAGCAGCAGTCCCGAGCCGATGCCGGCGACGAGCAGCCCGCCGGCGATTCGCAGACCGGGGATCGAAATGCCGAAAAAGCCCATGATGAACGTCCCGCCGACCAGAAAGCTAACCAGGATGGCGACCATGTAGCCACATCCGGCGCGAAGCTGGACGAGACGCCGCTCATGGGTGTCACCCTCGGTGATGGCCAGGAAGGTCGGCGCGCAGGCGAGCGGGTTGACCACGGGAATCAGGCCTACGATCGTGCCGAGGATCAGTTCCCAGAAGTGTCGGGCGTTCATCGGGTGCGGATTTCGGATGGCAAAGGCGCGATGGAGGCGAGGGGCGGACACCAGCGTTCGTTCAGACGGGCGACGGACGCAATCTCGTAACCGACAGGGAAACACGCGCGTTGCAGCGCAATGGCGGGCTACCCGGCCGCAGGCGGTCGTGGAATCACCAGGTATCCACCGGACCCTTGGGAACCGGAATGGCGTCGCGTTCCGCCGCGTCGTGGTCGCCGGGGGCACGCATGAACGAAGGGACCAGGGGCGCCGGGACAAAGCGGTCGAGCAGGCGGCCGCTTTCGTCGCAGAACTGGGCGCGCCAGGCGACGTACTCGGCGATGGCGGATTCGAAGTCGGCCCGCGATTTGATCGTGATGATCCGCTGCTTGAGCGGCTTGGCGGGTCCAAAGCGCTTCGCGTACCAGGGTGCGACCTTCCGGAACAACCGGGCGCCATGTTCCTCGCCGTAGAATTCAACGTACCGATCGAAATGCCGGCGCAGGACGCGGAGCCGTTCCGGGAAATCCGGTTCGGGGAGCCGTTCGCCGGTGCGGAGAAGATGGGCGGTCCGGCGAAAGATCCATGGATCGTAGAATGCGCCGCGGCCGATGCTGACGCCCGCGCAACCGGTCTCCTCGATCATGTGCCTCGCGCCCTCGGGCGTGGTCACGTCTCCGTTGCCGATGACCGGCACCCGGCGGACCGCCTGCACGACCGCGCGGATGCCGTTCAGATTGACGGAGCCGGAGAACCCCTGGGCCCGCGTGCGGCCATGCACGAAGATGGCCGCCACGCCGGCGTCCTCGAGCACGCGGGCGAGGTCGGGGGCGGTGAGGTTTTCGTCGTCCCAGCCAAGCCGCATCTTCGCGGTGACGGGAATCCTGACCGCCGAAATCATCCCGCGAACCAGGGCCGCGGTTTTCTGCAGCTCGGTCATCATCGCGGAACCACCGCCGATCTTCGTCACCTTTTTGACGGGACAGCCCATGTTGATGTCGACCGACTGGACACCGAGTTCCTGGCAGACCACCGCGGCATCACGCATTTCCTCAGGCACGCTGCCGAACAACTGGATCGCGAGTGGCTGGTCTTGCGGGGCCGTGGCGACCAGCTTCAGGGCCGTCCGGTTGCGCTCGAGCAGCGAGCGCGCATTGACCAGGTCGGTGGTTGCCCAACCGAGTCCGCCCAGCTCCCGCACCGTCAACCGCATCGGCAGGTTGGTGTACCCGGCCAGTGGTGACAGGAACAGGTTGGTGGATAGCTCGTACGGCCCAAGGCGCATTGGAGTGGAGACCTAATCAGGATCGCTTTGGTGAATTCAACGTTTTGCCGCCGGGCGGGAGGTGCAAGGGAACGGGCACTCGGACGCACATGGGGATCGGTGATTTCCCTATCCGGCGATCAAAGACGGCCCGGATTGGCGGATCCTATGAAATGCCGTTTAATTGCAAAACCCGCATTCGGTCGTTGCCCCTCCGGCGTCATCCATCCCTCAACCAATTATCATTCAGAAGCTTGAAATGAATAGGTGGCTGCTGCCGTTTCGCGAGGCGGCACACCTTCCCGATCACCCAGCGGGAGAGCCGTGCACGCCATGAAAATCCTCCATTTGGAAGACTCCGACGCTGATGCGGAACTCATTGAGAACGTCCTTCGGCGGGAGTGGCCGGACCTGTCGATGTGGCGCGTGTACCAGGAGGATGATTATGAGGCGGCCCTGCGACATGGAGGTTTTGACCTGATCCTGTCGGACTATTCGCTGCCTGGTTTCGACGGTCTCTCCGCTCTGGCGGCGGCGCGCCAACAGCGCCCGGAAGTCCCTTTCCTGTTTCTTTCCGGAACGATCGGCGAGGAGCGGGCGGTCGAGGCGCTGAAGCGCGGTGCGACCGACTACATATTGAAGGACCGACCGAGCCGGTTGCTGGCGGCAATCCGGCAGGCGCTGGCGTTTGTGAGTGAATCGAGCCGTCGCATGCGCGCGGAGGAGTCCGTGCGCGAGCAGGCATCGCTCCTCGACAAGGCGCGGGACGCGATTATCGCGACCAACCTTGACCTGCGCATCATGTATTGGAATGCGAGCGCCGAGCGCATGTACGGGCTCCGGGCCGTGGATGTCATCGGACGCCGCCTGGACGGAATTGGCCTGGGATACGACCCGGGAAGATTCGCGGGTGCACGTGCCGAGGTGCTGACAAAAGGCGAGTGGCGCGGTGACTTCCGGGTGCAGACATCCCGCGGCACAGCGGTGATTGTTGAAAGCACCTGGAGTCTGGTCTGCGAGCCGGATGGTCGGCCGCGATCGATTCTGGCGATCGACACCGATGTGACCGAGCGACGGAAGCTGGAAGCCCAGCTCGTGCGGGCACAGCGGATGGAGAGCATCGGCACCCTCGCGGGCGGCGTGGCCCACGACCTCAACAACGTGCTGACGCCCATCCTGCTCACGATTGATCTCCTGGCCGACCATGCGAACGGGAATGAGGAGAGGGGGCTGATCGACCAGACTCGCGCCAGCGCGCGTCATGGCGCCGCGCTCGTGAAACAACTGCTGGCGTTTGCGCGCGGCGCCGACGGGGAGCGGAAGGTGCTCGATCTCGTCGCGGCCTTCGGAAGCGTCGAACCGCTCATCCGGCAATGTCTGCCCGCCTCGATCAGTCTGACGGTGCGGCATGTTCGTCCGCCCTGGCCGGTGGAAGCCAACGGCACGCAGCTCAGCCAGGTGCTGGTCAATCTCGCTCTCAATGCCCGGGATGCGATGCCCCGGGGCGGACGGCTCGAGATCGAGACCGACAACACGCTGGTCGACCCGGCGATGGCGGCGGCGAACCCGGGCACCGAGCCGGGATTGTTCGTGCGGATCAGCGTTTCGGACACCGGCACTGGAATTCCCGCCGACATCCTCGACCAGATCTTCGATCCGTTCTTCACCACGAAGCCCGTGGGCAAGGGAACCGGTCTCGGCCTTTCGATGGTATCCGGCATCCTCAAGAGCCATCGGGGGTTCGTCCAGGTCGAGAGCGAACTCGGACGGGGAACGACCTTCCATCTCTACTTTCCCGCGCGCCAGCCGGTCTCCGTGGCTCCGCCGCGGGAACCGTCGGCCAGCAACGATGCCGCCGGCGTCGGGGTGCTGCTCGTCGATGACGAGCCGGCCGTCCGCGAGACGCTGCGGTTGCTGCTGCAGCGCGCCGGTTACGGCATCATCGCCGCTGGCGACGCGCGCTCGGCCATGCGGGAGTTCGAACAGCGGCGGACCGAGATCGCGCTCGTCATCACGGACATGATGCTGCCGGATGGATCCGGCGTCGACGTGGTGAAACGGATCCGCGCCAGCGCGCCGCGCCTCCCGATCATCGCGATCAGCGGAATGATGGCCTCCGGCAATTTTGACGAGCTGCTGGAATTGCAGCCACCCGTCGAGTGCCTCGCCAAGCCCCTGCCGCCGCGCATGCTCCTAAGCGCGGCCGAGCGTGCGCTGAGCGGCGCCGTCGCCTAGCGCGCCGCGCGGTGGGACGCCTGATCGGCGCCGGCCGCCTCGGCTCAACGGGTCGCCGCCGCCTTCATGCGCCGGAGACCCTCGGCGAGCGTCGTCTGCGGGCACCCGAAGTTGATCCGCACATGCGTTCCCTTGGGCGAACCGAAATAGACGCCGTCGCTCAACCCCACGCCGTGCCGCTCGAACTCCGCCACGGGATCGGTCAGCCCGAGCGCCGAGACGTTGAGCCACGCCAGGTAGGTCGCTTCGATCGGCGCCTCGACCCGCACGCCGGGCAGCTCACGGTCAAGATAACGAACGATGAAATCGCGGTTTGACCGCAAGGCCGCGAGCATCTGCTGCCGCCAGTCTTCGCAGTCGCGATAGGCCGCCTCGCACGCCGTGTACCCGAGGCATGTCACCTCGGCGACAATCCCGGCGGTCGCGCGGATGAACCGGGATCGAAGGGTCGCATCCGGAATGATGGCCAGGGAGGTGCCGAGCCCCGGGACATTGTAGGTCTTGCTCGGCGCCATCAGCGTGATCGTCCGGCGCGCGACCTCGGGCCCGAGCAGCGACGTGGGGATGTGCGGCAGTCCCGGATCGAGGATGAGATCGCAGTGGATCTCGTCCGAGCAGAGGACGAGATTGTGCCGCGCACAGAATTCCGCGAGCCGGACGAGTTCGTCCCGGCGCCACACCCGGGCGAGCGGATTGTGCGGATTGCAGAGGAAGAACACCTTCGTGCGCGGCGTAACGGCCCGCTCGAGCGCGTCCCAGTCCACGGTCCAGGTGCCCTCCCGGAGTGCCCAGGGCACGGTGACGGACCGGCGCCCGCTGTTTTTGGGCGCCGTCATGAACGGCGGATACACCGGAGCGAGCGAGAGCACCTCGTCGCCCGGATCGGCAAACGCCTGCGCGGTGACATTCAGCCCCACGACGAGGCCCGGCAGCCAGACGAGCCACGCGGGATCGATTTCCCAACCGTAGCGCTGGGCCATTGCCTGCACGATGGCATCGGTCGTCGACCGGGCCGGCCGGGCATACCCGAAAATGCCGTGATCGATGCGTCGATGCAGCGCCTCGAGAATCGCCGGGGCGGACTTGAAGTCCATGTCCGCCACCCACATGGGCAGGATGTCACGGCCGGCATACTTCTGCCACTTCTGGGAGTCGGTGCCGGTGCGGTCGGGTGGCGTGTCGAAATCGTACGTCATGCGCGAGCCGTCATAACAAATCATCCCGGCCCATCGGGGCACGGAAAATTTTCGACAAATTCCCGGCTCGGGGGGCGGGGGCCGACGGCGGCCGCGTCCTACCCTTGGTAGTCCCAGCCAATGGGATCGGAATCAAAGCCGCGGCGGCGCGACTGCGACTCCTCCCCGTAGACATTGGCGTTGATCGCGACGCCCTGGCGAAAATGCGCCAGCCGAAGTCCTTGCTGCCGCACCAGCTCGCCCAGCATGACGTCGCCGCCGCGGTGCACGAGGGCCCGGAGCGGCCAGTCGTATTGGCGGAGCAAGGATGTTCGCACCGCCCACCAGCCGCCGGTCGGGTAGGGCACGAGGTCGTTCATCGGGAAGGGCTGCCCTGCATACCACGGCTGCGTGTGGATCCACCGGCGCTGGTTCTCGTTGAGCCAGATGTGGTACACGGAACCGATCAGGTCGGCGCGCGCCATCTGTCGTTCGACCGACGCCAGCCAGTCCAGGGGGTCCTCCGACGAGATGTAGCTGTCGTCATCGAACCACATGACATATGGCGTGCTCACGGTGTATCCGTCGGACGGGGCGTCGCTCCCGCCGGCAAACAACCGCCGCATCATGGGATATTTCTTCAGGTTTTTCGGCGCCGAGCAGACCACATGACGCGCGACTCCGAATTCCCGGAGCACGGATTCGCTGCGCGCGGAAATCGCATTGCAGCCGATCCGCAGCTCGATCGCGCCCAGCTTCGCCAGCGCGGCGATTTTTCCAAGGCAGCGCGCGGCGAGCTTGGGGAAGTCGCCGTAAAGCAGCACGCAAACGGTGAAGTTGCGGACGAGATTGCAGCTGTCAGCCGGGCGATCGACGGTACCTGCCGGCATGGGATTGGGGGGAAGGCGCGTACGTTGACGGCCTTCTGATCGAAGCCAAGCGCGATCGGGCAAAACGCCATGGCACATTGCCTCCGACCCACGGTCAGCGAGGAATGGTTTCCCACTCCATTGCCAGGCTCCTGTTCTTCTGCGCGTGCACAGGCCTGGCCGTCACCACCCCGTTCGCCCGCGCCGCCGCACCGGCCAGTCTCGCGATTGACCCGGCCAGCTCCAGCATCGATGTCCGAGTCACGGTCACGATCGACTCGTTCACCGCGCATCTCACGAAATACCAGGCGACCGTGACCGTCGACCCCGCCTCCCACGCCATCCAGGCGGCAGCGCTGTCGTTCAACTGGGCCGATCTGAAGACGGGCAAGTCCGAGCGCGACGAGCAGATGAACCGGTGGCAGGATTCGGCAACGTATCCAACTGGCCAATTCACCCTTACGCGCCTCTCGACGACCGGAAATTCGGACGTGGCGGAGGCAACCGGGACCCTCGAGTTGCACGGTCGCACGAGACAGCTAGTTTTTCCGGTGACGCTTCGTCGGAATGGCGCGATCGAAACGGTGGATGGCGAGACCCCCGTGGATGTCAGGGACTTCGGGCTCCCTGTCATTCGCAAGTTCGGGTTGCTCAAGGTCGATCCGGTGGTGCGGGTTCGATTCCATCTCCAGGGCACGCTGCCGTCCGGGAGCTAGGCGATTGCATGCGCAACCCACTCTCCACCGCTGCGCTGCAGGCGGCGCTCCGGGCTGAAGTTCCGACCCAGGCGTCGGTTCAGCCCCAGCTCGATGCCGCGATCCGGCGCTCCGCCTCCGCGACCGGCCAGTTGCTCCGTGGCCGGCTGGTGGCGGCCGGCGCACTGTCGCAGGGAGCGACGCGCGCGACCGCGCGCCGGCTCGCCGTCGCAGTCGAATACTTCCATCTCGCCTCGCTTCTGCTGGACGATCTCCCGTGCATGGACAATGCGGTCTACCGGCGGGGCCGGCCTTGCCTGCACCATGAATTCGGCGAGGCGACCACTCTCCTGAGCGCCCTCGCCTTCATCAACCGGGCCTACACTCTGACCGCCGAGGCCTTGGCGGCGTACCCTTTGCCGGTGCGACGCGCGGCCTGGGCGTGTCTCGAATCAGTCCTCGGACCGATGGGCGTGGTCGGTGGCCAGGCCCGCGACCTGCACTACGCGGCGGCGAAGGGGGGCGCCCGGGCCGTGGGTCGGATCGCCCTCGAAAAGACGGGCGCGCTGTTCCGCCTCGCGATCGTGCTCCCCGCCCTTCTGGGGCGGCCGTCCCGTCGGGAGCGCCGCCTGCTGAATGCGCTCAGCACCTATGTCGGACTGGCATACCAGGCCGCGGACGACCTGCAGGATCTGGTTGGTGAGGTCGCGGGAACGGGCAAGACCACCCGCCGCGACGAGGAACTCGGCCGGCCAAACCTCCAACTGGCGCTCGGCCCGGAGGCCGCCGGGGCTCGCCTGGCGCGCTACCGACGCCTGGCGGCGGACGCGTACGCCGGTCTCGTTGCCGAGGGACGGCACTGGACCTACCTCGAACCTGTCCTGCGCGCCGGCCGCCCGGCGGTGCGAAACGGCCGCGACGTGCGCCGGCTGAACACCGCGGCGTGAGCCTCCTTCGGTTTGCACCGCTGTTGCGGCTCGCGCTGACGAACCTCCGGCGTCACCGCGTTCGGGCGCTCCTTGGCGCGGCCGGGATCGGCTGCGGCGTCGCGGTCATGCTGACCACGCTCGGCATCGTCGACGGCGCCATCGGCCAGTTCCAACGCATCCTCGCCGTCGACAGCGACTACCTGGTGTTCGAGCGCCACGCGTCGGATCTTTTCTTCAGCTCCGTCCGGACCGACGAGTACGACCGGATCCGGTCCCAGCCGGAAGTGGCGGCGGCGTATCCGCTCCTCTTCACCATTGTCGCGACGGCCGACCGACCGGTGATCACGTGCTTTGGCCTGAGCGCCGACGATCCCCGCGTCCGCCACTCGCGCTGGCTCGCGGGTACGCCGGACGCGTTTGCGGGGGCGGCCGACAACGTCGTGTTCCTCGGCTCCCGGGCGGCCGAGTTTCTTCACGCCCGGCTCGGCGACAGCGTGCCGATCGGCCGCGCGACCTTCCGGGTTGGCGGCATCCTCAAGCTCGAGAACGGATTCGAGGACGGGGGCGTGTTTCTCCCCCTGGCCTCCGCGCAGCGCTACTTCCACCGGGACGGCGTTTGCTCCGTGGTTGCGGTCAAACTGAAGCGGCCCGCCGACGGCCCCGGGTTTGTGGCCGCGATGAAGGCCGCCGATCCCGCGTTGGTCGCCATGGCAAACCGTGATTTCAACCGCGGCTACACGTCGTTCCGCGTCCTGACGATGCTGGCGTGGGCGGTCGGCGGGTGTGCGTGCCTGCTCGGCGGGCTGGGCGTCGCGAACACGATGCAGCTTTCGGTGTTCGCCCGCATCCGGGAGATCGCCGTGCTGCGCGTGAGTGGATTCAGCCGCGGGCAGGTCGCCCGGCTGGTGGTGGCGGAGGCGGTGGCCATCGCGACGCTGGGTTGTGCCGGCGGCGGGGTGCTCGGCGCGGCGTTCCTCCTCGTGCTCCCGCGCATCCCCTTTTTTCAGGGCTACGTGCAAGCCGCGCTGCCGGTGATGGTCGTGCCCGTGATCGTTATCGTCGCGTTTGTGACCGCGATCGCCGGTTCCCTTTACCCGGCGCTGTTTGCGACCCGGATCGAACCGACGGAGGCTTTACGGTATGAGTGAGCGCATTGCCGAGGCCCGGGACGTGTGGAAGAGCTACGACGGCGGCCGGGTGACGGTGCTGCGCGGGGTTTCGTTCGCCGTCGAGGCCGGCGAAATCGTCGCCCTCTGGGGCCCCAGCGGTTCCGGGAAAAGCACGCTGCTGCACCTGCTCGGCGGCCTCGATGCGCCGGACCGCGGAGAGGTCACGATCTGCGGCCTCAGTCCCCGCGCCGAGCGCGAACGGCTGCAGCTTCGCCGCCGGCGGGTCGGGTTCGTGTTTCAACTGCACAACCTGATCGCCGACCTCACCCTCGCGGAAAACCTCCAGATTCCCTCCATCGCGACAGGGGCCCCGCGGGCGGAAACAACGGCGCGAATGCGGGAACTCACCGACCAGGTTGGTCTCTCGCATCGGCTGGGGCACCGGATCCAGGATCTTTCCGGCGGCGAGCGCCAACGGACCGCCCTTTGCCGCGCGTTGATGCACCGTCCCCAACTCGTGCTGGCGGACGAGCCGACCGGCGCGCTGGATGAGGAGACCGGCGCGGTCGTGTTCGAATTGCTGCGCGAACTCGCCCGGGCCGAGGGCGTGGCCGTCGTGCTCGCGACGCACGAGCGTCGTTTTGCCGAGGCCTGCGACCGGCTGGTCCGCGTTCGCGACGGCACCCTGGTGGAGTCGTGAACGCCGATCGGACATTCTCGGCCGGTCGGCCGCTCGGACGGGTCGTGTCCGTGCACGCGCTCGGCTGGCTCGTGGCGTGCAACCTCGTCGGCGTCTGGCTCGCGACCATCCTGCTGTGGCCGTCACTCGGCGACCGGATCGCTCCGCTCAGCTACGGCCGGTGGATGCCCGTCCATCTCGACGGTCAGCTCTACGGCTGGTGTGCGCTGCCGCTCGTCGGCGCGCTGTTGGCGTGGTGCCTTGATCCGGTCGATCCGCGGGGAATTGTGCCGGCGCGGCTGGTCCTGGCCGCCTTGAGCACGGCCCTCACCCTCGGCGTCGTGAGCTGGTTGTCGGGCCTGAGCAGCGGCAAGCTGTTTCTCGACTGGGCAGGCTGGACGCGTCCCTTGCTCCCGCTCGCGATGGTGATGCTGTGGGCGGTGCTCGCCTGGCAGGTCGTCGCGCGCTGGCGCCGGGGCCAACGGATGGGGGTGCAGGCCGCGGCGCTCGTGCTCCTCGCCGCGGTGCCGCCGGTTCTCTGGTGGAGCATGGGCCCGGCGACGTACCCTGCGATCAATCCGGATTCCGGCGGTGCGACGGGCGCGTCGCTGCTCGGCTCGACCCTGGGCATCATCGCGATCTTCGGCGCCGTCCCGCGGATGATCGGGCTGGACCGTCGGCCCGGTGCCGGCGGCTCACGGGTGTTCTGGTCGTGCTTCGCCGTTTCCGCGGTGGTGTATGCGGTGATCGGCCACGGCGACGAATCACACCATGCCGCGGCGCAGATCCTCGGACTCGGAGTCCTGCTGGCGTGGATACCGTTGCTGGTGGTCGAGTGGCGCGCGTCCGCCTGGCCGTGGTCCGCCCGGCGGTGGCTGCGCGCGGCCGAAGTCTGGTGGGCGGGCCTCGTGATTTCCGGCTGGGTGTCATTCCTGCCCGGGGTGTCCGAACGCTGGAAGTTCAGCAATGCCCTCGTCGGACATGCGCACCTGGCCATGGCCGGCTTTGTCACCAGCGCCAACGGCGCACTCCTCGCGGCCCTCGGCGGCCGCGGCTGCCCGGGTTGGGCGTTCTGGACGTGGCAGCTCGGCTGCGGCGCGATGGTCGTCCTTCTCATCGGACTCGGTTCGATCGAAGCCGGGCGGATCGGAGATTTGTTTCTGTCCGCCCCGTGGGTCCAGGTGATCTACGCGGGGCGGCTGGCAGCCGGAGCGGCGATGACGGTCGCGTCCCTCGCCTGGTGGCGGGAGGCATCAAGGCCATGACTCCGCAACGCATCCCGAAGCTTGCGACCGGCTATGCCTTCCTGGCAGGAGCCACGGACTTCGGCACGGGCCTCCTGCTGATGGGCGCGCCGTCGATCGCGCTGCGGCTGATGCTCATCCCCTTGCCCGGCGCCGAGGCGCTGGTGTTCGTGCGGTTCGTCGGCGCATTCGTGGCGGCGGTGGGTTCGATGTACCTTTGGGCGGCGGTTCGGCCGCGGGAGCGGCTGAGGGTGGTCCTGGGAGTGACGGTGTTGCCGCGGCTATTTGCCGGGACATTTGCGCTGGTCGCAGCGTGGTCGCGTCGGCTCCCGCTGCCGTGGCTGAGCGTGACCGCCACCGACTACATGTTCGTGCTGGTGCAGGCATGGCTGCTCACGAGGCCCCTCGCCGAATGAGAAAGACCGACGCGAGTTCGGAATCTGGTCGTGGTGCGGTCCCAATCGCCGCCGCCGTGGTCAGCCTTTGGGCGTGCTACGTGTACTTTTTGCTCTTTGGCGAGTTTGCCCTCGTCGAACTCGTGCGGGCGCAGTTTTCCTCGTCCACCAGTGTTCGGGGCGTGCTGGCGCTGCTGGCCGGCGGCGGCATCGTCGGAAGCCTTGCGTCCGCCCGGGCGTTCCATCCTTCCCGCTTGTCCCGGCACGTGGTGATCGGGTTCTCGGGTGCCGTGACGGGAGCGGTTGCCTCGCTTGTCTCCGGCTTGGCGTCGCTCATGGCGGCGGTCGTCGTCACCGGCCTGGCGCTCGGATGGCTTACGGTCTCGCTCGTCGCCGGGTTGCGGGAAGTGCTGGGCGTGAGACGGCTGGGCTGGTGGGTGGGAGTCGGCACGGGCCTGGCCTACGCCTGCTGCAATGTTCCGCCGGTATTCAATGCGGCGCCGCGCGTGCAGGCTGTCGTGGCCGCTGGCGTGGCGCTGGTCGGTGCGCTGGCCGGCGCGAGGCTGCGGCCCGGCGGCGCCGCCGAGGCTGAGCCGACCGAGGCGCAGCCGGCCATCGCGGCCGCATGGACCCTGGCGCTGCTGGCGCTGGTGTGGCTCGACTCCGGCGCGTTCTATGCGATCCAGCATTCGGTCCCGTTGAAAGGCGTGACGTGGGCGGGGGCGGCGGTCCTGTGGGGCAACGCCGTGATGCATTTTTTGGCGGCGCTGGTTTCCGGACTGCTGCTTGACCGGCGCCGCGCGGCACTGGTGCTCGCCGGCGCGGTCGTCGCGCTCGTCGCCGCATGTGCGGCGCTGCGGGAGTCCCTGCCTGGCGCGCGCTGGGCGTACACCGCGGGCGTATCGCTGTATTCGGTCGCGCTCGTCTGGTATCCGATGCGCACGGGCCGCCCGGCGATCGGCGCGATCATCTTCATCGTCGCCGGATGGGTCGGTTCGGGTCTCGGCATCGGCATGGTCCAGAATCTCTCGGAGGTTCCGCGCTGGTTCCTGGCCGCGGCCTTCGGCGCCGTGGCGGTTGCCCTCGCTTGGCGCCGGCACGGGTTGCGTCGCGCCGGCGCCGGGCTTGCCATCGTGGCCGCGGTTCTCGGATCTGCTCGCGCGACCCGCGCCGCTGCCGCGGACGCGGTGCTGATTGCGCGCGGGAGGCAGGTCTACATTTCGGAAGGCTGCATCCATTGTCACTCGCAGTACGTTCGGCCGAACGTCCCCGACGACGTGCTCCGGTGGGGCCCTCCCCAAACGCTGGCGTCGATCGAGGCGGAAGTGCCGCCGCTTCCGGGCAACCGTCGGCAAGGTCCTGATCTCAGCGAGGTGGGGGCGCGACGCACGCCCGACTGGCAGCGCGTCCATCTGATCGCGCCGCGGACAGTATCGGGTGGCTCGCGGATGCCTTCGTTCAGCTATCTTTTTGGTCCGGGGGACGGGCGCGGTCCGGCGTTGATCGCCTATCTCCAGTCACTCGGCGGGAATCGTGCGGCCGAGCACTATGCGGCGACCACAAAGTGGCGGCCATCGGCCGGGGCCAGCGGGAACCGGGCGAGGGGCGAGCGGTTGTTTGCGCGGCTTTGTGTCGGATGTCACGGGCCGGCCGGAAAGGGCGACGGCGTCCTCGCAAGCGAGCTGACGCTTGCGCCGGTCGATCTCACGGGCGGATGGCCGCAGGTCGACTCCGCCGACCCACTCGCCGTCGCGCGGCTGATCAAGTTCGGCTTGCCTGGCACGGCGATGGCGGGACGCGAGTATCTCGGCGATTCCGATGTGCTTTCACTCGTGGCCTTCGCGCGTGCGATGCAGCACAAGCCGGCGTCCGGACCGAGGATGGCTGGAAAGCGATGAGGCCCCGGCGCCGCTGCCTCGGTCCGGTTCGCCGCGAATACGGGCACCACGGCGTGCCGGAGGTCTCGTGCGGCGGGAAAGTTTTTCCCGCTGTGACGGCACGGTGAGAAAGATCTTCCCAGCGGATTTTTACCGGGTTCGGCGTAAGTTTCGGACGCGTGGTGGATTGCGGGGGACCGGCCGGTGGTCCGCGGAATGCAGAGAGGGCGGCCTCACGCAATCAAACAAGGAGAACCATTACCATGAGACTCGTTCGTTATACCTATCCCACCTACCGCAGCCTCGCGCCCGTCGGCGGGTTTGCGCGCTCACCCTGGTCCGGCCTCGAAACGGAAATTGACCGCCTGTTCGAAACCGCACTCCGGGACTTCAGCGGCACGCTCACCAGCCCCGAGCACTTTCCCGTGGATATCTACGAGGACAAGGAGAACACGTATGTTCGCGCTGAACTGCCCGGCGTCAGCCGCGAGGACATCAACGTCGAAATGGCCGAAGGCTACCTGACCATCGCGGCGACGCGGAAGGCCGCCGAAAGCGAAGGCCGGGAGTCGTGTT
>DASZYH010000047.1:0-1936 GCA_035545515.1 Opitutaceae bacterium
TATTGCGCCGTCATTCCGCGGGACGCACGCTTGCGCTACGATCCTGACGCAACCGAGATCGACCGGATCCTCCGCGAATTGCGCACATTGGGTGCACTGCAATCGCTCATTCTTTCGGGAGGGGAGGCGTTACTTTCGCCCCACATCGACTACGTGCTCGCCGAATCGGCTGACTTTGTTCCCACGCGTTATCTCATCACGAACGGGACCACGCTCGGTCGGACACAGAAGGCGCTGCTCCGGCGCCATCGGCCTCGGACAATGGTGAGCCTGGACTCGCTGTCGGAGTCTGCCAACGCGGCGACGCGTGGAGGAGGGCGGTCCGTCCCGGCTTTCAACACAGTAAGATGGCTCCTCGGTGAAGGTATCTTCACGATCGTGATCATGGTGCTCACGCGCCATAACGTCCCGACGATTCGCGACACGATTATCGGTTTGTATAACGCTGGCGTCCGCAATCTGCTGATCCAGCAACTCCATTGCACGACGAAGCGCATGCGCGGTGGTTTTCTGTCTGCTTTGCCTTCGACCCGGGACGTTGGAGAACTCCACACTTGGCTGAGCGAGTTCACCAGGACCCATGCGGATGCCGTGATCGACGACAACGAAGTATGTTTCTTTCACCGGCGTCCTTCCGAGCGAGAGCAAAAATGTGCGCCTTCCTGCGAGTACCTGCCGCAGCGGATGTTCATGTGCGGGGCCGGGTACAATTTCTTCGCGATCAAGGCGAACGGTGATGTTATTCCCTGCAATGCGCTACTCGATGCAGTGACCGGCAATATCCATGCCACGAGCATCGCGGAAATCCTGCAGCATTCTCCCGTGATCGAGGGGCTAAGGGCGCTCCGCACGCATCGAGTGGATGAGATTCCGGGATGCGCCGCCTGCGGTGAGGTTGCGGTCTGCGACGGCGGCTGCCGAGCGGATGTCTACAATTTGACCGACGAGATCGGTGGCCCGCACCCGTGCTGTCCGCGATTGTCCTCTGGTCCTTGAGCCGGCAACCGCGCCGGCCGATGCGCGTGCCCCTTGACCTCCTGATATTCAATCCGCCGAACCCGGAGTTCTATTATGTCCCGGTCGGCACATTCGCGATCTGCGACTGGCTTCGACAACGCGGCTACCAGTCGCGAATCGTCAACCTCTGTCTGCCGTCTTGTGACCCGATTTCACGGCGAATCCGAGGTGTGCTCGAACAGTACGAACCGCGCAATGTCGGATTGGTGCTCCACTGGAAAGAAACCCTGAATCAGGTGTTGGGCGTCGGAGCCATCGTTGACGAGTTTCGACCGGGTTTGCCGATTTGGGCGGGGGGGATCACCGCCGGGTGTTTCGCAACGGAGTTGTTGGAAAGTATTCCATTTCTGTCGGGGGTGATTCGCGGCGACGCGGAGATTCCGCTCGAGCGTATCTGTGCTGGCTTGCCGTCTTCTTCCATTCCGAACCTGTTCCACCGAAAGGATGGGGCCATCGCCGCGCCGGAGACGGCGTGGTGGGCTGGCGGCGAGTTCCTGGACGGGCTGGAATTCGGTGACCTGAGATTCCTGGACGACTGGCCGGCCTATTTGCGCCTCGTCGACCACCGGCTGGGAATCCCGCTTGCCGCGGGACGTGGCTGCCAGCGTGATTGCGGTTATTGTGGCGGATCACGGAGTGCGTTCCGCATACACAGCGGCCGGCCCGTCATGTCTCTGCGCTCGCCGGCGAGGCTCGTTTCGGATGTGAGGTTGGCGTTCGAACTTGGGGCGAGAAATTTCCTCCTGACGCACTCTGCGGAGGTGTGCTCGCGGGTGTTGACGGAACTTGGTCGTGCGTTTCCGCGGCCGCTGCCATTCGCGCTGCATCTCGAGTTGTGGAGTCCACCGAATCGTCAGCTTCTTGATCAATATGTTGAATTGGGAAACGGCGCCGAGCGGCCGCTGCGCCATGTCCTCCT
>DASZYH010000048.1:0-95770 GCA_035545515.1 Opitutaceae bacterium
TTCGATGTAGGGCGGGGTTGCTGACCCCGCCATTATGCCCGATCTGATCAAACTGGGTAGGCGGGGTCAGGCGACCCCGCCCGACATCAAGCGCCTGCGCAATCCATGCGGTGGAGGCGGAGGCGCGTGGTCAGCGCCAAAGAAAAGAGCCCGATCGGATGATCGGGCTCGGGATCGGCCAGCGGGTGAGGCGGTCGCCCGTCAGGCGGTGGCGTGTGGCTTCAGGAGGCTGGGGCGATGGGCGCGGAGCGCGGAAACCTCCATCGCGACGGCGAACGCCGCGGTGAAGAGGAGGTCGCTGACCAGCGTGTTGCGGAAGAAGAAAAGCGTCGGAAGGTACTCGGGATGGCCGATCGTCATCGCCTGCCACCAGCCCGCGGCGGTCTTGGCGTACACGGGATCCATGAACCAGGCATCCGTGTTGGTCGCGAGGTAGAAGAGGATCGAGCCACCGAGGGCGCCGGCAAACAGCGTCACCCAGTTCTTGCGCGAGGCGACCCAGCGGCCGACCGGGATCGCGGCGGCGAAACACGCCAGTCGGACCAGCTCGCTGGACCAGCTCCAGGTCGTGTGCGTGGCGGCGGCGTAGTAGGCGTTGAGGAAGAAGTCGGAAAACGTCAGCGCCAGCAGCGGCACGAACCACATCCGCCGGTCACGAAAGTAGACGGCGCCGCAGAACGTGAGCGCCATGAGCGGGGCGAAGTTGGAGAGCGCGGGGGCGAAGACAGCGAGAACGCGCCAGGCAGCCGCGAGAACGATGAGGACGAGCGCGAGAGGCATATGGCGGTTACTGTGAGTGGAAATCGCGGCGTGACAAGCACGGGTGCGTGGGGAGTCCGTAGTTCGTATTTGGTAATTTGTAGTTGGGCGGATCGGCTCACTCGCACCGGGTTGCGGATGCGATGGTGAATTGCCGGGTGCGATGCACGCCGGCAGCCAATCGCTACTCCCGCCCCTCGGCTTCGCGGGCGAGGAGCCAGAGCACGTCGGAGAGCCGGTTCAGAAATTGAAGGAGTTCGGGACGGACACTGCGGCCATGCGCGGGGAGCGCGACGAGCCGTCGCTCCGTGCGCCGGGCGGCAGTGCGGGCCAGTTCCATCGCGGAGGCGAGGGCGGTTGCGCCGGGCGTGGCCCAGCCATGAAATTTCAGTCCGCGCGCCTCCAGTCCGGCGACTGCCTCGTCGAGACGGGCGACATCGGCGGGCGCGAGTTTCTCGAATTTCGAAGCGGCGTAGCGTTCGCGGTCGTCCTCGGCGCACGCGACTTCGCCCATCAATGCGACGAGGTTTTTCTGGGTCGCGAGAATCAGCGCGCGAATCTCGTCGTCGCGGGGCGAGCGGCCCAGATGGGGCTTCACCGCGCCGAGCGCCACGTTGAGTTCGTCGCACGCGCCGACAGCCTCGACCTGCGGATGATCCTTCGGCACGCGCTGGCCGAAAAGCAGGCCGGTCGAACCATCGTCGCCGTGTCGCGTGGAGATGCTCACACGACGGGGAATGCTGAAAATCCGACCCGCTGAAAAGCCGAAACGATAAGGCGGAAGGACACCGTGAAGAACCACGGATGAACCTGGCGCGGCTCCGCCGCGACCGAAGCAAAGAGCGGAGAGTGATGTATTCTTGCAGGCGGGGTGACCTCACCCCGCGGGGCGCAATGTTCGCATCTTCCCGCGCGGTAGGGTCACCGGCGCCTACAGGGCTAGGCTCAAGCAACGCGATCGGGACATCGCGTTCCACCTGGCGCGGCTTGTTTGTGGGCGCGGTGACCTCACCGCGCGAGGCGTGGCGATCGCGTGTTCCCGCGCGGCAGGGTCCCGGCGTTCGCACGCGGCCACGGCGGGCACAGCACCGCGCCCACCGCTGACCGAATTCCACGCCTCGGCGTTTGTTACGTCGGTTGCAGCGCCCCACCAAAATGTTCGAATCGGTCCTGGTAGGGCGGCGAGTCCCTTCGCCGCTTCGTGGCAGGCACGACGAGGCTCAGGGACGGACCGGGGAGCCGGTGGTGATTCGGCGGGCGGCGAGCTGGGCGCGCAGGCAGAGCTCGGCGGCCTTGAAGGCGTGCGCCTGGGTCATCGCGTTTTCCGTCCGGTTCAGGCAATCGAGGATCAACTGGCCGAAATAACGGAAGCCGACCTGGCCTGCGACGTTGACGTGGCGCTCACCCTGGTCGTCGACGAGGTACACATTGTCGCCGGCGGCATCGCGGCCGACATCCACGTACTTACGGAGTTCGATGTAGCCCTTGGTGCCGAGAATCACCGTGCGACCGTCACCCCAGGTGCGGAGCCCGGCGGGGGTGAACCAGTCGACGCGAACGTAATTCGACGCGCCGTTGTCACCGAGCAGCGAGGCCTCGCCGAAGTCCTCGAATTCCGGCTGGTCGGGATTCGCGAAATTGCCGACGGCCGCCTGCATGATCGAGGCGTCGGTCGCCCCCGTGTAGGTGAGAAACTGTTCGAACTGGTGGCTGCCGATGTCGCAGAGAATGCCGCCGTAACGCGCGCGCTCGAAGAACCAGGCCGGCCGGCTCGGCTTGTTCAGCCGGTGAGGCCCGAGGCCGATCACCTGGACGACGCGGCCGACGGCCCCGGCGGCGACGAGGTCCGTCGCATACATCGCCGATTCAACGTGCAGCCGCTCGGAGTAGTACACCATGTACTTGCGGCCGGTGCGCGCCACGGCGGCCTTGGCGTCGTCGAGCTGCGCGAGCGTGGTGAATGGTGTCTTGTCCGTGAAGTAGTCCTTGCCCGCGCCCATGACGCGGATGCCGATGGCGGCGCGGTCACTGGGCACGGCGGCGGCGGCGACAAGGCGCACCTGCGGATCATCCAGCACCTCCTCGAATGATCGCGCCACCCGGGCGTGCGGAAACTTCGCGCGGAAGGCCTCGATCTTGGCCGGGTCGGGATCGTAGACCCACTTCAGCTCGGCCCCGGCCTCGATGAGACCGTTGCACTGGCCATAGATGTGACCGTGTTCGAGATGCGTGGCGGCGAACGCGAACTCGCCGGCCTTCACCACGGGGTTGGGCTTGCCCTGGGGGGCATAGTTCATGCCGTCGGCTTTCGAACTCATGGAAAATGAACCGATGGGCGCCCGGATTTCCGTCAGGCGGGTTTCTTCGTCGGCCGGCCCGCCTCCTTCGTTTCCTTCGCCAGCGCCTTGATCGCGTCCTCGAGGGACGTGCGGACCTTCTTGTCCATGCGATCGATGAAGAGAACTCCGTTGAGGTGATCGACCTCGTGCAGGATGCAGCGGGCGAACAGGCCATCGCATTCGAGCACGTGCGGGACGCCGTGCTGATCCTGGAACTTCACGGTGATCCGGTCCGGCCGTTTGACGTCGCCGCGGATCTGCGGGAACGAGAGGCAGCCCTCCTCGTAAACCACGGTCGTGGCGTCAGGGGCGACGGACACATGCGGGTTTACGATTGTCATCGGCATGAAGAGATCGAGCGGAGGCCGCGCGCCGTCGAGCTGCCAGGTGAAGTCCGCCTCCGCGTCGCGCAAGTCCACCACGCAAAGCTGGATGGCCTGGCCGATCTGCTGCGCGGCGAGGCCGATGCCGCCGGCCTCATGCATCGCGTCCAGCATCTCCGCGGCGAGCCGCGTCAGGGCCGGTTCGAATTTCTCAATTTTTACACCCTTTCGGTGCAAAACCGGCTCGTTGTAGTGAACAATTCGAAGGGGCATCGGTCGGTGAAACCGCCAGCGTGGGTTCGCGAATTCCCGCGGGCAAACCAATACTTCACTCGATGAGCGAACCCGCTCAGCAGACCGGCCCGCGCACGGCTTTCACCGCTCCCGTGGTGGTGTTGCTTGGCCTCGTGGTGGCGATCGGTGCCTGGCTGCTGCCCGTGAACCTGACTTCCGTAAGTCCCGCGTTGCTGCGGGCGGCGGGTCGCGACACGCCGACCCTCGGGGCGTACGGCCGCGACCTGGTGGACCTGGAGAAGATTGGACCGGCGTCGCTGGTGTTGGCGGCGGCCCGCGACACCCGGGACCCGCGGGTGCCGGCGCTCGCCGACGCGCTGCGGGAGTTCGAGCAGCGCGAGCCGGCGCTCGTGGCCTGGGGCGGCTGGGATCCTTTTCTCGATCCGCTGTTCAACCTGCGGGCGAAGTCGGGCCACGACGCCAGCACGCCGGTGCTGACGTTTTTCATCCCGGCGAAGGCGCGCGACGCGCTGCGGGCGTACCTGGCGAAGTCCGGTTCCGAAGGCGTGCAGGACCTGCTGAAGCTCCGTGACCTCGGCGCGACGGGACGGTTCGTCCCCGCGAACCGCCCGGGCGGACAGCCGCTGGACGCGCTGATCCTGCTCGCGGGTTTGCTTTACCAGGGCGAACACCTGTCGCCCTCGCTCCAGCGTGAACTGCGTGGAATGGCGGACACGGCGCTGGCCAAGAACGACCTCGGTGACCTCGAGCCGTTCTTCATGGATCTGCTGGCGCTCGGCCGCCGGCTCGACTGGACGCAGATGGCGGAACTGCTCCGGCGCACCGACAGCGTGAAGACCGTCGGCGAGTATGCGCATCTCGCGCGGGTGGCGCCGGCGCAACTGCCGCTGATCTACGCGGCGGCGCTGTTCTCGGATTCGTCCGATCGGGTCGCGTCGTACCTCATCCAATACGGGAGTGCCGGGTTGCAGGACCTGACGCTCGCGCTCGGGTACGGGCAGGGGGCCGTGAAGCTCCTGCTGCTGCATCAGGTGCCGGTGAACCGGACGACCGGCGCCAGCATCGGCGTGGCGACCGAACTGGCGCTGACGCATCCGCAGCTTGTCCTGGCCCTGAAGTACCTCGGCTATCTCATCGGCGTGTGGCTGGTCCTGCGCGGACTCGACCGCTGGCTGATTGCCCCCGGCAACGTCCCCGGCGTGGCGGTCCGGATGGGCCACATGAGGTCGGGGCTGCTCGCTTTCCTGTTTGCGGTGCTGCTGGTCGTCGTTTCCGAACCCTTCCTGCTCCGCGCCGCGCCCGCCTCCGAGTTTCAGTTCGGGCGGACCGTGCTCGCCATCTCGAATTCCCCGATCTCTCCGCAATCCCAACCTGGTCAATCTCCCATGGACGAAAGCAATCTCATCACGATCGGCGTCTTCGCCGCCCTGCAGATCGCAATGTATTTCGCCTGCCTGCTGAAGATCCGCGACATCGCGCGGCAACCGCTTTCGCCGCTGATCAAGCTGCGCCTGATGGAAAACGAGGAAAACCTGTTCGACGGCGGACTCTACGTCGGGATTTTCGGCACGGCGACCGCGCTGGTGCTGCAGGTCCTGCGGATCATCGAGCCGAACCTGCTCGCCGCCTACTCTTCGAACATGTTCGGGATCACCTGCGTCGCCCTGGTGAAGATCCGGCATGTCCGGGCGTACAAGCGCCAGTTGATCCTCGAGGGCCAGATCGCCGCGACGCCGGTGCGGGAGCCGAGCGAACCGTCGCTTTCGTCCGGGCAGAGTTCCGCCGCGCTATGAACAAGACGCTGCTGCTGATTCTCTGCGACTTCCTGTTGCTGAATCTGCTCGCGCTCACCCGGTGGGAAAAGGCGGAGCCGCCGCGGCCGACGCTGCCGCCGGTTCCGGAAATGGGCGCGAACGCCGTCACGAAGGACCAGGACCTCGTGGCCGTGATGCGGCAGTCGCTGGCGGACGAGCAATCGCAGCGCGACGAGCTGGCGCAGAAACTTTCCGCGGCCAACCAGGCGCTCGACCTCCGCCAGCAAAGCCTGACCCAGTTGCAGGCGGAGCGGACCCGGCTGGCGCAGGAAAAGGACGCCGCGACGTCGGCGCTGGCGACGACCCAGAAGAACGCGCAGGCCCTCCAGCAGCAGGTGGCGAGCGCGACGCACGAGGCGACGATCACGAAGGAGCAACTGGCGCAGCTCCAGCGGGCCCTGGCCGACAAGCAGGCGGAGGCCGACCGCCAGAAAGCCGCGCTCGCGACGTTGGAGAAGGCCCAGGCCGACTCGCACAAGCAGATCGAGGGGCTCACGATGGCCGTGATCGTGGCCGAGCAGGAGAAGAAGAATCTCCAGGATACGGCCAACTCCCTGAAGACGCAGGTCCAGGCGGAGCGGACCGAGCGAATCAAGGTCCAGGACGCGAACGCGAAACTGGCGCAGGGCTTCGGGCAGCTGGCGAAGACGTCGGGAGAACTCACGAAGGAGATCCGGGAAAATCGCCCGATCAACGCGAACGTGCTGTTCAATGACTTCGAAACCAACCGGGTGACCGCGAACTTCGCGGTGCAGCGAAAGGGCTTTTTCGGCGAGGTGAACCGGCTGAAGGACGCCGACACGGTGCTCGTGACGGATGGGCGGCAGGTGTACGCGCTGCTGCACATTGCCGACACGCCGTTTTCGCTCGGCGAGAACGGCGCCGATTGGGAGAAGTTCACGATCGGCCTGCGCCGGAAGGGCGCGGCGAGGATCGCGCCGACGGCGATGGATTTCCTGGCCCACGATCCCCGGATCGTGGTCCTGCCGCTGACGATGGCGGAAGCGACGTCGCTCGGCGCCAAGGTGTATCCGCTGGCCGCGGATCCGTACAAATTTCCCGACGCGGTGTTGATCGACGGGAGCGGCCGGGGCTACGGCGAGGTGGGATTCAAGCTGGACCCGGCCGAGCCCGGGTTCGTGCGCGTGGACAATCGGCTGTTCAAACGGATCTTTGGCGACTTCTCCCCGAAGCGGGGCGACCTGGTGTTCAGCAAGACCGGGGAGTTCCTCGGGCTGATGGTCAACAGTGACTACTGCGCCGTCGTGAAAGATTTCACGCCCTTCGAAGTCATCAAGCCCGGGGACGACATTCGCAGCGAGGGCACCGGCGCGATTCTCGATGCGGTCGTGTCGCGCGTGAAATCGCTGCCGCTGAACCTGCAATAGCGGCGCGCGCCGCGCCGCGAAGGCGGGCGGCAGGTAGGGCGGCGAGCGTGCCCGCCGTAGCGTTTGGGCGGAGGAGGGGCCCTTCGCCGTCTGAATTAGGGCGAGCAAACCGGCGCGGAACGGAACAGGCCACGCCCTACCGATTCAGCAGGGGGGGCGGGCGACCTCGCCCTACATCGAACCGCCGAATTAGGCGGGGTCGGCGACCCCGCATTACATCGGAACCGCGAAACTAGGCGGGGTCCGGCGACCCCGATCATCGATCCGGTGGTACATGGAGGCGCGGAGGAGACCGTGCTGAAACTCGCGCACGTCGCGGCGCTGGAAACCGGCGCGCTCGATCGCCGCTTCCGAATCGGGCAGCGCCCGGGCCTGAAGTCCCGTCTGCCAACGGAAGTAAAGATACAGACCCGAGACGTAGAGTCGGGCCCGCAGCCGGCGCCAGCCGCGCGGCGGCAGGACGAAATCCGAAAACAGCCACATGGCGTCCGGCGTGAGCGCGCGGGCAATCCGGCCGACGATGGCTTCGACCTGGACGTCGGTGAAGCAGTCGAGAAAGAAGAACGTCGTCACGGCGTCGAAATGGCCCGCGGGGAGCACGACCTCGGCGACGTCCGCGCAAACGAACGTGACCCGGTCGCGGGCGGCGGCGGGCAGCCGCGCCTCGGCGGCGGCGAGCATCGCGGGACTCGAGTCGACGCAATGGAGGCGCGCATTTGGCGCGAGCGTGGCGAGTCGCGCGAGACATCGGCCATCGCCCTCGCCGAGAATCAGGACTCGTTGCGAATCCCGGAGCCGGTCGAGGAGGCAGAACCGCGTCCGTTCGAGATCGCCGCCAAACGCCAGGAACTCGAGGCCGCGATAGATGCGCGCGAGCCGGTCAAAACCCGAACGCGGGGGCGCGGAGCGTTGGGATGGTACGGGCATCACGAGGCGAGGCCGCGGAGCAACGGGAGCAGCGGGGTCAGCAGGACCACGTCCGCCAGCACGCGGGCGAGCTGACGGCCGATCCGCGATTCGAAGCGGTCGACAAGCACGAGCAGGAGCGCGCTCGCGGCGGCACAGTGGGCGGCGACGCGGCCGTAGCCGGGGAGGTGGGAAGCCAAGGCGGCGGCGCACGCGACCAGGACCAGGGGCAGAATCCGGCTGACGAGGCGACCCGCCTGAAACCGGCGGGCGAGCGACTCCTGGCCGTGGATGGTGTCCACGTCGAGTTCCCATCCCGCGATGAGGGCGACATTCGAAAAACAGAGCGCAGCAAACAGCGCGATCGGGGCCCACAACACCCGGAGCGAGACACCGGGGGAGGCGAGCACGAACACGGAGGCGCCACCGGCGAGCAGGACGGCGATGCAGAGTTCCTTCGGGGCCCGCCACCGCCGATCGCGATGAATCAACTGGTGCGAGAGCACGTAAAGCAGCGTCGGTCCCAGCAGGATTGCGCCGGCCAGGAATTCGCGGTGGGATAATCGAAGGAAGGCGATCATGACGTCAGCGGCGAAAACGACCGCGGAGATGGCGGCGATCGGCCACCGCCACTGGTGGTAGAACCGGTGCCGGGCGGTCCGGATCGATCCGGGATCGAGACGCCAGCCCTCGAACCACCGGTCGCCGACATAGGCGAGCCAGACGGAGACGGCCACGACCGTGTACTCCGGCCAGCCGATCCGCACACCCGCAATCGCGGCGAACAGCCACTGCCACAGACAGGTGACGGCCGGAGCGTCGAGGGAGAGCACAGTCGGCCACTGCCACCAGCGGGTGGAGTCGTCGGGAGGCGAACGCCACGCCGGGGCGGGGATTACGCCACGCACGTGAGGCCTCCCGGACAAGAGGGCGTGACCGCGCCGCGGAGGCGGGATCCGAGCGCGGAGGGGCGGCATGGGTCGGGCGGGAAAGGCACAGGATATGACGAGACCGGTTGCGAACCCTACGCAATAGCGCGTTGTGTCAACTGGCGGGTTTCCGCTGCATGATAACCTTTGATGGTTTTCATTCGTCAGTCCGGATTCACCCCTGCGAACCCCTTTCCCATGCAAACTCCCCACGTGCCTGAAACCGAAGTCCACGCCGGAAATCCGCGCCACGCCGATCGAGCCGGCCACTCCACTTTTGACGACAGGGGGGCGGTTTCGACCAGGGGCCGCTCGTGCGGCGCAGCGCGGCGCGGGATCGCACTCGCGGCGGCGATGCTCCTGGCGGCGGCAACCCTGCTGGCGACGGCGCCCCGCGCGTTCGCGGATGAGATCTGGCATCTCGACAACTTGAAGGAAATCGGCGGCCATCCGGTCCGGGTGGTCGGTTCGCCGAGCGTGGTCGGGGTGAAGGGGGGCAAGGCGATCGCGTTCGACGGTGCACACGACGGGATCTTCGTTCCATCGATCCCGACCGCGGGTGGGAAGGCGTTCACGATCGAGGTGCTGATGTCGCCGGCACCGGATGGCCCGCAGGCGCAGCGATTCTTCCACGTGCAGGACACGACCGGGCGTCGGATCCTGATCGAGATCCGGACGAACCATGAAGGCGGGTGGTGGCTGGACGGCTTCGAGCGGACGGCGAGCGATCCGAAGGATCACGGGCTGACGCTGATCGATCCGAAGCAGGTCCACCCGGTCGGTCGGTGGTACTGGGTGGCGCTGCGGTATGACGGCAAGCGGCTCGCGAATTTCGTGAATGGAAAGAAGCAGCTCGATGGTGCGCGCGATTTCGATGCGCTGGGCGATGGTCAGATCTCGATCGGTGTACGGCAGAACCTCGTGTACTGGTTCAAGGGCAGGATTCGCGAAGTGCGGTTTCACCGCGAAGCGATCCCGGATGACAAGCTGCAGCGGGCGGGTGAACGATAGGAAGAGGACTGGAGGGCCGGAGCACCAGAGGACCGGAAGTCCCGTAGGCCGGAGGTCCCGTAGGCCGGAGGTCCCGAAGGCCGGAGGTCCCGTATGCCGCGAGTGCGCTCGCGCTCGATTGGTCCGCGATGACGACGTAGGCCGCGAGCTTGCTCGCGCCATTAGCCGCGACGGCGTGCGGTGAATAATGGCGTCCGCAAGCGGACGGCCTACGTGAAATGCGGATTGCAGAGGTCCAGAGGATCCGAGGGCAAGAG
Source organism: Opitutaceae bacterium (assembly GCA_035545515.1). GTDB lineage: Bacteria > Verrucomicrobiota > Verrucomicrobiia > Opitutales > Opitutaceae > ER46. The sequence goes on from DASZYH010000048.1 coordinate 9,982, forward strand.
GGTCGGAGGTTCGGAGGCGGCGAGATACATGACGGAATGCGGCTAACAAAAAGGGCGCCTCGTGAGAGGCGCCCTGGGAAGACGGCGATTCGTGGCTGAAGTCCCGTACTGACTCTGGGAACTACAGCTTCACGACGTTGTTCATCGTGGTGATCTCGTCGAGCTGGTGGTCGGAATCCAACTCGACGCTCGCACCCTGCAGGGACGCACCGGCCGGCACCTCGAGGGTGACCTCCGTGGTCTTCGGCTCCAGATCCAACGGTGCATCGATGGCGGGCACCTTGGCGGACGCGATCACGTGGCCGTTGGCGTCGAGCACCGCGAGCGAGGTGGCCGGAGCCGGCACGGAGCCGAGGCTGTGGACACGGACGTGGACCGTGTTCTCGCGCACGACGACATCCTGTGGGTCGATCCCGATGTCAGGCCGCTGCCAGTACGGCGTCCCCGGCGTCTTCAGCTTCAGCGTGAGAATCGTCGTCGTCCGCGGCGGGAGCGTGAGCTCGATCGATTTGCTCTGCTCGAACGGGGCGGTCCACGTCGAGATATCCGAGTCTGCGTTGTCCGTTCCACGGCTGTCGACGCCCTGCGTGATTTCCCAGACGCCCGGCTCGATATTCCACCCGGTCATGGTCGCGTGAACCGGCGTTTGATCGAGGTTGTAGGCGATCACCTTGATGGCTGTCGGCGTCGCATCGGGGACGAGGATGGCCACGCTCTGGTCGTTCGCCGGCGCCGCAAACCGCCAGCTCACGACATGGCCCGGGAACAGGGCATTGCGCACGAGGGCGACCCCGCCGAGCCGGGCACGCTGGAGCTCGGCGTACGGCACGCCGACGCGATCGATCCAGAGGCTGCCCTTCGTGTTGATATAGTCGAGGAGGGCGCAGGTTTCGATCTGGTCGGCATAGAGCTTCTCCAGGTACGTTTTGTCCCCGGTGAGCTGCCATTCGAATTGATCGCTGTTCGAGGCCCGGTATCCGGAAGTGCGCTCCTTGGTCCGACCAGCGGGACGACGGCCCTCGATGGTTACGGCGCGTTCGCCGCGTTCGAGGCGGGCTCCCCAGTCCCTCCGCAGGTTGAGTTCGTCCAGGACGTCGGCGTTGACGTTCGCCAGGGACGTCATGCCGCCGTCGAGGATCGGCGTGAGATAGCGGTGGTCGCCGGTGAACTTGTAGGCTGCCCAGAACACGTGCCAGGGGAAGTAGCCGCGGCCGACGTCCTCCTCGCGGTCGTCGCTGAAGTGGATCGCGGGCACGGCGGCCCCGTGACCCTTGGCGTTGGGATGGTGGTGGGCGAGCAGACCGTCGGCCAGTTCGAGGAGGTATTTCTTGGTCCAGGGATTGCCATTATAGTTCACCAGCAACTGCGGGACCTGCAGGACGAGATAGGAATAGGGCTTGGCGAAGCCCCAGGGGTCCTCAGTCGCCTGCTTGCTACCGCTGTAGTAGGAGGTGCGGATATGCCGGTGGCCGGCTGCGTTGATGCCGGTGATCGAATAGACGCCGCGGGCGGTGCCCATTGCGCGCTCGATCACCTTCGGGCTGCCGAAGTTCAGGATCAGGTTTTGTCCGAGGCAGTTGATTCCCTCCTCGTAGCTGTGGAGTTCGTCGGCCTGGATGGTGGGAAGCCCGTTCGTGAACATCCCATTCTTGAAGGCGGCGTCGAGCAGGGCGGCGTCGGATTTCGCGAGCTTGTCGGGATCGCAGCCCATGAGGGCGACGCCGGGCCAGGTGTTGAGGAGATCGACGTCGTCGGAGATGCCGCCGCCGAAATCACCGTACCCGACCTGGCGATGGTCGATGTACCAGTTCACGAAGTGCTTCACCTGTCCGAGGAGGGTCACCTGGCGGAACGCCCAAAGGGGAACTCCGGGCGGAGGCTCGGGTTGGTGGAACGCCGGGCGCGGCGCGCCGGGAACGCCGAAGGCACGGTACTCGAGCCCCAGCTTGTTCGTCGGGTCGACCCGAAGCAGATCGTCGAGGTCGCCCTTGAAACGGTTCCACATGGCGAGCCGGACATCGTGCGGATGCTCCTCGGTCATCATCGCATACACGTCCTTCACCTCGGTGAAGCGGTCGACGATGTGCTCCGCCCTGGCGGCGTCGTGGGGCTTGAACACGAGTCGGAGCGTGGCGCCCGCGAGGCTGTCCGCGTTGAAGTCCGGGCTGGAGGACGCGACTGAAATCCAGAGCGGCTTGCCGGCGGGCAGCAGGCGGTCGCGGGTGTCGAGCCAGAGCGTCCGCGCTTCGCCGGGTCTCACGCTGAAGGTGAAGTCGAGCAGGTTGCGGGCGGGCCAGAGCGGATCCTTCACCTGAATGTTGAGTGCGACGAGACCGTCCCGGGTGGGCGCGACGTTCAGGGCCGGGAGGTCGATGGCGACGCCGTCGAGGCCGTCGCTAAGGTTGTCCCAGGAATCCGGCACGAGGACGTGCACGAGCGGGAGGCCCCTTGCCTCGGCGGAGGGCGTCGCGGTCATGCTGGCGGAGTCTGCCGGAACGGCGAGCATCGCACCCCGTTCATCGGGGGCGTAGCGGCCGGCGATGTAGGTTTCGAGCGGGCGGAGCGACGCGTCCATGCCGTTCTGCCCGACGCTACCGTGTGGCACGAGTTTGAACGCGAGCTTGTGGCTGCCGGCGGGCTCGGCGCCGGAGGTCACGTCGTACGCGCCGAGCTCGGCGATCGGCTGTTCCTGCTCGACGTTGGTGAAGCGGATTTCGCGACCGGCAAGCGGGGTGGTGACCGTGTTGACCGTCTTTTCCTGGCCCTCGGGACGGTCGAACAGCACGGACTCGCCCTGGGCGAGGTAGGCGTGTTCCAGATCGGTACCGGAGGGAAGAAGCTCCATTTTTCCCCAGGCGGCGCCGGTGATTTCGATGTGGTTGACCGGTTCCTTCGGCAGCTTGAACGTGACCGCCTTGCCGGACTGGACGTAGCAGTCCCAATCGGGGAGCTGGAAGTAGTCGTTGCGGCCGGGGAGACGTGAACGGTTGTAGACGCCGGGCCAGGTCGTCTCGACAATTCCGTCGTTCGCCTTCCACCACCAGCGCTTCAGATCATAGGCCTGGTGGATCTCGACCTTGCGGACGGCGACGCCCGGGCCGGCCGGCAGCTCCGGCGGCATGGCGCGGTTCCAGCCGTAGCGAAACGCCCATTCGTCGTTCACGGCCGGCGTGGCAAGCGAGCGCGGATAGAACGAGGAGCCGGTGACCGAAGCCGAGGCGTCGGCGGAGGCGTGCGCGAGCGCGGCGATCTGGTCATCGTCGAGCATGTGATCGTAGATCCGAACCTCGTCGATGTCGCCGCCGCGGACGTAGTTGTAGTCACTCTGGACCTGGTGCGGGCTGATGATGCGCGAGTGCGGGCCGAACTGGTCGAGTGCGAGGTCGTAGCGCGCCTTCGTGTCCACGTGCGCCGCGAGGCGGCCGTTGATATAGAAGCGCAGCCCGCGAGTCTCGTCCCATGCGACCGCGAGGTGCGTCCACGCCTTGGGGGCGGGGAACGGGTCGAGTGGAACGGAAACGCGGGTGCGCGAAAGATTGGCGTCGGTGACGAAGGCGTCGAAGCCGTGGCCGTTGTAGTCGACGCGCAGAAACACCATGTCCCAGCTGGAGTGGTCGCCGTAGCCGACCCGGAAGACGGGGAAGGCGGTCGGGCCGACGGGATAGCGCGATCGCCAGAAGAACGAGAGCGTGCCGCGCTGGGCGTAGATGTTGCCGGGCGCGCGATAGGCGAGGAGCTGGTAGTTGCCGCACTGGAGCGCGCCGTTGCGGGCACCATCGGCAATGGGCGTGACCTCGTATTGGTATGTCGGTTTCGGGGTGCCCGCGGCGGAATAATCCGCGGTCGTGCCATGGTCGGCCGACAGGTAGAACAGCAATCCTGGTTCCGGGGCCGGGGAAGCCGCCCGAGCCGACACGAGGACAGCGAGCGTGAGCAGGGGGGACAGGTAGCGGGGGAGCATAATTGAGGGGAAAGGGGATCGGGTTTCGGCCGGCGCGTCTGTCACGCCAGACGTGACAAACCGGTTCGCGGCGGATGGGGAACTGCAGTTACAACGGGAGGGTAGGGAAGGCGGGCGGGGGCGACGGAGAAGTGAGGCGAAGGATGGCGCGGACACGAGTCCGAATTTGCGGCAAAAAAGAATGCGCGGCGAAGTCGGCGCCCGATCGGCTCAGGGCTGGAGCGGGGAGCGAGGCGATGCCGGGAGCGGCCCGGTGACCGGCGCAAGCGTCGCGCCGTGCGCGATCGGCTTCCCGTCCGCGAGCACGGTCAGGCCGGCACCACGATGGAAGTGATCTCCGGTGCGATCCCAGATGATCGTCAGCAGATGTCCGTGGTAGGAGATTCCGTCCGCGCAGAACCAGTCCCAGGAGTTCGCCGGCAACAGCGGCGCCACGGCGACGAGGTTGTCCCCGCGCGGCCGGAGTCCGACCAGGTCGTTGATGACGAGATCGGCGAAGGTCGAGTGATTATAGTACCGGCTCCGCTCGGGGTGATGGACCTTGATCCAGTCGCCCGTCTTTTCGTCGAGATACTCGCCGATGTAGGGTTTGCCGTCCTGGTGCTGCGAGCGGGAATAGGTGACAAACGCGTCGAACCAGTCGTGCGCGTCGACCACCCGCTGCGGATAATCGTGGAGCACGTTTGCGAGGGCGGTGAGGGTCTGGGACGTCGCAAACGGCCAGACCGCGCCATCCCACTCGCAATGGCCGGTGCCGTGGCTCCGGAACCGGGGGGCGCGCCGTTCGGCGGTCGTGATCCCCCAGGGGGCATGGAAGCCCGCGTCGTCGTCGAACTGGAGCCAGGCGTCCTCGTAACCGTGCCCCGGCTCCGGCAGGTTGAAATACCAGGGAGTAAAGCCGATTTCCTCCCGCGTGTCGGAAAGCGTGGTGTCGTAGGGGCCGGGCGGCGGCGCGAGCGGCGGAGGCGGCGGGGCATGCCGGGCCTGCGCGCTGCGTTCCACCTGGTGACGCCGGGCCGCAAGCTTCTCGTATGCGGACTGCTCGGAGACCGGCACCTCGAGGCGGACCTTGAAAAATTTCGCCGCCGGGTCCCACAACGAGCTTTCGACCAGGGCCCGGAGCTTGGCGGCCTTCGCATCGTAGGTGCGGGCGACATCCTCGCGACCCGCGAGGCGCGCGATCGCGGCAATCGCGCGCGCGTTGCCGTACATATAGCTGTTCAGCGGCGGCCGGATGTTTTTGAGGTACCGTGACCCGCTAATCGACTCCTCCATCGCGTCGCGCACATCGTACTGCCAGAACAGCCCGCCCGGCAGCTGCCGTTCCGTCTCCCACTGCCGATAATCGCGGATGAGGTCGTCGAGCTCCGCCGTGACGAAGCCGGTGTCGTCAAGGACCAGATACCGCTCGTAAAGGGCGTAGGCGAGCCAGTCGCTGTAATTGTGCAGCTTCGGATGCAGGGTTCCATTCGGGCCGCCGCGGAGCCAGTAGCGCGCGTAGTCATCGATGTACACGGGGTCGCGCAACCAGCGGCCCTCCATCACGTGGTGCCCGATCGCGCTGCTGATCGGATCCGGGCGCTGGAGAAACTCGGTGAAGGCATAGCCGGACGGTGTGCGGATCAGGTGCTTTCGAAACGACCACCAGCGGAAGTAGTACATCTCCTCCACGCCGGGATCCGGGCAACTGAACAGCGGAATATTGGCGACCATCCAGTCCCAGGCCTGCGCATTTGGCACCACGTTCACGATCGTCTCCGGCTCCGTGGTGTTGAAGTGCTCGACGTAATGGGCGAAGGCCCCGGGCGCGAGGACGGTGAACGGTGCGGACGGCCCCGGACGGATGCCGGCTCCGGATGCCGCGTCCGGCGCCACGGGCGCGGCGACGCCCGCGAGCGGCACGCCGCCGACGAAGGCCAGGCCGAGAATCGCGGGTAGAAAACGGAAGGCGCGCATGAGACAAGGATGCTCCACGTCGGAGCGGGCAAAAGGTAACAGGAAATGTGACATGGACCGGCGAATCGATGCCACTGGGAAGTGCTCGTGGGACGCAGATTTCAGGTGCGGCCGCCGGCAGATGCCGCGAATGCCAAGCACGTGGGGCGCATCGCCGTTATCGGAATTGTCCCGGGGGAGAAGAAATCGGACGTGCGTCGGAATGGGCGTGAGCTTGCGTGCCGCGACCCTCACAGTGGACGAAATGGCAGGGCGCCCGAACATCCTCTGGATCGTGACCACGCAGTGGCGCGCGCAGGCGTGCGGCTATGCCGGCGATCCCAACGCGCGAACACCCCGGCTCGACGCGCTCGCGGAGGCGGGCGCGGATTTTGCGCAGGCCGTGACGCCGCATCCGTTCGGACCTTTCGCGCGCGCGGCGCTGCTGACGGGAGTTGCCTGCCCGACCAACGGTGTGCGGGATTACTACGATCCGCTGCCGGCCGGGGCGCGCACGGTCGCGACGGTGGTGGGCGAGTGCGGGTACGAGACGGCGTTTTTCGGAAAGTGGCACCTGGCGCCACGCGATCCCGCCGCGTCGCTCGTGGGCGAAGCGCACGCACGGATGATCGTGCCGCCGGAATACCACGGGGGATTCTCCTGCTGGGAAGGTTTCGAAAGCGGATTCCTGCTGAACGACCCCTGGCTGCAAGGCACGCGGTTGCCGGAGCCGACGAGATTCCGCGGCTACCAGAGCGATGTCGTGTGCGGCCGGGCGGCGGAATGGGTCACGCAGCGGACCGGCGATCCGCGCCCGTGGTTTGCGGTCGTAAGCCTCGAACCACCGCATCCGCCGTACGGCGCGCCGGCGGGGGGAGTGCCGCCGAGGGATCCGCCGGCGATCACCCTCGCCGCCAATGTGCCGCGCGGCGGCGAGGTGGAGACCAAGGCGCGATCCGAGCTGGCGGGGTACTACGCGCACATCGAGGCGACGGATCGTGCGATCGGGCGGCTCGTTTCGACGGTGCCGGAGAAGGACACGATCATCGTCTGCACCAGCGTGCATGGAGACATGCACGGCGCGCACGGAAAGTTCAGAAAGGGCTGGCCCCACGAGGAGAGCATTCGCGTGCCGCTGCTCGTGCGGGCGCCGCCGAGCTGGGACGGGGAGCACTGGCGCGGTCGTCGCGAGAATCCCGTGACGCTGCTCGACTTGCCGCGCTGGACGACCGCATGGGCCCAAGGACGCAGCCCCACGTTTTCGGAGGCAACGGCACAGGCGATTTCGATGCCGAGCGTCGTCGCCCTGCCGCAGCAGTGCGACCGCGTCTGGCGGGGAATCCGGACCGCCGGGCGCAAACTGATTCTCATCCCGGGACCGACGGGCTCATGGCTGCCATGGCTTTTTTTCGATCTTCAGAAAGACCCGCTCGAGCAGTCCAATCTCGCCGACGATCCGGCATGCGCGCGCGAAATCGACGCGCTGATCACCGCGCATTCTTCGCTGCTCGATCCGAGTGCGGCTTAGCCGGAACCATGCAGTGTAGAAACCACGAATGGACACGAATCGACACCAATACGGAGGGAACGCCGAGTTTCAGCAAGCGGGGCCCGAACCATTGTTCGGTGCGCAATGCAGCAACTTCGCGGCCGCCATGCCCTATTCGTGTCTCTTCGTGGTTCAACTGAATCGTTACGGCTGAGTTTGCATCGTAGCGGTCGGCAGCGCGGAGTTCTGTCCGCGCCCAGGCGGGGTGGGGGCGGAGTTGCGGTCCGGCCCGCGCGGCGGTGCCCGTCCGATCGGCGTTGGCGTGGTCTGAACCGCCCGGGCCTGCCTCGAATCACGAGGCTTAGCCGTTGAGCGAGGGCGGGGCGGAGAATTCCTGCGATTTCGCGAAGTGCCGCCGAATCGCGGCGGCGATTTCGTGGATCTTCACCGGTTTCGAAATGTAATCGTCCATCCCGGCTGCGAGGCACATGTCGCGGTCGCCCTGCATGGCGTTGGCCGTCAGCGCCACGATCTTGGGCTGCCGCTCCGCTGACAGTCGGGTGCGAATCTGGCGCGTGGCCTCGAACCCGTCCATTTCGGGCATCTGGAGATCCATCAGGACGAGATCGTATCGCCGATTTTCGACGGCGGTCACGGCTTCCAACCCGTTGGCCACCGCGTCGGCGCGATAACCGAGCCGTTCGAGGAACCGCAGCGCGACCTTCTGATTGACGGGATTGTCCTCGGCGAGGAGCACTTCGAGCGGAATTTCGTCGCCGATGGGCCGTTCGGCCGGCTGTGGGGCGGCAAACGCCCCGGACAACGCCGGCTGGAACAGGCTCGCAATCGCGTGGAAGAACGCGCCGGTGCGCAGCGGCTTCGACGTGCTGGCCAGCGGCGGTCCTTCGGTGGGTGCCTCGGGCGGAGTTTGTCCAAAGGGGAACATGACCAGCCGGGGGCACACGACGGAGGTGAGGGACTCCAGCGAAATGGCCCCCTCGACGTCACCGCCGTCGACGACGATGAGCACGGGAGGCTTCGGCAGCGACGCCGCCGCGGTGAGCGCCGACCGTGCGTCCGGCATGATGATGCAGTCGACATCGACTTTTTTGAACATCGTCCGGAGACGCGCCTGCGTGACGAAATTGTCCTCGATGCAAAGCACCGTGCCCTCACGCAGCGCCGCGGGCACGGCCGGCAAGCCGGGGTCGGAGGACTCAGTTGCCGCGGTCGTGCGGAGGGTGAAGATGAACGCGGAACCCTGTCCGGGAGAACTCTCGACGCGAATGTCGCCGCCCATGAGCTGGGTCAGTCGCTGGCAGATGGCCAAACCGAGTCCGGTGCCGCCGTATTTCCGCGTGGTCGAGGAGTCGATCTGGCTGAATGCCTTGAACAGCCGGTCGACACGATCCGCCGGGATGCCGATGCCGGTGTCGCGAACGGTAAACTCGACGACCTGAATGCCGAATTCAGGCGCGCTGCCGAGGCCGCGCTGCTCCGGTGCACACCGCACTTCGACCGAGATGCTGCCGCTCGGCGTGAACTTGACGGCATTGTTGACGAGATTGACGAGAACCTGGCGGAGCCGGGTGACGTCGCCCACGATCCAGGGGGGGACGTCGGGCGCCATGTAATAGCCGATTTCCAGGCGCTTTGCCGCCGCCTGGAGCGCGAAGAGGTCGAGTGCCTCCTCGAGGCAGCCGGCGATGTCGAAGGGGGCGCGTTCGAGCTCGAGCTTGCCGGACTCGATCTTCGAGAAATCGAGAATGTCGTTGATGATCGTGAGCAGCGCCTCGCCGGAGGTGCGGATCGTGTTCACGTAGTCCCGCTGCTCCGGCGTCATCGACGTTTCCATCAACAGGCTGGTCATCCCGATCACGCCATTCATCGGTGTCCGGATTTCGTGGGACATCGAGGCGAGGAACTCGCTCTTCGCGCGCGAGGCGTCGTCCGCTTCGGTCTTGGCGCGGCGGAGCTGGTGCTCGGTTTCGACGCGGGCGGTGATGTCCGTCTCGACGGCGATGAAATTCATCAGTTCGCCCCGCGCGTCGCGGACCGGCTGGATTTCGACGTGCAGATGGAATTTCCGTCCGGAACGGGAGTAGTTGACGACGTCGGTGCTGATTCCCTCCGCCCGCGTTAGCGCGCTGCGGATCCGGCCGACGACGCGGGCGCTGGTTTCCGGCCCCACCATGAAGTCGGCCGGGTTGCGGCCCACGACCTCCTCGAGCGGGTATTCCATCACGCGGCAGAACGCCAGGTTGGCCCACTCGATTCGCCCGTCGGCGGACATGATCAGGACGGGATTGTCGGTCTTGGCGGCGACGAGCGAAAGCTTGCGCGCCTCGGCCTGGCTGGCGCGGAGTGCGAGTTCGGCGTCGCGGCGGGCAGTGATGTCCTGGACGGAGCCGACGATCCGGATCGGCCGGCCGTCGGCACCGCTGGCGACGGACTTGGACCGGGTGTAGACCCAGCGCCACTCGCCGGTACGGGCACGCACGCGGTATTCCGGTTCGATGAACGAGACGGAGCCGTTGAGCTGCGATTCGATGCCCTGACGGTAAACGGCAAGGTCATCGGGATGAATGAGGCTCTGCCAGGAATCCGTCGTCGACGGCATCCGGGCATGATCGTACCCGAGCATCGCCCAGAGTCCGGGACTGTAATAGACGTGTCCGGCCGCGACGCTCCATTCGAAGATGCCGATTTGGGTGGAATCGAGGGCGAGTCGGAGCCGCTCGTCCGAGATCTTCAGCCGTGCCTCCACGCGGCGTCGCTCCTCGTTTTCGGCAAACAGGCGCTTGTTCGAAAGCTCGGCGGCGCGCTGGCCGGCGCGGGCGCGCCGCGCAAGGTGGACGCTGATGCCAAACAGGGCGGTGATGCCGAAGCCGGCCGCGAGCGCGAGTTCCGGGAGATAGCGATGGTCGCGCGTGATCGCGACGGGCAGAGGCGTGAAGCTCACCTTAACGCGGCGGTCCGCGATCGTGTACGTCTGGGTTCCGGTCAGCTTGGGGTTGACCCTCGGGCCGCCGTAGGCCGAGAGGTAGATCGCCTCGCCCGTGATCGAGGCGGCGATCTGGTATTGCTCCGTGGTGTTTTCGCGCGCCGCGATATTCTCGAACAGCGGTTGGTAGGCGAACTCGCCGGCGATGTAGCCGACGGTCACGCCATCGTGAAGGATCGGCGCATAGATGACGAAGCCGCGTTCGCTGGTCTTGGCGGTGATGATCCGCGTCGTGGCGGAGATGACGGGGATGTGCGTTTGCCGCGCCTGGAGCAGGGCGTCGCGCCGTTCGCTCACGGAGTTGTGATCGAAGCCAGGGGCGCCTTCGTTACCGGCCTTCGGAAAGACCCAGACCGTGCGGCCGCTCCGATCGAGATATTCGATCATTCGGCAGCCCTTGTCGGCCGAGTTGGCCCATTGCGCCCGGGCGTCGGCCTCCCAGAGCACGCTGGTGGCGTCGCTCAGGTTGGCGGAAGACGAGGCCATCCGCTCGAATTGATTAACCTGGCGATCGACCTCCGCCTGAACGTTGGTGACGAAGCGGTCCATGGCCGTCGCGGTGTTCGCGCCGATGTAGGCGCTCTCCCGTTGCGCGAGTCCCACCCACAGGACGAGGGTCAGCGTGAGGCAGCCGACGACGACCGGCATGGGAGACCAGGCCGGCGCCTCGCCGGTTTCCTTCAAGCTTTCGCGCCAGGCCAGGCTGATGAGGGCGAGTCCGAACAGCACCAGGCCGATGGCGCTGACGGGCGACGTGGCCACGTCGAGACCCCAACTTGAAACGGCGGGGAGGGCGGCGGCGTAGCCGACGAGCGTCGAGAAGGCGGCTGATGCAACGAGCGAACCGGCGGCGGCGGTGACGAGCGGACGCGAACTCGGAGCGCGGCGCACGAACTGCCAGAGCAAAGGCATGCTTCCGACCAGCAGGCAAACGGCCGACACGGCGGACATGCGTCCCGGATGGCCCGTATTGGGGGTCAGGTAATCATGCGCCAGGAACTCGTCGATCCGGAGCTCGAGCCCGAAGGCGAATTGGGCGAGCGTTGCGCCTCCGATCGCGCCAGGAATGAGGGCGAGAACCGCGAGACGCCGGTGCCCAAATTCGATGCCGATCACCACAATCGCGAGAAGACCCAGACCCAGCGCATCGTTCGCCTTGAACGGCGTGTGGCCGAGGAAGCGCGGCAGCAGAATAGGGTCGATCCGAAACGCCCAGCCCGCGATCGTGAGACCGGCGAATGCGATCAGCAGGCACTCGACGGCCAAGGATACGCGCTCCAGCCACGTGCGCTGTGGCAATGTGGGCAACGAAATCATTGAGGGATTCCCCCTACTAGAACGGTGGCCAACCTACGCCGCAATGCGGTTTTACCGCAGAGACGTGGCGGTTATCGCGTAGTGGGCCTGCGGCGGGACCGGATCAGCGCGCATCAATCTGCAAGTGAGCGCATTGCAAGAATAAAACTCCTAAAATTCACGTCTGAGAAAACCGCGTGAATCTGCCGGAGTGACGATGACAACGCCTAGAACCGGCGGCGTCGCGCGTCCGTCGACGACGCGCCGCAGTGTTGTGCAGAATTTGCGTTTGCCCGCGAATCGAGCGACGACAAGACGGATCCGAAAGGTGATTTTTCGACGCCGACTCAGAACGTTTGCCGCTTCGACTGCCGACACGCGGCAACGCTGGTCGGGCTGGTGAGATTCGAACTCACGACCTCTTGCACCCCATGCAAGCGCGCTACCAGGCTACGCTACAGCCCGAACAAGTGAACGGTCACAAAGACCCACGCAGTATTCCGACGCAAGTGCTTTTTCGGACTCGAGACGGAGGCGGCGCCGATTTCACGAAACGGCCGCGCGCGCTGTGATTCCGAGGCAGCGGATGCAGATGAAGTTGATCTCTGCCGCTCATCGCTCGTGTGCGGATTCGGTTGCGGGTGGAGGAGGCTGGAGGCCGCATCGACTGCCAGCCTGAGCTCGCGACACGAACCGGGTGGCGCCGGCCGAGGAGTGAGGGGCCCCACGCGACTCGGCGCTCGATGGTGCTGCGCGAAGCGTTTTGGCCTTCCGGATTCGGCGAAGTGGCGCGCATGCAGCTCGCTGTTCGCGGTTTTGCCAAAAGTCAGCTGAAGTCCGAGAGATTCCATAAATCAGCGGTGTCGTCGTAACTTGCTGGCCGACAGCGAACATGTATCTGACCAAGTAGCGTAAGGGATGCCGTGGTAGGCCAACTTTTAGAATAGGTCTAATTCTCACTTGCGCCTTAGAACCATTCCAATTTGTTGGGCGATCCTTCGCGCCACATGCGTTCTGATCTCAACACCGACGTCCTCTCGCAGAAGCTTGCCAACAGCGGCCTGCGTTCCACGCCACAGCGCGAGGTGGTGTACAACGTCCTGTTGCAGAAACGCGACCACCCGACGGCGGATGAAGTGTATGCCCGCGTTCGGACCGAGATGCCGACCATCTCCCTCGCGACAGTCTACAACTGCCTCGAGGCGCTGGTGCAGTGTGAGGTGGTCCGCGCGGTGAATTTCGAACGGGGGCCGACGCGGTATTGCCCGAATCTGAAACCGCACGCGCATTTTCACGACGAGAAGTCCGGCGAAACCTATGACGTGGACCTCACACCGTCGCTCCTCGATCAGGTGCGGGCGGTGCTTCCGCCGGGGTACGACGCGTCCTCCGTCGAGATCATCTTCCGCGGAGCGGTGAAACCGTCGGCGCCCGCCGCGATCCCGCGCACCGAGTCGGCGGCGATGCCGATCCGCGCAAACGTCGGAGCCGCCTAAAACTTTACCTCTCCATGTCCTCGCTCGAAATCAAGAATCTCCACGTCGCCATCGGCGAAAAGGAAATCGTCAAGGGACTTTCGCTTACGATCAACAGCGGCGAAGTCCATGCCATCATGGGTCCGAACGGCACGGGCAAGTCGACGCTGTCCAAGGCGATCGCGGGGCACCCCGACTACACGATCACGAGCGGAGACGTGCTGCTGGACGGCAAGTCCGTGCTGGAGATCGAGCCCGACGAGCGCGCGCGGGCGGGCGTTTTCCTGGCGTTTCAATACCCCAGCGAAATTCCCGGCGTTTCCATCGCGAACTTCCTCCGCGCGGCGCTGCAGGCGCGGATGGCCGAGGGGGAGGAACTCGACGCGACCGGCTACTACAAGCGCCTCTATTCGAAGATGGATCTGCTCAAGATCGACCGGAAGTTCACCGCCCGGGCCGTGAACGAGGGCTTTTCCGGCGGGGAAAAGAAGCGCTGCGAGATTCTGCAGATGGCCATGCTCGAGCCGAAGTTCGCGCTGATGGACGAAACCGATTCGGGTCTCGACATCGACGCGCTGCGCATCGTGGCCGACGGCGTCAACCAGCTCCGCGGTCCTTCGCTCGGCGTCCTCCTGATCACGCACTACCAGCGCCTGCTGAATTACATCGTGCCCGACTTCGTGCACGTGATGTACGACGGCCGGATTGTGAAAAGCGGAGACAAGGGTCTCGCGCTGCAGCTCGAGGAAAAGGGCTACGACTGGGTGAAGAAGGAACTCGCCGCGACGGCGGGCGTGTGAACGCGCCGGATCGCCACCCGCGACTCAAACCAACCCGCAAACGCACCTTTGAACTGAACCAGCCACCGACACCCGGTCCGGACGGGAAAGCCTCCTTTCCGGATCTCGCGGCATTTGTCGGTCGCAATCGGAGGATCCGCCATGAAATCACCCACCGATACTGAAACCCTTCCCGCCACCGAGCTCGAAGAATCCGCCAATCCCGTGGCGGGCATCGACCAGTCGGTCGGCGACTTCAAATACGACGTGAAGTACGACTTCGACGCGGGCACGGGCCTGTCGGAGGACACGATTCGCTACATCAGCTCGGTGAAAAAGGAGGCGCCGTGGCTGCTCGAGTTCCGCCTCGCCGCGCTGAAGACATTCCGGTCGAAGCCGCTGCCGACGCACTGGGCGACGAAGGATCTCGAGAGCATCAATTTCGACAAGATCCGGTACTATCTCGCGCAGGGACAGAAACCGAAGCGCACGTGGGACGAGGTGCCGGCGGACATCAAGAAGACCTTCGAGCGCCTCGGCATTCCGGAGCAGGAACGAAAGTACCTCGCCGGGGTGGAGGCGCAATTCGACTCCGAGGCCGCGTATTCCAACGTCAAGGAAACCGTCGCCAAGCAGGGCGTCATCTTCGTCAATTCGACGGAGGGCCTGCGCGAACATCCGGATCTGTTCCGGAAATGGTTCGGGAAGGTCATCCCGACGGGCGACAACAAGTTCTCGGCGCTCAACAGCGCGGTGTTCTCCGGCGGCTCGTTCATCTACGTGCCCCCGGGCGTGAAGGTGTCGCATCCGCTCCAGGCGTACTTCCGGATCAACGCCGAGAACTTCGGGCAGTTCGAACGCACCCTGATCATCGCCGACGAGGGCGCCGAGGTCACCTACATGGAAGGCTGCACGGCGCCGAAGTTCAGCACGTCGACCCTGCACAGCGCGGTGGTGGAGCTCGTCGCGCTCAAGGGGGCGAAGATCCAGTACATCACGGTGCAGAACTGGGCGCCGAACGTGTTCAATCTCGTGACCAAACGCGGCCTCGCGCACGAGGAGGCCGAGATCAAGTGGATCGACTGCAACATCGGTTCCCGGCTGACGATGAAGTATCCCGGCGTGGTGCTGAAGGGACGCAAGGCGCGCGGCGAGGTGATCTCGATCGCGCTCGCGAACGACGGGCAGCACCAGGACACGGGGGCGAAAATGATCCACGCCGCCGAGGAGACCACCTCGAACGTCATCTCGAAATCGATCAGCGTCGGGCAGGGTCGGGCGACTTATCGCGGCCAGGTCCACATCCCGAAGCATCTCAAGGGCTGCAAGAACAACACCGAGTGCGATGCGTTGCTGATCAACACGAACAGCCGGACCGACACCTATCCGGCGATCACCGTTCGCGGTGACCGCAACTACGTCCAGCACGAGGCGAGTGTCTCGAAGGTGAACGAGGAAATGATCTTCTACATGCAGCAGCGCGGCCTCACGGAAGGGCAGGCGATGAGCCTCGCGGTGAACGGCTTCATCAACGATCTCGCGCGGCAGTTCCCGATGGAATACTCGGTCGAGCTGAAGCGGCTGATCGATCTCGAAATGGAGGGCAGCGTCGGCTGATTCGATTGCGGAGTTCGGAATGCGGAGTGCGGATTGGACCGCGCGCCCGAGGCCGAACGTCGCCAGGATCACTCTGCGCGTCGAAACCGCGAATCGTCCGAAGCCGCGCCGCGAATTCCGGCATTCTCATTCCGCCCTCCGAAATCCGCCTCTCGCAATTTCCATGTCTTCTCCGTCTCCCCTCCACGTCAGCCCCCGGTCGCCCATTGGGGCTTTCAGCGCCGACCCGTTTGCCGCCCATCTCCGGACGCAATCGGCCGCTCCGGCCTGGTGGCTCGAGCGCAAGCGCGCGGCGTACGAGAGGTTCGCCGCGCTGCCCATGCCGAAGCGCACCGACGAGGCCTGGCGGTTCAGCAACATCGCCACGCTGACTGTCGAAGGTTTTGACTCGCAGCTCGCCGCCCCGCGGGACGTTGCGGTCGGATCTCCGTTCGGCGTGTCCGCCCTCACCTTCGTCAACAACGAGGCGACCGCGGTGCGGGCCGATGGCGCCTGGCCCAAGGGCGTCGTGGTCGCCACCCTGGCAGACGCCCTGCGGACGCACGGCGAACTGCTGCGGGCGCACTTCATGGCGCAGCCGCAGAAGCTGGGGTCGGAAAAATTCGCGGCGCTGCACACGGCGTTCGTCGGGAACGGCGCGTTCATCTACATTCCCCGCGGCGTCGAGGTGGCGGCACCGATCGTCGTCACCCACGTGGCGGCCGGGGCGGGGGCGACGGTGTTCCCGCACACGCTCGTGATCGCCGAGGAAAACGCGAAGGTGACGGTCGTCGATTATTTCGTCTCCGCCGGCGCGGAAGTTCCCGGATCCGCGGCGGCGCCCCTGGCGCAGTTCGCCTGCGGCGCCAACGATCTCTACGCCGGGCACGGCGCGCAGCTGACCTACATCGGCGCCCAGCGGTGGTCGCGCGAAACGTTGTCATTCCAGTTCAACTCGACGGTCGTGCGGCGCGATGCCCGGGTGCAGTCGCTCAACCTGCATCTCGGGGCCCGGCAGGCGCGGCACGAATCACTGTCGCAGCTTCAGGCGCCGGGCGGGTTTTCCGAGATGCTGGCGCTGACGGTGGCCGATGGCGCCCAGGAATTCGACCAGCGGACGCTGCAGATCCACCAGGCGCCGAACACCAAATCGGACCTGTTGTACAAAAATGCCCTCCGCGACCAGTCGAAGACGATCTTCTCCGGTCTGATCGTGGTCGACCCGGATGCGCAGAAAACGGACGCCTATCAGAGCAATCGCAACCTGATGCTCAGTGAAGAGGCGGAGGCCAATTCGCTGCCGGGACTCGAGATCCAGGCCAACGACGTGCGCTGCACGCACGGGGCGACCAGCAGCCGCATCGATGCCGAGCAGGAATTTTATCTCCAGTCGCGCGGCATCCACAAGGAAATGGCCGACGAGCTCCTGACCTTCGGTTTCTTCGAGGACGTGCTGAACCGCCTCAACAGCGAGGATCTTCACGTTGCCTTGCGGGCCCTGGTTCAGACACAGTTCAAGAAGGCTTAAAGCAACGTTCGAAACCTCTTTTTCGATGAACCGCGAACGCACCCTTTCCCGCGACGTCGTCGCGACGCAGATCCCGTCGGGGGACAAGCAGCCGCTGCCGACCGGCACGCGGGTTTTCATTCACCAGACGCTCGGTGGCAGCTACACCGTGCAGACCGATTTCGGCCTGTTTCGAATCGACGGGAAGGACGGCGACGCCATGGGCGAGCAGGCGACCGACGGCACCGTGAATGCCGCGACGCTCTCGAACGGCGCGCCCGATCCCGAGGCGATCTGGGCCCAGCTTCGACAGGTGTTCGACCCGGAAATCCCGGTGAACATCGTCGATCTCGGCTTGGTGTACTCGATGGATGTCGAGAAGATCGAGACGCCCGGCGCGGGTGATGCCGGTTACCGGGTGATCGTCGCGATGACGCTGACGGCGCCCGGCTGCGGCATGGGTCCGGCAATCGCCGAGGATGCCAAGAGCAAGATCCTGCTCGTGCCCGGCGTCAGCGACGCCGACGTGCGCATCACCTGGGACCCGCCGTGGAACCAGCAGATGATTTCCGAAGAGGGGAAGATGAAGCTCGGCTTGATCTAGCGAACGCGCCGCCTGGCGCCGGCGGATACGCCCGGGCGAAGGCGGCCCTCCTCGCGCTGGACACAGATTAAACTCGCCTCCGAACGGGTCCGCGCATGCTTCGAGGCATGCCCCGCCATTTCACCCTCTTGTTCGCGCTGATCGCGACCGCCGTGCTCGTCCGCGCGGAGACTTCGAATCACCGCCAGGTTCTCCTCGACGGCAAGGACTTCGCCGGGTGGAAGTATGTGACGCCCTCCACGTCTGCGATCACGGACGTTTGCCACTACAATTCCGACGGTTCCCTGTCGGTGGCGGGCCACCCCAAGGGTTATCTCGTGCACGCGGGATCGTACCGCAATTTCCGTCTGCACGTGGAGTGGTGCTGGGCGGCCAACGCGGCGAAGAACAGCAACAGCGGCATCCTCGTGCTGATCGCCTCCGGCCCCAAGGACCGCGAATGGCCTCTGAGTCTGCAGATCCAGACCAAGCCCGGACGGGCGGGGGACATCCTGCCCATGGCGGGCGCCACGTTTGCGGAGAAACTCTCGACCCCGCCCGACGCCAAAGTTCCGCAACTGTTCCGGTCCGAGCCCGGAAGCGAGAAGGCGGTGGGACAGTGGAACGAATGCGACGTGGTATGCCGTGACGGCACGCTCGAGGTGAGCGTCAACGGCGTCGTCCAAAACCGCGTGACGCATGTTTCGCCGGGATCGGGAAAGGTCGGCCTTCAACTCGAAGGAACGCCCTATGCCGTGCGCAACGTCTGGATCGAACGGCTCGACTGACGTTTCAACCGGTTAACGGCCGCGGCAATACGACACGACCTGCGGCGGACCGGCCAGGCGCGGGCGAGCCGGCGGAAAACCGAGCTCATGGATTGCGTGGAACCCTCCGTCGGGCCACGTTTCCACTCCGTCATGTCCGCCGCCGCTCGATTTCTGCCCTTGGTTGTCGTCGCCTGTAGCCTGGCGGTGGGCGTGTCTGCCCAGGATGCGACGACGTCGCCCTCGACTACCGCGGACCAGCCGGCGGCCTCGCCGGCACGCGGTCGGGCGGCAAATCCAATCGTCAAGGCGCCCGGTTCGCCCGAAGCGAACGCGCCGGTGAAGCCGGCGGCTCCGCACGCGCCGCGGGAGATCTCGGCCGGGGTGGCGGCGCAATTGGCGGCCGCGATCCCCAAGTACACTCCGCCGCCGCCGAAGCCGCCGCCCGATGAGGAGCAGGTGGATTTGCGCGACGTGGACAAACCCAAGAACCACATCGTCCGGCTGCCGAGGTACGTGGTTCACGCCCCTCCGCCGCCCGTGTTCAGCGAGCGCGCGATTCACACGAAGAAGGGCCTGGCGGACGTCGCGATGAAGCGCTATTTCACCGAAGGGTATCGTGCCTTGAACGCATTCACGCTTCCGCTGTTCGGAGCGTCGGCCGAACAGCGTGCGATGGCGATGTACGAGGAGGACGAGCGTCTGAAGAACATGAGTGAATTGAGCGACGACGTCGGGCTCGTCAGCGCGACCGACAAGGCGGCGGGGGCCTACGTCAAACGCCAGGCCGACCAGACCTTCATGCGTCCGGGCGAATTTGATTGGAAACCCCTCGGCCGGTAGGCGGCGACGGGTGCGGGCGCAGCCGAAACGAAACGAAATCGCCGCCGGCGCAGCTGCCGCCCGCGGGATCGGGAAGGGCGAGGGTTATTCGCGCAACAGCGTTTGCGCGAGATCTGCCCATTCGGCGTCGAACCCGACGGACGCGTCGGGCATGATTCGTCCGGCGCGGCGATACCAATACCCGGCGTTCGACCGGTCACCTTCCTTCCGGTGGAGGTAGGCGTGCGCCCAAGCGGCGTCCGGACCCGAATCACTCTGGGCGGCGGCGTGGGCGTCCTCCCAGGACCCGCGGGCGTCGTGCCAGAGCGCCCGCAGCGCCGGCGAGAGAGAAGCCGGTGGAACTGAATCGCTTGCAATCGCCTGGCGAAATTCTGCAAATGACATTTGCGCCAACGTGCGCCGCTCGGTTGTGATTTCAACTTACGATTGATGGCGCGTTTTCCCCGCTTTCCTGTCCTTCCGTGCCAATGTCGCGTTCCGACGTTGGCAACGAGCATGATGTCGGGGCGCATCTCTGCTTCAATTCATGGTCACTGCTGAGCATACGATCCTCCGCGAGTTGCTCGCGCGGGATCCCAACTGGGTCTCCGGATCGACGCTGGCCGCGAAACTTGGCATGAGCCGGGTGGCGGTCTGGCAGCACATGGAGAAACTTCGCGCCGCCGGCTTCGAGTTCGAGGCGCAGCGGTCCCGCGGGTATCGCATCGTCGCGCGCCCGCGCAACCTGCACGCGGTCCTGATCGAGGCGCAGCTCAAGGTCAGGCCGCGCGGGTTCTCCCTCCTCGTGCTCGATTCGATCGACAGCACGAACGACGAGGCGGCCCGCCAGCTCGCGGCGGGGCGGGCGACGCCGTTCGCCGTGCTGGCCCGGCGCCAGACGCGCGGACGGGGCCGCTTTGGCCGGACCTGGCACAGCGACTCGGCCGACAACCTGTACGCCAGCTTCGCGTTTCGGCCGCGGGTCGAGCCGGAGCGGATGCAGACGTTCACGCTGTGGATGGGCGTCAATGTCTGTGCGTTGCTCGAGAATTTCACGCATGTCACCCCCGGCATCAAATGGCCCAACGACCTGCTGTTCGACGGCCGGAAGGCCGGCGGAATGCTGACCGAGGCGCGCGTCGATGCGGATCAGATCCGCGATCTGGTGTTCGGGTTGGGATTGAACGTGAACAGCGCGGCGGCCGAGTTTCCGGGCGAACTCGCGCACCGGGCGGTTGCGCTCGCGCAGGTGACGGGCGCGGCGCTCGATCTGAACCGGCTCGCCGCCGCCCTGATCGGACGCGTGCTCCTCGCGTACCAGCACTTCAGCGATTCGGATCACCTGAAGACCTTCGCCGATCTGTGGAATCACTTCGACGTCCTGCGGGGTCGGCCGGTGACCCTGCTCGAAGCCGGGCGCCGGCATCATGGCATCGCCTGCGGCGTCGACGACGAGGGAGCGTTGCTCCTCCGCGACGGGCACGGTCATGTGCAGCGGTTTCGCGCCGGCGAGGTGACGATCGAGAAAAAGGAATGAGCACCGGTGTTCGCTCCGCGCCCGCTGAACGCGAACTTGCGGAACCGCGCGATCCCCAATTCCCTCGCATCCTTGGCTACTAACGAAATGTCCGATTCGCCGCCGCCCGCCATCGAAGTCTCACATCTCGTGAAGACTTACGCCGGCGTGGCCGCCGTGAACGACATCAGTTTCACGGTCGGGCGCGGCGAGATCGTGGGGTTTCTCGGGCCGAACGGCGCCGGCAAGTCGACGACGATGAGAATCCTGACCGGATACCTGCCGGCGACATCCGGCACGGTCCGGATCTGCGGGGTGCCCGTCGCCACGCGTCCGGACGAGATCAAGCGCCGGATCGGCTACATGCCGGAAAACAACCCGTTGCCGGAGGACATGCGCGTGTCCGAGTACCTTTACTTTCGCGGGCGGCTGAAGGAAGTCGCACGGCGGAAACTGGGACCGCGGATCGACGAGGTGCTCGAGGTGTGCGACCTGAAGCGCGTCCGGCACAAGATCATCGGCCAGCTCTCGAAGGGCTACCGGCAGCGCGTCGGCATCGCCGAAGCAATCCTCGCGGAACCGCCGGTGATCATCATGGATGAGCCGACGATCGGGCTCGATCCGCACCAGATCCTGATCGTGCGGGACCTGATCGGCAGCCTGCGCGGCCGGATGACGGTCATCATCTCGTCGCACATCCTGCCCGAGATCGAGGTGACCTGCGACCGGGTCCTCATCATCAACCAGGGCCGCGTGGTCGCGGAGGGCACGCCGCCCGAGCTGCGCCGGGAGATCCTGGGGCGGATCGCGTACGAGATCGAGTTGTCCGGGGATCTCACCCGGCTGCCGGAGCATCTGGCCGCCATTGACGGCACGCTCCGCGTCGAGACCGAAGGCGCGCCCGACGGCCAGGGGTTCCGCTCCATGCGGCTGACGACCGAAGCCGGCGCCGATCTCGGCGAGGCGCTGCTCCAGTCGATGCTGGCGCACGGGATTCGCGTCCGGGCGCTCGCCCGGGTTCATCCCACCCTGGAGGACGTTTTTCTCGCTGCCACCCGCAGAAGCTGGGACGTGATCGCCGGACCGGCCGGCAACGGCACCCGCACCATCGAACAGGCCAAAAGTTGAAATTCCCGAACGGCACGTCCCGCCGCCGCTGCCGGTTTGAAACCGGGATGTCCGCTCCGCCGCCCACCGCATGAAGCACTTTCCAACCCTCCTCAGCCATGAGATCCGAATGCTGCTGGTTTCGCCGGCGACGTACTTTGCCGCGACCTTGTTCCTCGGGTTCATGGGACTCATCTTCTCGAAGATCCTCGACCTCTACAGCGGTGGCGCGCAGGAAACCTCGCCGGCCTTCGTCTTCTTCAACCTGTTCTGGCTGCCGGTTTGCGTGATGGTGCCGCTGCTCACGATGAAGTGCCTCGCCGAGGAGCGGCGGCTGGGAACGATCGAGACGCTCCTGACCACGCCGGTGACCACGACGGAGGTCGTGCTCGGCAAGTTTGGCGCCGCCTACTTCCTTTATCTCGCGCTCTGGGCGATGACCGGCGGCTTCTTCTACATCCTGAAAAGGTTTTCGTCCGATCCGCGCTTCCTCGATCCCGGACCGCTGATCGGAGGGTATGTTTTCATCGCGGTCTCGGGACTGTTCTTCGTCGCGATCGGGGTGTTCGCGAGTTCCCTGACCCGGAACCAGTCGGTCGCCGCCGTGCTGGCGTGCGTGATGCTGGCTTCCGTGATCCTCGGGTCCCACTGGCTCTCCGACTCGACCTGGCTGCAACAGGACATCTTCAAGCCCGCCCGCTCGGTGTTCGAGTATTCGGACGTGTTCACGCATCGCGACGACTTCACGCGCGGCGTGGTCGACACCCGCCAGCTCTTGTTCTACCTGAGCGGGACCGTCGTGACGCTGATTTTCAGCATTCTCGGCGTCGAGGCGAAGCTGCTGCATTCCTGACATGAAGACCCGGAACGGATCGACGCCCCCGCGGAGCCAACGAGGCGCCTCATTGTCCCGCGGCGGCCGCCGCGGCACCGGACCCGGCCCCTGACCGCCCATGCACCTGTTCGAGAGTTTTCGCGCCGTGCGCTGGCTGCGCACCTTCAACCTGATCCTCCAGGCGGTGCTGTTTCTGACGTTTTTTGGCGGGCTCAACTATGTGGCGCGCAACCATCCGTCGCGCTTCGACCTCACCCGGCAGCGCCGCTTTTCGCTCGCGCCGGAAACACTGTCCTACCTGAAGAACCTTTCGGCGCCGGTGCACATCGTCGCCACGGTGTCCGACGATGTCGACCTCCCGAGCGATGTGAGCGGACTGCTCGACGAGTTCGTGCATGCGACCGAGAACAACCCGCAGGGCCGGATCACGAAGGAGATCGTGAACGTCTACCAGAACCGCCGGCGGGCGGAGGAATTGTCGATCGACCAGCCGAATGTCCTGTATCTCACCTGCGGCGAGAATCACGAGGCGGTGACGATCGACCGGCTGTACCAGGTGAGAAACCGCCAGCGGGAGGGATTCCAGGGCGAGCAGGTGCTGATTAGCGCGATCCTCGAGGTTTCAAATCCGAACCGGCCGCACGTCTATTTTCTCGTCGGCCATGGTGAACTGCAGCCGGACGACACCAATCCCGCACGTGGTCTCTCCAGCCTGCGGGACGAACTCGACGTCCGAAATTTCAAGATCGACACCCTCGACCTTTCGATCGTCCGGAAGATACCCAGCGATGCCGCGCTTCTGGTCGCGGTGGCCCCGCAGACGGGCTACAGCCGGACGGAGGAGGAGATGTTGCGGCAGTACCTGACCGTGAACGCCGGGCGGTTGATTCTCGCCCTGGCGCCCGGGATCAGCGCCCCGCGATTGGGACTCGACGACCTGCTCCTCGACTGGGGTGTCCTCGTGTTTGACGACGTGATCTGCGAGACGGACCAGCGATTCCGCACCGATGATGGCGACCTGATCATCCGGTCATTCGATCCCAAGCACCCGATCGTGCAAACGCTGCTCGACTACAAGTATCCGCTGCAATTTGGGTACGCCCGGACGGTCTGCCCCGACCCGGCTCGGACGCCCGGCAGCGGACTGAACGTGACGACGCTGGCGGCGGCCTCGCCGACGGCGTGGGGTGACGTGGGCTACCGGATCGGCCTGCCGCCGAAGTTTTCGAACCAGGGCAACACGCATCCCATCCCCGGCCTGAAGCCGGACGGCCAGCTCGGCGTCGCCGTGGCTTCGGAGCGCGTCTCGCCGCGGGACAATCTGCCCTTCAGCGTCCGCGCGGGCCGGCTGGTGGTGTTCGGTTGCGGCGACTTCATCGCGAACCAGCGGCTGGCGCACGCCGGCAACGAGGCGATCTTCCTCAACGCGGTGAACTGGGCCGTCGAGCGCGACCGCCAGTTGAACGTGCCGGTGCGGCCGATCCAGCGTTTCCAACTCGCCATCAGCGCGGCCGATCTCTCGCGGCTGAACTATACCCTGTGGTTCGCCCTGCCCGGCGCCACGGCCCTGCTGGGCCTGATCGTGCTCTGGACCCGCCGCAAATAACCGTCCGACTTCCCCCGCCATGCGCACCAAAGTCACGCTCGTTCTCGTTTTCCTGAACGTCGCGCTGTTTTTCTTCATCTTCAAATTCGAGCGGACATGGCGGACGGAAGCCGCCCTCCAGGAGGCCCGCCGCCGCGTCCTCGGTTCCGAGACCGCCGACATCCATTCGCTCTCGGTGAGCAGCACACTGCCGGGCGGCCCATCCTATTCGCTCGTCCACAATCGCGACATCTGGCTGCTCACGCAGCCGCTCGACTGGCCGGCGAACCCGCACGCGGTTTCGAGCATCATCCACGAACTGCAGTTCCTCGAGAACGAGACCAGCTTCAGCGTGGCGGACCTGGCGCGCAGCGGGCAGTCGCTGGCCGACTACGGACTCGACAAGCCCAAACTGACGGTGACGTTCACGTCGGGCGAGGGCGTGACGCCCGGCGCGGCCGAGGCGGCGCTTCCGACGACCGTGCTCCGGATCGGCGACAGCACGAAGGTGGGCAACCGGCTGTACGTGCTTTCGCCGGACGGGAAGCGAATCAACGTCGTCAACCGGTCGCTGCTGGATGCGCTGTCGGTCCCCCTCGACCAGCTCCGGGCGGACACGCTGTTCACCATCCCCGTTTTCGAGGCGCGGGCGCTGAACGTTCAGACGAGCGGTGCGCGCGTGCGCATCCGTCGCGACGGCAGCCGCTGGCTGTTCGACACGATCGTCAACGCGCGCGCGAGCAAGATGCAGATGGACCTTACGATCAACGCGCTGAACGCGCTGCACGCGAAATCCTTTCCCGCGACCCGCCCGGCCACGCTGCCTTCCGCGGCGCCGACGCTGAGGGTGACCATCGACGGAAACAACCGGGCGGAAACGCTTCTGCTCGGCGAGCCGGTCGCCGGTTCAAGCGCCGAAGGCGGGCCGAAGGAAAGCACGCCGCAGACCGAGTATTTCGCGCAATTGATGAACACCAACACGGTTCGCGCGCCGGTGTTCACCGTCGTGATCGGCAACGAGCTGCTGGAGCATCTCCGCAAGGCCCAGGATTTCCTGCGGGAACGCCGGATCCTCGACCTCGATCCGACCGCCGTCACCGCCATCACGCTGGCGGCGCCGGGCCAGCCCGCGGTCACATTGCAGCGCCTCGATCCCAACGCGGCCGACAGTGCCTGGCAATTGACCCGCCGGGCCGGGGATGCGACCGCCGGCCAGCAGACGATGGCTGCCGATTCCGCGGCGGTGCGGCAGCTCCTGGAACGCCTGACGCTCCTTTCGGCGGACCGCTTTGAAAGCGACGCCCCGTCGCAACCGCAACTCGAGCAATGGGGATTCAATCGTCCGGAGCGCGAGATCACGCTGGCCGTGAGCTCCACCCCCGGCGCATCCGTGGCGCCGACGGTGCTGCAATTCGGCACCGATGCCTCGGGCGCCGTGTACGCGCGGGCCGGCAAACCGGGTGAGCCGGGTTCGTCGATTTACCGGGTCACCGCCGATCTGGCCCGGGACTTCTCCGTTGGCGTCACCGCCTGGCGTGACCGGACCTTGCGCACGCTGCCGGCCACGGCGCGGATTGTGTCGCTCAAGCTGACCGACCTTTCGTCGCGGCAGACGGTGTTCGAGACCACCTTCGACGCTTCGGGCAAGGCGGCGAAGGAGCCGGCCAGCCCCGCGGCCCTGGAAAAGCTGGTCGCCGGGCTTCGGACCCTGCGGGCCCGACGCTTTGTCCAGGATCGCTTTGCCGACCAGCTGTTCGTCGGGGGCGACGAACGGACGTGGCGCTATCAACTCGACACGACGATTGCGCTGCCAGGGGGATCCGGCGCGGAACAGACCAGCACGAGCACGCTCTTCCTGACGGATCGTCTGGGAGGAAATCAGCAGCTTGCCGGATCAAAGGAATTCGACGCGGTGTTCGAACTCGAGCAGCCGACGCTCGATGCGCTGTGGAGCATCGCGTACGGACCGCACGATCCCGGACCGCCGGCGGAAACGACGAAATGACCGCGGGAAGGATTTTTCGACACCTCCTCCGGTATGCGGGCGGATGTGTCGTATCGTTCGGGTTCTGGACCCTTTGGCTGCTGCTCGGGGCTTTGGCGGCGGTGCAGTTCTACGTCGCGTTTCGGAGCGAACTGACGGTTCCGGCTTTCGTGCTGCGACGGATCGAGGAGCGCGTCGCCCAAAACGGGTTGAAGGTGACGTTTGCCGACGCGACTTTCGATCCCACCGGACGCATGCTGCTCCGCGAGCCGCAGGTGTTTCTGGCGGGATTCTCGGACCCGGTGCTGAGTGCCCGGGCGGCTTACATCGGCGTGAATCCCTGGCCGCTGTTCGTCGGCCGGATTGAACCCAGCGAGATCCGGATCGCCGGCGGAACCGTGTCGGTTCCGGCGATCCTGTCCCCGTCCGGTCAGGCGGAGGCGATCGTGCGGGACGTCGACGCCGACGTCGAGCCGGCGGACTCGCAACTGGTGATCCGGCACGTCACCGCCCGGTTCGGCGCCCTGGTCGTGTCTGTCCACGGGGCGGCCATCGTGCCACCGCGGTCCGCCCGTCCGCCCGGGCAGATGAACGACCTGCTTCGAGCCCGCTTCAAGGAGTTCTGCCAGGCCGCCGTCCAGCTGACGCGACGACTCGAGGCGTTCGAGGAGCCTTCCGCCGATCTCGAGCTGGCGCCGTCGCCGACGCGGGGGGCCATCGTCACGGCGCAGATCGCCGCTCGGGGCGTAAAACTCGATACGCCGTTTGCGATGGAACTCGGCCGCTTCCGGGCCACGACGCGCTTTCCGCTGCTGGGTGACACGCCCGCCATGTCGCATCTGGACTTCTCGGCGGCGGAACTGCACCTGCCCGGTGCCGTGGAAATTCGCGAGTTGTCGGCCGAGCTTCGCGGCCGGTTGCGTCCGACGGAGCTGCGCGTCGATCCGGTCGAGCTTCGGATCGCCGCGGCAGCGGTGGTCACGCCGGACGGGACGGCGGATGATTTCTCCGGGGTGCTCCGGCCGGAGCCGCTGCCCAAGGTTCGGGGCGAACTGGTGGCGCGGGTTTTGGGCGCGCCGGTGGATGTCAGCGGCACGGCGGATCTGTCCGCCCGGACCGCGCACCTGACGGTCAATGGTTCCGTCTCGCCCGCGATCGTCGGCGCGCTCCAGCCCCGGGTCCGGGTCGATCTCGGGAAATTCTTCGGTTTTGCGTCCGCGGACCTGAGTGACTCGACCGTGGAACTGGGGCCGAACTGGCATTTCCAGCGCGCGGTGGCGCATGTGGCGCTCCAGCAAATCCGCGCGCACGGGGTGCTGATGGACGAGGGTCGCGCGACGATCGAGGTTGATCCGACGCACCTCTACGCCCCCGAGGCGTATGCGCGGATCGGCGAAAACTACGCGCGCGGCACCTACGAACATGAGTTTGCGACCCGTCGCTTCCGTTTCCTGCTCGACGGGCGCCTGCGCCCCATGGACATCGATCCCTGGTTCCGCGGCTGGTGGACGAATTTCTTCCAGCGTTTCGAATTTCCGAAAGCGCCCCCGAACGCCAGCGTCGATGTGCAGGGGACGTGGGGACAGGGCTGGAAGACTTCGGTTTTCGTGTTTGTCGATTCCGACGCTCCGGTTGCCCTCGGGCAGTCGCTGCGGCGATTGCGCGGCCGATTGTTCGTCCGCCCCGGATTTTATGACGGGCTGGAACTGCACGCGGTTGATCCGGATGGCGGTGCCGCCGACGGGACGTTCACGGTGACGGCCAGCGTCAGCCGGAAGCTGTGGCGGACGATCGACGTCGACCTGAAATCGAACGTCTCGCTGGCCGCGGCCGGAAGGATGGCGGGAGAACTCGGTCGCGCCGTGCTCGGACCATTCGAACTGTCGGCCGCCCCGGCCCTGAAGCTGCACGCTCATTTTGACGGCCCCGCCGTGGCGCCCCCGCGGCACCGCAGCCTCGATCTCGAGGCGAGGACGACAGGGTCGTTCAAATTCCACGATTTTCCCCTCCAGGACGTCGCCTTCACCGCCGCGTTGCGCGACGACGAGCTGACGATCGACAATCTCATTGCAAAATTTGCCGGCGGGGTGGCGCGGGGCCACGCGAAGCTCTGGGGCACCGGCGCCAACCAGCGCCTCGGATTCGACGCCTCGATCAATGACGCGAGCCTGGGCCAGGCCGTGGCCGCGCTCCAGGACTTCAGTGCGGAGCGCAAGAACCAGCCGCGCCCGGCGCCGGGCAAATTCGTCCAGGCCAAGAGCAACGTCCGGCTGGATCTCGCGGCCTCGGCCGAGGGCTTGTACAGCAATCCATTGAGCTATCATGGCGACGGCAACGCCTCGTTGCGCGGCGCGGAAATCGGAGAGGTCCCGCTGTTGGGCCTCCTGTCGGAACTGCTCAAGTTCACGGCGCTTCGGTTCACGACGGCGCGGGCGTCGTTCAAGATCAACGGGACGAAGCTCGACTTCTCCGAGGTGGCGCTCCGCGGCGCAAACTCCGCGATCGACGCCCATGGCAATTACGCGCTGGACCGGCGGCAGCTCGATTTTCGCGCGAAGGTGTTCCCCTTCCAGGAAAGCGACAGCGTGATCAAATCCGTGGTCGGCGCGGTGCTGAGCCCGATCTCAAACGTCCTGGAGGTGAAACTGACCGGCACCCTGGAAAAGCCGGATTGGGCGTTCGTGATCGGACCGACGAACCTGCTGCGCTCGCTGGCGCCCACCCCGTCGCCGCCGGCCGGACACGAGCCGCCGCCTCCGACCCCCGCAGGGTCGGCGGCGCCGACGTCGACGGGCGCTCCGGTGCCCGGTGCCCCGGGCAAGCCGGCGGCGGCTCCGGTCACGGCACCTCCCGGCACAAATTCGTCGAGCGGTGAGAAGACGGCGGTCCCGGCCGACGCAGGCCACGCGACGGCCGGACGTCATTGACGGACCACGGCGGTGCACGCGTCGTTCGCGGCGGAGCGGGAGCGACGGACGGCGACGCCCATTGCCGAGGCTGGACTGACGGCACGGATGCGTTGAGATTTCGGACATGTCGCCGGCAGAGGCCCAACAACGAATTGCCGAACTTCGCGCGCAGATCGCTCATCACGACGAGCGGTATTACCGCCAGGCCAAGCCGGAGATCGCCGACTTCGATTACGATCGGTTGAAGCAGGAACTCGCCGCGCTCGAGCAGTCGTTTCCCAAGGTCGCCCATGAGTTGGGTCTGGAGACGCCGACCGCGCGCGTGGGGGATGACCGGACCGAGGGTTTCGCCCGGGTGAAGCATCGGCTGGCAATGACGACGCTGGACAACACCTATGACGAGGCCGAGCTCCGGGAATTCCATGCCCGCCTGGCGAAGACGCTGGGGGCCGAGGATCTCGCCTACACGGTCGAACCGAAGATCGACGGGGTGGCGGTCAGCCTCACGTATGAAAATGGCCGGCTGACCCGGGCCGTCACCCGTGGCGATGGCGAAGAAGGTGACGATGTCACGGTGAATGTCAGGACCATCCGCGGTCTGCCGCACGCGCTCGCCGGAGAGCCGGTTCCCGCGCTGATTGAGATCCGGGGCGAGATCTATCTGCGGGAAGAGGAGTTTCGTCGGATCAACCAGCTGCAGGAGGAGGCCGGTGACGAGCCTTACGCGAATCCGCGGAACCTCGCCGCCGGGACCCTGAAGCAACTCGACCCGAGCCTCGTGGCGTCGCGCCGCCTGGAGATCGTGCTTTATGGACGGGGCGTTTGCGAACCCGAGGTCGTCGAATCGCAATCGCACTACCAGGCGCAATTGAAGGCGTGGGGCCTGCCCGTGGTGGAGCGGATCTGGCCGGTGAACGGCATCGACGCGGTTTGGGCGTCCATCCAGGAGCTGGACCGGCTCCGGCGGGAGTTCGCCTACGGGACGGACGGGGCGGTGGTGAAACTCGATTTGTTTGCGCAGCAAAAGCGCGTTGGTTTTCGGGGCATGGCCGCGGACGGGAGGGTGGAGGCGGCGCGGAAACTTTCGCCGCGATGGGCCTGTGCCTACAAGTTCGCGCCCGACCGGGCGGAGACGCGGGTGCGCGACATCACGATTCAGGTCGGGCGGACCGGGGCGCTTACGCCGGTCGCGGAACTCGAGCCGGTGTTTCTGGCGGGCACGACCGTGAAGCGCGCGACGCTCCACAATGCGGAGGAGATCGCCCGGAAGGACGTGCGGATCGGCGATGCCGTTCTGGTGGAGAAGGCCGGCGAAATCATCCCGGCCGTGGTGGCCGTGCTGCTCGAAAAGCGTCCGGCCGCGAGCGCGCCCTTCTCGTTTCCCCGCGAATGCCCGGTTTGCCATACGCCGGCCGTTCGCGGCGAGGGGGAGGTCGTCTGGCGGTGTCCGAATCCACGCTGCCCGGAAAAGGTTCGGCGGCGCATCGAGCATTTTGCCTCGAAGGCCTGTCTCGACATCGAAGGCCTGGGGGAGGAGATGGTTGACCTGCTGCTGCGGCGCGGGTTGATCGGGACGATCCCGGATATTTTTCGACTCCAGGTCTCGGATCTCCTGCCGCTGAAGAAGTCCGGAGAGGTGTGGGCGGGCAACCTGATCGAGGGAATCCAGGCGCGGCGGGATGCCGACCTCTGGCGCGTGATCAACGGTCTCGGCATCCCGCAAGTCGGTGCGGCGGCGGCCAAGGACCTGGCGCGGACCTTCCGCTCCCTGCCGGCGCTCGCCGGGGCGGGGGAGGCGGACCTCCTGCGGATCGAAGGATTTGGCGAAAAGACGGCCGCGGCCGTGCGAGCATGGTTCGCCCAACCCGAGAACGTGGAACTGATCCGCACGCTTGACGCGGTTGGTCTTCGTCCGACGCCGCCCGCCGCGGGCGGGAGCGCGCTGGCGGGGAAAACGTTCGTGCTGACGGGAACGCTGCCGACGCTATCCCGGGAAGATGCCACCGCCCGGATCGAGGCGGCGGGTGGCAAGGTCAGCGGCAGCGTGAGCAAGAAGACGCATTACGTCGTCGCCGGATCGGACGCGGGCTCGAAGCTCGAGAAGGCGCGGGGCCTGGGCGTCCTGATCCTGGACGAGGCGGAACTGCTTCGGCTGCTCGGCGCCGGCTGAGCCGCCGGACGCGATTCGTGGCCGGGGTGATGAGGCGAACCCGACGCCGGCTGGCTGGCGACGTCGTATTTTCGCCCGGGAAGCGAGATCGGCCCGGCCGAATCAGTAACCTTGTCGTTGGAGCGCCGCGCTCAGCTCCTGCATGAACGCGCGACTATCTTCGGCGGACGGGCGGTAGCCCGGCCGGCTGACCTCCGTCAGTCCCGGACGTCCGTACTGGTCGACGAGCCATTTGGCGGTGACGCCGTCGCTGAAGGTCACGGTGCCGCTCGCGAGCGCGCCGGGGATGACAAGCTTGTCGACCGCCACCCTGACGTTGCTCGCGCCTGCGGGCGCCTCCTCTTCGAATTCCTCCGCTTCGGCTTCGTCGGCCGGTCCGGCCTCCGGCTCCTCATCCTTGCCCAGGCCGAGCTTTTCCTTGGCTTTGTCGAAGAAACCCTTGCGTTCGGCGGGAGCGGCGGGAGGCGTTGCGCGCGGGGGCGCTTTCGTGACGTCCGAGGCGTCAACCTTGGGTGCGGTGTCCTTCAGCTCGAGATTCAGGTCGTCGATCAGAAATCGGACATCCCGGTACGTCATCGATAGCTGAAACTGTTCGGCCAGTTTCTTCTGGATGTCCGACAGGCTGGCGCCGGCGGAGACCCACTGCGCGACGGATTGTTTCTGCTCGGGAGAGAGAGTCATGGGACGAATCGAAAGTTGAACGTTGAAAGTGGAAAGATGCAAACGGGTTAGCGCCGTCCGCCTCCAATTTCAACCATCCGCCGGCGCGATCGCGCCGCCCGCCGTCCGGCGCGGCGGATCACTTCGAAAGCTGCGTCTTCAGGAATTCGATGCTGCCGCGCATCGAGGCGTCCTGCTCCATCATGTTGTCGACCGCCTTGCAGGCGTGAATGACCGTTCCGTGATCCCGGCCGCCGAAGGCGTCGCCGATCTCCTGCAACGAGTGCTTCGTCAGCGTGCGCGAAAGGAACATGGCGATCTGACGCGGGATTGCGATGTTGTTCGGCCGCCGCTTGCTCGTCATGTCGCTGTGGCGAATCTGGAAGTGGTCGGCCACGCGCTTCTGAATGGTCTCGATCGTCAGGACATTCTGCGCCTGCTCCATCAGGACGTCGTGCAGGAGACGTTCGGCCGTTGCGAGGTCGATGGGCTTGCTTGTGAGCGACGAGTAACTCGCGACCTTGAGCAGGGCTCCCTCGAGGCGGCGGATGTTCTTTGTGATGTTCTGCGCGATGAAGTTGAGAATCGGTTCGGGCAGCTGCTGATTCAGCGACTGCGCCTTGGCGCGCAGGATGGCGAGACGCGTCTCGAAATCGGGCGCCTGGATATCCGCGGGCAGACCCCACTCGAACCGGGAGACGAGGCGCGATTCGAGCTTCTGGATCTCGCTCGCGCGCCGGTCGCTCGTCAGGACGATCTGCTTCCCCGATTCGAACAGGTCGTTGAACGTGTGGAAGAACTCCTCCTGGATCCGCTCCTTGCCGGCGAGAAACTGCACATCGTCGAGCAGCAGCACATCGGCATGCCGGTACCGCTGGCGGAATTTCGTCAGACTGTTCTCCTGCAGCGCCTGGATGAACTCGTTGGTGAACTTCTCCGTCGAGAGGTAGGCGACGCGCGCATCGGGGTTGTGGCGGAGGATGGCGTGCCCGATCGCGTGCATGAGGTGGGTTTTGCCGAGTCCCGTTTCGCCGTAGAGGAAAAGGGGGTTGTAGGCCTGGGCGGGCGCCTGCGCGACCGCGAGCGCCGCGGCGTGCGCCATCTGATTGTTGGAACCCACCACGAAGGTTTCGAACGTGTTGCGCGGGTTTAGCGAACCGGCGGCGGGACCGCGGTCGTCGTACCGCGGCATGCGCCGCGCCGCAGTCGTGCGCGAGCGCGCGTGGCTGGCGGAGCCGGCCTCGGCAACGCCCCGGCCCGAACCCTCCGCGCCGTTGACCCGTTGGTTGAGCGCGTCCGTCTTCCGCAGCGTGACGTTGACCATCCGGCCGGCATTGAGCCGCAGCCGCTGCGTGATCAGATCGAGGTAGTTGTCGTGAATCCAGATCTGCGCGAAGTCATTCGGCACGCCCAATGTGACACCGTCCGCGGTCGTCTCGAGGCACACGACCGGTTCGAACCACATCTGGAAAACGTCTTCCGGAAAGAGCGATTTCAGGTCGCACTTGACGGCTTCCCAGAGACTGGGCGCGAGGGTGGAGTTAGGCATGACGGGCGGGCTGATTCTCGGATTTATTCACACTGCACACGCGGAGGCGGTCTTCACATGTCGAATCGGCCCGGCGCAGACCCGTCATCGTAACGAAATTTGGACGCCGCCGTCAGTCGAAAAGGGGTCGAAAGCGAAAAAACGTAAGTATCTGACGGCTGGACGATAGTGTTGGTGTTACAGGAAGCCTGGGAGGCCGACCATCGAGGACATGGAAAAGAACCGTCGCGAAACGCAGAGTAACTGGCTGAGCGCGCAGTAACTGTGAACCGAAAAACCATTTCAAGGTCAACTTTCTGACAAGTTGTTCACAGCGCCGGTGAGCATAAGTTTTTTTGTTTTTGTGTTGCCTCGGGTCGGCGAATTTAGGCGGAAAAAAACCGCCGGAACTTACCGTAATTTTCCCGATATTACATCGGCCGGAAACCGGCTTGGGAAGCCGCTCGCGAGGGTTACGAAACGGTGACGATCCTGTGACCGGCGTGCGTTTTCGAATACGGGAATTCGTCAGGCGGACACCGGCGCGGCGTCCGGTTCGGTCCATTTTCCGTGCTCCTTTATGAGCGCGATTAGTCGGGCGTCTGCTTCATCCTGCGGGATGTTGTATTGGACGCACGACTTGCCGACGTAGAGGTTGATCTTGCCCGGCGCACCACCGACGTAACCGAAATCCGCGTCCGCCATTTCGCCGGGCCCGTTCACGATGCAGCCCATGATGGCCAGCTTGACGCCCTTCAGGTGGCCGGTCTTGGCGCGGATTCGCTGCGTCGTCGTCTGCAGATCGAACAGGGTGCGTCCGCAACTCGGGCACGCGACGTACTCGGTCTTCGAGATTCGCGCCCCCGCTCCCTGCAGGACGTTGTAGCCCAGTTTCGTCGCGCGCACCACGTCGGTCTCGGTCTCGAGGCTCACGAGGTCGCCGATCCCGTCGCAGAGGAGCGAGCCGGTGAGGAACGAGGCGTCGAGGAGCTTGGAGAGGAAGCTGGCGTCGGGGCGGACGGCCGCGGCGGCGGTGTTGCGGATCCAGATGGGCGGCTGGATTCCCGCATGATGCAGCGCCTCCGCCAGGGCCCGGTACGCTCCGATGGCGTGGTGCGACGGACCGTGCCCCTCGGCGCACCCAGATCCTGGATACCGGAAATCCGAGAGCGTGACCACCAGGCGGTCGTCCCCCCGCGCGCGCAGCACGGGCGCGAGTGCGGTCGCGGCGTCCGGAGTGAGGTCGGGCACGAGCAGGTGGCCATGCTGGCGGGCGAGCCCGGCCCAGGCATCGAGCACCTCGGCGTCCCCGGCCAGGAAGCGTCGGACCACCAGCACCGGCCGGCGGATCATCGCCAGCAGCGGCTGCACGAGGTCCCGCGTGAGCATCGGTCCGAATTCGAGCGCGAGCACCGCCGGGGACGCGTCCGCCCGCGCGAGGTGGTCGCAAACGAGCGCGAGGTCCGCCGCGCCCTCGACCGGGACCAGGATCCCCTCGACCGGCGTGTCCTTCAGCGCCGGGTGTTGCCGCTTCGCGTTCAGCGACGGGAGGTCGGCCGGGGCGGTCCGGACGATCACGGCCGGGGCGTGTTCCGGCCCCACCACGATCGAGCCGCCCAGGTCCGTGACGCGCGTCTCGCGCCGGACGTAGGCGTAGGGATCGATCGAGTCGGTTTCGGGCGCGACGACGCGGTCCGTTTTCCACAGCGACATCGCCTTGTCGGCGATCGCGCGGGCGACCGGAATCTCGTACACGCTGTCCTCGGTCAGCGAGACCCGGATCGTGTCGCCCAGTCCGTCGAGCAGCAGCGAGCCGATCCCAATCGCGCTCTTGATCCGGCCGTCCTCGCCGTCGCCCGCCTCGGTGACGCCGAGATGCAGGGGATAGTGCATGTTTTCCTCGGCCATCCGGGAGACGAGCAGGCGGTAGGCCTGGATCATCACCTTCGGATTCGAAGCCTTCATCGAAAGGATGATCTGCCGGTAATCGTGCGCCTCGGCGATCCGGAGGAACTCGAGGGCGCTTTCCACCATCCCGAGCGGCGTGTCGCCGTAGCGGTTCATGATCCGGTCGCTGAGCGAACCATGGTTCGTCCCGATCCGCATCGCCCGGCCAAGCTCGCGGCAGCGCTTCACCAGGGGCGAAAAGGCGTCGTAGAGGCGCTGCAGTTCGGAATCGTAATCGGAGTCGGAGTACTCGCGCACCGCGAACTTCTTCTTGTCGGCATAGTTTCCGGGGTTCACCCGGATCTTCTCGACGTGCTCGACGGCCTCCATCGCCGCGCTCGGCAGAAAATGAATGTCCGCCACGAGCGGAACATGGCCAAAGCCCGCGGCGGAGAACTCGCGCCGGATGTCGCGCAGGCATTTCGCGGCCGCGACGTTCGGTGCCGTCACGCGCACGATCTCACAACCGACCTCCGCGAGCGCGATCGATTGCCGGACGGTTGCGGCCACGTCCTGCGTGTCGCTCGTGGTCATCGACTGGATGCGGATTGGATGCGCTCCGCCGACGCCAACTTCGCCCACTTTCACCTCGATGGAATGGCGGCGGACGGTCTGAAAACGTGAGACACAATAGGACATGGAAAAACGTGAAACTAGACGGCACCGCCCGCGATTGGCGAGCGCGGCCCGTGCGTTCGTGGGCGCGGAGCATCACGCCCTGGCTTTCCCGCTCCGCGCCAGCGGTTTCGGCCCGGCGGGCCCGGCCCGGCCGGACCGCGGCTACTTCGCGGGCGTCGCGGCGGGCGTTGACTGCCGCGCCGGCGCCGGCGTGCTCGGCTGGGCCGCGGCCTCCGCCGCGTGTTCCGCCCGGGCATCACGCACGATCCGCGGGATGTCCACGAAGAAGCTGATGTACCCGATCATGGCGAAGATGAGGACGAAGAAGACGCTTTGCGTCGCCATGATGAAGTTGGTCGGCAGTGCCCGGCCGCGGAGCCGGCTGATCGTCGCGAACAGCATCTGCCCGCCGTCCAGCACCGGGATGGGCAGGAGGTTCAGGATCGCGAGATTCACGTTCACGAGAATGGTGAACCACAGCGCAAACGGCAGCCCCGCCCGCGAGACGTCGACGAAGTTGCTGATGATCCCGATGGGGCCGCTCAGGTGGGAGATGCCGATGTCCGAGCGGGGATTCACGAGCGCCCACAGCGTCCGGAACGTCTTGACGATGCAATCGCCGACCTGCCGGAAAGGCGAGGGGTGGGTGAAGACGAAGCCGGACTTCAGCGCGATCCCGTAGTCGCCGCCGTCCTTCGATTCGGAGGGGCGCGGGAGCTGCACCGTTTCCGGCTGGCCGGCGCGACGCACGGTCACGGCCAGCGGGTCCTTGCCGGACTGCCGCAGGGCGTCCACCAGGTCCGGAAACGTAAGCGTCGGATGGCCGCTGACCGCGATGATCTGGTCATCGGGCTTCAGGCCGGCCCGGTCGGCGGGTGACCCCGGGGTGACGCGTCCGACCACGAGTTTGGCCACGGTGCTGAAGCCCACCATGCGGACCTTTTCCGAGCCGCTGATCACCGGCCGGATGGGGACGTCCATCTGCTTTCCGTCGCGGCGGATCGTCAGGATCGTTTGCCGCTGGCCGCTGCTCGTCCACCCGCTGCTCAGCGCGATGTGTTCCTGAATGTCGCTGAACGTGGCAACCTTGTCGCCGTCGACCGCGAGAATCACGTCACCGGATTTCAGGCCCGCCTTGGCGGCGGGGCTCACGACATCGCGACCGTCCGAGGTCTTGATCGTGGGCAGCACGTCCGCGATCGTCGTGGACGTGAAACCTGTCGAGGCAGGCTGGCCAATGACCCAGACGATGCACGCCAGCGCAAACGCGAACAGGATGTTAAAGGCGGCACCCGCGACGAAAACGATCATCTTGGTCGCGTAGTCGACCGGGGGAAGCTTCGTCGCATCCACGCGACTCTCGCCCTCGATCGGGGTGAGGTCCACGAGCTGGGGCAGCACGACATAGCCGCCCAGCGGGATCCAGGAGATCCGGTATTCCACGCCGTCGCGACCCTGCCACGACCAGATGGCCGGACCGAAGCCGATCGAGAACCGTTCCACATGCGCACCGCGTCGCCGCGCCGCCAGGAAATGGCCGAGTTCGTGCACGAAGATCGATCCGCCAAACAGAACGATGACGAGAAAGATGGCCCAGACGTTGGTCAGGATGGACTGGAGAAGATCAGAAGACACAAGCAGCAAGGGGATTACGACAACCGCGCGGACGCGACGCGTCGCGCTTCCAAATCGATGGCGAGGACGGCAGCGAGATCCGCAGGTTCAAAGTTGGTGACGGCCTCGAGACTTTGTTCGACAACCCGTGGAATCGCAAGGAAGGGAATTTTGCCCGCGAGAAAGGCCGCCACGGCCACCTCGTTGGCCGCATTGAAAACGGCGGGCGCGATGCCACCGGCGCGCATGCAGGCGCGTGCGAGCCGGAGCATGGCGAAGCGCTGCTCGTCGACGGGTTGGAATTCGAGGCCGACCAGTCGCGTGAGATCCAGGGGCGAGTCCACGCCGGTTGCCCGGTCGGGATAGAGGAGCGCGTGCTGGATGGGGAACGTCATCGAGGGCGGGCACAACTGCGCGAGCATCGCGCCATCGGTGAATTCGACCAGGCAGTGGACGATGCTCTGCGGGTGGAGAACCGTGGTGCATTGCTCGCCTTGCAGTCCAAACAGCCACTGCGCCTCGATGAGTTCCAGGCCCTTGTTGGCCAGTGTCGCCGAATCGACCGTGATTTTCGGCCCCATCGACCAGTTTGGGTGTTTCAACGCGTCCTCCGGCGTCACGTGCGCGAGTCGCTCGATGGGCCAGTCGCGGAAGGCGCCGCCGCTGGCGGTGAGGATGATCCGCCGGACCGTCGCGTGAGGATGTCCCTCGAGGCACTGGAAGACCGCATTGTGTTCGCTGTCGACCGGGCGGAGCACGGCGCCGCGGGCCTTGACCGCCGCCATGACGAACTTGCCGGCGAGCACCAGGACCTCCTTCGAGGCGAGCGCGATGTGCTTGCCGGCGGCGAGGGCCGCCAGGGTTGGCTCAAGCCCGGTCGTGCCCACGACCGCGACCAGGACGATGTCGGCCTCGGGCAACTGTGCCAGTTCCACGAGTCCCGCCAGCCCGCCCACGATCCGGGTGCCGTCCGGGAACGCCGCCGCGTTCCGGCGCGCCGCGGCGCAGGCCGCGTCCTCAAAAATCCCGACCTGGCGCACGCCGAACTGGCGGGCGATCGCCGCGGTTTTTTCCCAGTTCGCCCGGGCGGCGATGCCGACGAGTTCGAGCTTGTCGGGGTGCGCCGCGATGACGCGCAGCGTGTTTTCGCCGATCGACCCCGTTGCCCCGAGGAGAACGACGCGTTTGCGAGGACGTGTTGAGGAGGCTGGCACGAAAGCCCGACGTTATGCGTCACGCGACCGCCCTTCGGCAAGGCTGGGTTGAGCCGATGGGCGATCCGGATCGCAGATCCGTCCCGGTTTCGCGTTTGACTCTGAACTGCTTGCATTTAGGTACGCAGTCCCATGAATGCACCGCTCCGGGCAGCGACGGTGCCGCTCAAACGTCGGACTCAGCTCGTCCAGCAGATTCCGGGGTTCAGCGGCCTGCCTGCGTCGATGATGTCGGAATTGGCCC
Organism: Opitutaceae bacterium; assembly: GCA_035545515.1. Classification (GTDB taxonomy): domain Bacteria; phylum Verrucomicrobiota; class Verrucomicrobiia; order Opitutales; family Opitutaceae; genus ER46. The sequence continues at coordinate 49,127 of DASZYH010000048.1, forward strand.
ACGGGCTGAAGGAGGAGCATTTTCCCGCGGGCGACGTTGTCGTCGCCGAGGGGCAGATCGGGGACCGGCTCTTTCTCATCGAGCAGGGCCGGGCCGAGGTTTCCACCAGCGGTGCCACCGGCATGCTCGTGCTCGCGGTGCTGGGGCGCGACGACATGTTCGGCGAGATTGCGCTGCTCGCGTCGAATCATCGGCGTCAGGCCACCGTCACGGCGGTGACGCCCCTGCTGACGTTGAGCCTGTCGGCCGACTCGTTCGAGAAGGCGCTGACGGCCTGCCCGGAGGCGCGCATCGATGTGGCGGCGGTGGCGGACACGCTCTTGACCGCGAAGTTTCTGAAGCAGCAGGGAAGCTGGCGTCGCTGACGGGGCTTTACGGCGGTCCCGACCCGCGGTCTCCGCTGGTCCCGCGTCGGGATCTACAGTCGGCTGAGGAGAAAGTACCCGACCGGGGCCGTCAGGATGAGGCTGTCGCTCATGTCGAAGAAACCGCCCATCGAGGGAATGATGGCCGCGGAATCCTTGATGTTGGCGCGACGCTTGATGACGGATTCGACGAGATCGCCGACGATGCTGAGGATCGCGATGGGAAGCGCCATGGCGCCCCCGATCAGCGGAGTCATCCGGGCCGGTAGAATGCCCCGACCGTACCACGCCAGCGCGGCGCCGATCGCGACCGACGCCACCACGCCTCCGACGGCACCTTCCCATGTCTTCTTCGGACTGATCTGCGGCGACATCTTATGCCGGCCGATCGCGAAGCCGGTCAGATAGCCGCCCATGTCCGCGAACTTCGAGGCGGCGATCACCCAGAGACACATCAAGAGCCGCCCATTCGGCGAAATCGTGTCACCGGGCAGCGGCAGCACCAACCGGATGTAGTACTGGAGCAGCAGCGAGACGTAAATCAGGCCGAACAGCGTGGAGGCCAGCGATTCGACACGGTTTTCCGGCGTCCGCTCGCCCAGCAGCCGGGCGGCGAACACCACGGTCGCCAGCGCCAGAATGAGGTGCGTGGGCACGTGGTACCGAAGCTCGATCCACGGCGCCAGCGTGACGATGCCGCCCACCAGCGTGCCCAGGTTGTCGAACGGCGTGTAGCCGCACCCGTGCATCAGCCGGTAGAACTCCTTCAGCGTCAGCATCGAGACCAGCGTGCCGAGAATGATCGCGCCGTTGTTCCGCCCCCACCACATCGTCGCCACGACGATGCACCAAAGCAGGGTGGAGCTGGAGATCCGTTTGCCCACGACGAGGAGCTATTTCGCGGTCGCCGGCGCGCCCGCTTTGATCTGCTCGCTCGTCTGTCCGAACCGGCGTTCGCGGCGGTTGTAGTCCGCGATCGCCGACGCCAAATCGGCCTTGGTGAAGTCGGGCCACAAAACGGGGGTGAACACGAATTCGGCGTAGGCGGCCTGCATGAGGAGGAAATTGCTGATCCGGGTCTCGCCCGAGGTGCGGATCACGAGGTCGGGTTCGGGCATGTCTGCCGTGTAAAGGTAGCGGCTGAACGTGGCCCAGGATCCGTCGTTCAGTTTTTCCTTACCCGCCGCGACCGCCGCCGCATAGGCGCGCGCCGCATCGACCACCTCCGTGCGGGCCCCGTAATTCAGCGCCAGCACCAGGGAATAATCCGTGAAGTGTTTCGTCGCCTCCGCGGTGTTCCGCAGGAGCTTCTGCACGCCGGCGGGCAACTCGTCGGTCCGACCGATCGTGCGAAACCGGACGCGGTCGCGGACGAACGTGTCGAGTTCCTTCTTCAGGTAAAATTCCAGGAGTCCCATCAGCGCCCCCACTTCGTCCTGCGGGCGCTTCCAGTTCTCGATCGAGAACGCGTACAGCGTCAGCATCCGCACGCCGAGGTCGCGCGCCGCGAAGGTGATCGTGCGAACCGTCTCGACACCGCGACGGTGGCCTTCGATGCGGGGCAGCCCCCGCTGGGTGGCCCAGCGACCGTTGCCGTCCATGATGATGGCGACATGCTGGGGGGCGGTTTCGGCGGGTACTGGCATTGGGTATCGCGACGCTAGGGCGGGCGCCGGTGCGTTGACAAGCCGGCTTGCGGACTAATTCCGGCCGGCGTCGGCGCGGGAAACTGCATTTGACCACGGGGCGGTCCGGCGCAACTTCCGCCGATGAGCAAGCCACTGACGGTCGAGGAGATCACCGCCGCCCGCGCCGGACTGCCGGGCTGGGCCTATGAAGCGAACGCGCTCGCGAAGACGTTCAAGTTCGACACGTTTCGCGAAGCGATGGGATTCATGCTGCGCGTCGCCTTCGAGGCCGAGGCGATGAACCATCACCCCGAGTGGGAAAACGTCTACAACCGGGTCACCATCCGCCTCAGCACGCACGACGCGGGCGGCAAGGTCACGGCCAAGGACGCGGAGCTCGCGCAGCGGATTCAGAAGATCTCGTGGGTGGGGTGAGCCGGATTCCCCCGCTGGCGGATCAGAAGATGCGCAGGAACGAATGGGGACCGACGTCGATGAACCGGTCCCCGGGCCGCAGCGTGAGGGTGCGCACGAGGTGTCCGGTCCCGTCGAACACGCCTACGCCGTCGGCGTCGTCGAGTAGCGGCGCATAGAGCTTGTTTCCGACCGGATCGAAGGCGATCGAGGCGGCAACCGGCTGGTCGAGCACGATCCGTCCGACGAAACTGCCATCGGCAGCGTACCGCTCGACGGTGCGGTGGTCCGGATCGAGAACGACCAGTTGATCCCGCGCGGGATCGAAGGCGACGGCCATCGCGGGACGGGTCCGGCCCTGGAGAGTGATTTGTCCCAGGTATTTTCCCAGGCGCGTCGACACGATGAGTTCCGGCCCCGCCGGATTCACCAGATACAGATGACCGGTCCGCGGGTTCACGGCCAGGTCGCCGCCGCCCGTCGCCGGGGCGCCGGTGATATCGAACTCCAGTTTGATTTTTCGGGCGGGACGGTCGACCACGCGAATGTGATCGCCCGGGGCGAGTCGGAGGAAGAAATGATCCGTGAACGGGTCGTAGGCGAAGCCGGTGAGCTGATCTCCGGGCGCGAGAAAATCCGGGACGTCCCGCGCCATGTCGGGTGCGAGGGCGACGTCGTGGACCTCAGTGGCGCCGGGGCCGATGGAGTACAGGTGCAGCGGGCCCGGCGTGGAGCACCCGGCGAGCCCGAGCCCGGCCGCGAGGGCGAGGATCGGCCGTTTTCTCATTGTCATAAATCGCGCGCCGGGCGTGAGTCGCGGCATGAAAGTGGCCTTCATCAGTGGGACGAGCATCGTGAACTCGGACCTGTTTTCGTCCTGGGACGTGCGAACGGTCGAGACGAAACATGGTTCGGTGACATACAAAACGCGGGGCGACCACGTGCTCATCAACCGGCATGGGTATGGCTTCCCGCTGCCGCCGCACTCGATCAACTACCGGGCGAACATCAGTGCGCTGGCCGGCCTGGGCTTCCAGGACGTCGTTTCGCTGAATTCCGTGGGCTCGCTGAAGAAGACGCTGCCTCCCGGCACGTTCGTCTCCTGTTCCGACTACGTGTGTCTCCAGCAGGGGCCGGCAACGTTCTTCGACAACGAACTGAGGGGCGGCGCGCCCGGCATCGCCAACAACCTCATTCCGCTGCTTACGGCCGGGCTGGCGCCGGAGTTCAAGATCGAGACCGACAAGGTTTACGTGCAAATGCGGGGGCCCCGGTTCGAGACCAAGGCCGAAATCCGGATCGTGCAGTCCTGGGGCGACGTGATCGGCATGACCGCCGCGCACGAGGCCGACCTGTGCACCGAATCCGGCCTGCGGTACAACAGTCTGGCGTTGATCGACAACTACGCCAACGGCCTCGAGGGCACGGAAATCGATTTCGTGACGTTCAAGAATCTCGTGAAGGACAATCAGGCGCGGGTGAACCGGCTGTTCGCCCGGATGCTGGAGATCCTCGCGTGAGCCGGGTTTCGGGGGCGGAGTGAGGGCTCGACCGGTTTGACCTGCCGCCTGACGGACGTACGTTCGGGCGTATGAGCGACTTCGTCCAGGCCGCGGAGATCAACACCGCCAAAATCGCCCTTGATCGTCTGCGGCTCAACATGCGCGGCGCGATCCGTGGCAAGGACGACGTGATCGAGAATGTTCTCGTGTGCCTGGTCGCCGGCGGGCACGTCCTGATCGAGGATCTCCCCGGCGTCGGGAAAACCACCCTCGCGTATTCGCTCGCCCGCTCGATCGACGCGGCGTTCTCCCGGATTCAGTTCACCAGCGACCTGCTGCCGAGCGATGTCACCGGCGTGGCGATCTATGACGAGGCGGTGAAGGAGTTCGTGTTCAAGAAAGGGCCGGTCTTCGCCAACATCGTCCTGGCCGACGAGATCAATCGCGCGACGCCGAAGACGCAGTCCGCCCTGCTGGAGGTGATGGACCGGGCGCGCGTGACCGTGGATGGCGAGCCACATGCCGTCGGCGCCCCGTTCATGGTGTTTGCGACCCAGAACCCGGTGGACTACGAAGGCACGTTTCCGCTGCCGGAAAGCCAGCTCGACCGCTTTCTCATGCGCCTCGCGATGGGTTATCCGGCGCCGAACGACGAGATCGAGATCCTCCGCACGGCGCACGGCGGATACGACGCCATCGCGATGAATCCGGTGGTGACGCGACCCGAGATCCTCAAGCTCCAGTCGCTCGTGCCGCAGGTGTTCGTGGAGGACAGCGTCCTCGACTACATCCTGAGCATCGTGGCCGCGACCCGCACCGAGACGGAATTCCGCGCCGGCGTGAGCGTGCGCGGCGGCTTGGCGCTGCGCACGGCCGCCCAGGCCCGGGCGCTTGTGAACAACCGCGACTTCGTGCTGCCGGACGATGTTTCGACGCTGGTCGGGCCAATCCTCTCGCACCGGCTCGCCCTGGCCCGGCAGACCAGCGACACGATCGAGGAACGCGGGGCGGTGGCTGCCGTGCTCAAACGGATTCTCGCGTCGATTCCCCAGCCGGCGTGATCCCGACCGGTCCGAAACCGCGCCGGCGGAAACCTCCCGTTCAAGCATGAGGCGCCATCCGGCAGCGGGCAGTGCGGGCATTCCACCGGCGGCGCGGTGGCGGCGAACATGAGGTCTCCGGAAAACAGCCGCGCTCTTGCCGGGTCCGCCGCGGAATCGATCGGCCATCGTCGCGCGTCCGAGCCCGGGAGCGTCGGCCTGAGGACGCGCGGGGCCACCGGACGCTTTACCTGGAACGCCCTGCTCTGGGCCCTCGTTTTTCCCCAGCAGGCGCGTCGGATTGTGCCGACGATTCCCGGCGGAGTGCTCGTCGCGCTGTCCCTCGGCATCGGGATGGCGGCGTACAATTCATCGAGCAACATCCTGTTTCTCACCCTGGCGCTGCTGCTCACGTGCCTGATCCTGAGCGGCGTCCTCTCCTGGCTGAACCTGCGCGGGGTTTTGTGGCGGCTGCGTGTGGCGCCCGCGCTGCGGGCCGGGCACGACACCATGGTCACGGTCGAGCTCCGGAATGAAAAGTCGTTCCTGCCGACGTATGGCTTGTGGTTCAACCTCGTGGCGCGCCGCCGGACCGCGCCCGAGCAGCAACGCGCCGAATCGACGCTTACCGCCCCCGGCGCCGAGGTCCGGGCCGTGCTCGCCGAGGCCGAGGCGGCGTCGATCCGCGGGCGGGTGGCGCTCCGCGACCGACTCGACAGCGGTGGCGCCGCGCAGCTCGAATGGGTGTTCCAGCCGCGCCGCCGGGGACGGCTGCGCATCGAACTCGCGTCCGTGGGTTCGCTGTTTCCGTTCGGGTTTCTCCGCAAGGACGTCGGCACGAGCGTGGCGTCCGACGTGGTGGTCTGGCCGGCACCCGTCGAGTACCGGCACCTCGGCCCGGCGGCCGCGCGGCGTCAGACGGGAGACCAGCGTGTCGTGCGCGCCGGGACTGGGAGTGATCTCATGGCCGTGCGTCGGTACACCACGGGCGATTCCCACCGGCTGATTCACTGGAAGGCGAGCGCCCGGACGCGCCAGTTGCTGGTACGGCAATTCGCGGCGGAAATCGCCGAGGGGTACGTCGTGTGGCTCCAGGCGGACGCCGGGATGTGGCCGAGAGCGGAGCAGTTCGAGCTGCTGATCCGCTTCGTTGCGACGCTGAGCGAAGACCTGTTTCGGGCCGAGCGGTTGCTGAGCGTGACGATCAACGACCAGCCGGCGGCGACCGTCCGGCGCGTGCGCGACCTCGAGGTGTTCCTCGACCGGCTGGCGGTGCTCGAGCCCAGTGCGGCCGCGGCCGGCAGTCGGGGCGGCCCGGCGATCGATCACAACCTGCTGACGTTCGTTCCGGAAGGCGCGCGGAGCGTGAGCGCCCGGGTGGACGGACAACTCATCGCCCTCGCATGAATGGGATCGCCGCATCCGCGACGGAACGCCGGCCGCACCTGGCCTGGGAGGAGTTGCAACAGCTGAAGTGGTTGCTCGGCGGCGGCCTGACGGTGCTCGGGGCGGCGACGGCCGCCTACATCGACATCGATGCGTGGGCGCTGATGGCGCTCACCATCGCGGCTTCGCTCCTCACCACGCTGCGACCGGATCTCCCGGCGCGCATCCCCCGTCTGGTCCATGTTCTGGCCTTCCCCGCAATCGCGGCCTTCTTCGCCCTGGACCTTTGGCTCAGGTCGGAGCTGCTGCCGGCGATGATCCGGCTCGACCTGCTGCTGCTGTTGTATCGGGCGATCGTTTACCGTCAGCGGCGCGATGACCTCCAGGTGATCGTGCTGGGGCTCTTTCTCGTGGTTGTCGCCGGCGTGCTGACGGTTTCCCTCGTGTTCGCCGCCCAGTTGCTCGCCTACGCCGCCTGTGCGCTGGTGTTCCTGCTCGTCATCACCCTGGTCGACACCTCCGCTCCGGCCGCGGCATCGTCGCCCACCGCGACAGTCGGACAGCCTGGGCAGCCTCCGCCGTGGGTTTCCCACGTGAATTGGACGCGCTTGCTCCGGCGGATCGCGGCCGTCGCGGATTGGCGCGTCATCGCGCTGGGCGCCGGCTTGTTCGTCGGTCTCATCGGCGTCACCGCGCTCCTGTTCCTGGTGTTTCCGCGCTTCCAGCTCGACAATGGCATGTTCCTGGACCGGTTCATCACCCGGCAGGCCAGGACGGGTTTCAGCGAGACGATCCGGTTCGGCGACGTCACTTCGATCCAGGAGGACACGAGCGTTGCGCTGCACGTCGATGTTTCGGATCCCGGGCAGATTCCCGAGACCCCTTATTGGCGGATGCTGGTTCTGGACCAATACGATGATGGCACGTTTCAAATGTCCGCCGGGCTGCGGCGCGCATTGTTCCGGGATCGCGGGACCGGCGTCGTTGTTGACCGTGGTCGGCTCGCATCGCGAACGAGCCGTTCCGTGTGGACGTTTTATCTGGAGTCCGGGGTCAGTCGTTTTCTCCCGTTGTTGAACTCATTCCAGCGGCTGCGATTCAGTGAGTCGCAAAATTACCAGGTGGCGTTTGATTCCGCGATGGTGGCGCTGAACAAGGATCCCGTCACCATCACCGCCTACCGGGTGGAGGGGTTCGATCTGGCGACCCGGTTGAACGACTCACCCGGTCGTCTGTACACCGGCCTGATTCCGGCGCGGGAACCAAACGCGGTGCAGGACAACGCCAAGCTGCTGGCGCTGGCGGCCGAGGCGGCGGGCTCCGGACCGGAAGACACTGCCGCTTTTGCGTCCCGGGTCTGCGCCTGGCTGCGCGACCGCCATCCCTATTCGCTGTCGCCGCGGATTCCCCCGGGTGCCGGAGACCCCCTCGTACGGTGGGTAGGCTCCCGCGATGCCGGGCACTGTGAACTTTTCGCGGGTTCGTTTGTGCTGCTGGCGCGGGCGGCCGGATTTCCGGCACGCGTGGTCACGGGGTTCCGGGGCGGAAGTTGGAATGGCTTTGCGTCGAGCTTCATGGTCCGGAATTCGAATGCGCACGCCTGGGCGGAGATCTACGACCGCAGCACCCGGTCGTGGCTGCGGGCCGACCCGCTGGAAATTCCGGGGGCCAGCGAGACGGGCGCGGCGTCCGCTGGCGGTTCCGTCCAACGCACGGATCGCAGCTGGTCCGCGCGTCTCGATAGTCTCCGGGTGTTCTGGTACCGGCGGGTGGTCAATTTTGACGAGCAGACGCAGGCCCGCACGTTCCAGGCGGTGAAGGATGCCGCGCAATCCATCGGCGTGCGCTTCCGCGCGCAGATCGACTCGCTTGCGGCCGCGCTGAAGCGGTGGTGGAGTACGCCGTGGGATGCCGGGCGGGTGGCCAGCCTCGTCGCGCTGACGCTCGTCGCGGCCGCGTTGACGTGGGTCTGGCGCCGGGTTCGCCTCGTCCTGCTGCAGCACTCGTTCTGGCGCCGCCGGGCGCGACGCGACGATCCCATCCGCCGGGAAGCGAGCCGCTGGCTGCACCGGGTGGCGGAGGGGGCGCCGGCCGGCCCGGCGCGGGATAGCATCGTCGCCGAACTCCAACGACTGCGGTTTGGGGCCCGCGGGACCTGGCCCGAGGCGATCCCGGTGTTCCGCCGCGCGCGGTCAATGGTCCGGCGGCACGTCTAGCGTGGTTGAAAATAGAGGTAGCCGATCGCCGGCGTGATATTCAGATGGCAGGGGTGGAACTCCGCTCCCCGCCGCGGCGGGGTCAGGCGACCCCGCCCGACATCAATCCAGGGCGCGGAAGGGGCTCCGCGCCCTACCGGCGGCTAAGACTCACGTTGCACCACTCTAGCGCGGCATCGTCGGGCCGGCCAGCGGCGGGGTCCGCCGTCACGATTTCGAGAACGGGAACGCGATCGCCGACTGCGCCGGATGCGCCTTCTTTTCGAAATACTTCTTCATGACCAGCGCCGCGACCGGGGCCGCATGGGTGCCACCGGCGAACGTTTCCCCCGGGGTGTCTCCTTCGACTGCCACCGCCATCGCGATCTGCGGGTTGTCGGCCGGCGCGAAGCAAATGAACCAGGCGATGTTTTTGTGGCCGGGCACCTGCGCCGTGCCGGTCTTGCCGGCGATCGCGACTCCCGGAATCCGGTAAGCGTCGATGGTGGACAGGACGGACGCGGTGTTGCCTTCGCCGGGCAGCGTGCAACCGATCATGCCTTTCACGAGGACGGCGCGCTGGGCGGGCGTCAGTCCGATCGGCTCGGTGTGCTGGGTCGGCCGGTTGGGGTCGTGAATCAAGGTGGGCTTGGTGTAGACCTCGCCGCGTGCCAGCGAGGCTGCATAGCAGGCCATCTGCAGCGGTGTCACCAAGATATACCCCTGGCCGATCGCCATGTTGGCGGTATCTCCATCGGTCCAGGCGGCATTTTCATATTTTCGTTTCCACGCCGGGTCCGGGATGATCATCCGGTTGGTTTCGGGCAGCTCAATTCCCATCGGGCGGTCGAGGTGAAAACGCCGCGCCTGCTCCGCAATCAGGTTTGGCCCGATGTCGATCCCGTGGTGATAAAAGTAGATGTCGCAGCTGACCGAAATTGCGTGCTGCAGATCGACCCGGCCGTGGCGCCCGTCGCCGCTGTCGCACGTTTTCTTCGAGCGGCCAATGTAGGTCACTCCCTCGCAATCCACGGAGGTGTCGTTCGGATCGAGCCTGCCGCTCAACAGACCAGCGATGGTCACGACTGTCTTGAAGGTCGACCCGGGCGGATAGAGTCCGGTGAGCGCGCGGTTGATCCACGCGCCGCTGTCGTTCATCTGCTTGACCACCTCCGGCGTGGCGTGGGGCGAGAACTGCGAAAGGTCGTAGTCGGGCTTGCTGGCGAGCACGAGCACCTCCCCGGTGTGCACGTCGATCGCAACGGCGGCGCCGGCCTGGTCGCCGATCGCATCCTCCGCCACCTTTTGAAGGTCGATGTCGATCGAGCTGACGATGTCCTTGCCCCGATGCGGAGCGAGCTGCTCGAGGGGCGGGTTGATGCGGAAGCCGGACGGGTCGACGCGAAAGATCGATCCGCCGGCGGTGCCCTGGAGAATCGAGTCGAATCGCTTTTCCAGCCCATCGCGGCCGGTTGATCCCTTCATCTTGAAGGTCATCAAATCGTCACCGGGCATGTCCTCGGCATCCGCATCCTCGTCGATGCGGACGGCGCCGAGCGTATGCGCGGCGGCGGAGGCGTAGGGATAGAAACGGCTGTACGACGAGTAAACCTGGAGGGGAGAATTGACCGGCAGCTCCTCGATCAGCCGCGCGTATTCCTCGGGGCTCAGGTCCTCGATCAACGGGTAGGGGAGAAGCAGCGCGCTCTGAAAATGACGTTCCAGCTTCCGCGCGTTGATCTTCTCCGACCGGTGGAGGATGGCGTTCACCTTGTCCAGATAGCGCTGGACGACGGTGACGCGGGCGATCTGCCAGAGCTGCCGGTTCGTGGGGAGCTCCTGCTTGTCATCGGTGCTCTCCACGTAGTTCTTGTGGATGAGCCGGTACTCCTGCAGCAGTTCGCCCCGGAGTTCGTCGACGTAAAGCACGACTGAAAACACGGGCCGGTTGCCGACGAGCAGCCGTCCGTCGCGGTCGTAGATGTTGCCGCGGGGCCCGGGGACCACCACGCGGCGCTGATTCTGCTGGCGCTCCGCCTCGCTGTGGACGCCGCTTTTGAACAACTGCTGGTACGCCAGTCCGGCCGCGAGGATGACCATCATCGCGGCAATCGCGAAATAGAAGAAGATGATCCGCGGATCGTAGCCTTTGTGGGACTCGACCAGCGTGCCGGAGCGATCGGCGAGGTTGACATCCGAGGTGGGCATCGGTCGCGGACGTCAGCTCCTCTCCTCGCGACGAACCCGCGCGATCTCCAGGGCGCGCGCCTGGAGCGCGAAGGCCCAGGGGGCAACCAAGGCCAGGAAAACCTGCGAACACACCAGGTCCATCAGCAGCCGCGGCCAGTTGGCGGCCGGGGCCGGGGAGTGGATGGTTTCGACGAACGAGAACACGAGGAAAAGGACGAGATTGGCGAGGACGGCGACGCTCACGCGCGTGAACGTGTCGTTGCGCGGGACTCGATCCCGCAGCCGAAACAGGACCACGTGCGTGGCGCCAAAGAGGAGCAGGTGGGTCCCGAATGCAACCGGCGTGTTGGCATCGAACACCAGCCCCGCCAGCGCCGAGGCCCAGAATCCCGATCCAAACGGCTGCGTCAGAGCCGCGAAGGTGACGAAAAGGGCGCCCGTGAAAAGATAGATGTGCATGCTCGTCAGCGCGTGGTTGAGCTGCGTCACCACCGTCCAGAGCACCAGGAGCGAGAGGAAGAGCGTGAGGGTCCGGCGCATGCTCCCTTACTCGGGCGTCAACGGCACCAGGACCGTGACCTCCGTCAACGAACCGAGCCGGTCGTCGAGCGTCACCTCGCCCGACTGGAAAAGCCCGTCGGTTCCCAGGCTCAGCTTGGTGATCGTGCCCAGGGTCAGGCCCGGCGGAAACACGCCGCCGAGGCCGGACGTGACCAGCCGCTTGGGTGCGGCCGGCGACGCAAAGATTCCCAGCGGGACGAACTCCACGACGCCTTTCGGCGGCCCAAAGGTCGGATTCACGCCGCCCTGGAAGCTGACCGGGTGCGTGTCGCCCTCGATCACTCCGGCGAGGCGGACGTTCGGGCTGCTGATGAGTTCGACCTCCGAGGTGGTGGCGTGCACGACGCTCACGCGCCCCACGACGCCGCCGCTGAACACCACGGGGGCCCCGACGGTGATGCCGTAGTCCTTGCCCTTGCGGATGATGAGGTTCTGCCACCAGGCGGAAAAGTCCCGGCGGGCGACGCGCGCGTATTCGTATCGGTAATCATTATACGCCGGCAGCTTCAGCAGGCTTTGCAGCCGGAGGATTTCGCCGGTGAGCTCCGAGTTCTGCTGGATGGCGAGGTCGTACGAGGCGTTCAGGCGGGCGACGTCGCGCCCCGCCTCGATCAGGTCGGTCTTGGAATGCGTGCGCAGCGACCAGTATTCCTGCAGGTCCCGCGCATGCGACGCGGTCACCGTGATGGGGGCCGTGAACTCGAAGAAGCTCGCCCGCACAAAGGTCTTCAACGCAACGGGGAGCACCAGCCAGACCAGCGCAACAATCCCGAGGGTCGCGAACGGCTTGGCTTGGGCGAATCGGTTGAAGAACACGGCGGGGGACAGTAACAGGGATCGGGTAGCCAGGATCAAGACGCGGTTGCTCACCGCCATTCCCGGGGCTCCGCCTCCCGCCGGGCTGGACTCCGCCGGCCGGCCGCGGGCTGCGCTAGACGTTCTGCATCAACCACGAAAGGTCGTTCAACACGGCCCCGGTGCCATTGGCGACCGCCGAGAGGGGATCGTCCGAAACCGTGACGGGAAGACCGGTCTTTTCGCTCAGGAGCTTGTCAATCCCGCGGATCAGCGCGCCGCCGCCGGCCATGACAAAGCCGCGGTCGACAAGGTCGGCGGAGAGCTCGGGCGGGCACCGTTCGAGCGTGACCCGCACGGCGTCCACGATCGCCGCGATCGTGTCGGCGAGCGCCTCCCGGATTTCCTGCGAGGTGATGTGAATCGTCTTCGGCAGGCCAGCCACGGAATCGCGGCCCTTGACCTCCATCGTGAGCTCCTCGTCGAGCGGGTAGGCCGAACCGACGCGCATCTTGATCTCTTCCGCGGTGCGCTCACCGATGAGGAGATTGTAGGCCCGCTTCATGTAGTTGATGATGGCCGTGTCGAGTTCGTCGCCCGCCACGCGGATCGACTTCGAAAAGACGATGCCGTTGAGGGAGATGATCGCGATCTCGGTCGTGCCGCCGCCGATGTCCACGATCATGTTCGCCGCGGGTTCGTCGATCGGCAGACCCACGCCGATCGCGGCCGCCATCGGCTCCGGGATCGTGATCACGTCGCGCGCGCCGGCATGCATCGCCGACTCCTTCACCGCCCGCTTCTCGACCTCGGTGATGCCGGACGGGATTGCGATGACCACGCGAGGCGGAGCCCGGAACGAACTGCTGGACACCTTGCGGATGAAATACCGGAGCATCGCCTCGGTGACGTCGAAATCGGCGATCACCCCGTCCTTCATCGGGCGAATCGCCGTGATGTTTCCGGGCGTCCGCCCGAGCATCCGCTTCGCCTCGTCTCCCACCGCGCGGACCTTCCGCGTCGTGGTGTCGAGCGCAACGACCGAGGGCTCGCGCAGCACGATTCCCTTGTCCTTGACGTAAACGAGCGTGTTTGCCGTTCCGAGATCGATGCCGATGTCGTTCGAAAAATAGCCGAGAATATTCGCCATGATAAGGTCGGAGCAGGGAGCGGACAGCGGCGTTGCCGCCGACGGAAACGAATCGGCGCTCCCTCGGAGTGTCAACGAGGTAAATACGGCGGTGACGAAGGTGTTCGCCGGCGGGCGGCCGGCGACCCGGAAAATCCGCCGGGGGCGAAAAACCGGCGGGTCCGGGCGGTCGGCGGGACCGGGACGCCCGCGAAAGGGTCGGGCCGCCAGGGCTTGACGCGTGGGAAATTGGCCGCGTTGTACTGGCAGGCGCCGCCATGCATGGTATCAATTTCATTCAGGACCTCGCGGTCATCCTGGTCGTGGCGGGAGTGGTCGGGTGGTTTTGCCAGCGCCTGGGATTGTCCGTGGTTCTTGGATACCTCGTGGCCGGGATGGTCGTCGGGCCCTACACGCCGCCGGTCACGCTGATCTCGAACACCGAGCGGATCGAGACGCTCGCCCAGGTCGGCCTCGTCTTCCTCATGTTTTCGATCGGGCTCCGGCTCAGCGTGCGGAAGCTCCGGCGCCTCGGTCTCTCGCTCATGCTGGCGACCCTGTGCGGGGCCGTCATCATGTTCTACCTGTCGCGCCTGCTCGGGATCGTCCTGAACTGGAACACCCGGGAGGGGATGTTCCTGGCGGGAATGCTGATGGTGTCGTCGTCGGCGGTGATCGGCAAGGTGCTCCAGGAAACCCGCGCCACGCACGAGCGCAGCGGCCAGCTCGCGATGGGCGTTTCCGTGCTCGAGGACGTCGTGGCCGTGGTGATGCTGACGCTGCTCAACTCGATGGTGCAGTTTGGGCGGGGCGGCGGCACGGAGGTTCTCAGCACCATCCTGCTGCTGGGGGCGTTCGTGGTGCTCGCCAGCGTGTCCGGACTCCTGGTCGTTCCCTGGCTGCTGCGGCGGATGAGCATCGCGGCGGACGAGGAGTTGCAGACCCTGGGCATCGCGGCGCTCCTGTTCGGACTCGCCGTCGTGGCGCAGGCGGCCGGGTATTCCCTCGCGCTGGGCGCGTTCCTGCTCGGGACGATCGTCGCCGAGACGATGCACCGGCACCAGATCGAGCGCACGTTCGACGGCATGCACGCCGTTTTCAGCGCCGTGTTCTTCGTGGCGATCGGCCTGGAGATCAACGTGCGCGACATCTGGCACCAGGCGGGACTGGTGGTGGCCGTCGCAAGCTTCACCCTTGTCGCCCGCGCGACGGCGGTGAGCGCCGGGCTCACGCTGATCGGAACCCCCGCCAAGGAGGCGCTGCGCACCGGGCTGACGACGACGGCGATCGGCGAGTTCTCGTTCATCATTGCCCAGCTCGGCGTCGTGCACGCCTTCGTGCCGCCGACCTTCTACCCGCTCGCGGTCGGCGTCTCGCTGCTCACGACGCTGGCCGCGCCGCTGCTGACCCGGCGGTCCGATTGGATCGCTTCCTTCCTCCTGCGCCGCGAACCGCGGTGGCTCGCCGACTGGCTGGCGGCGTACCGCAACTGGCTCGGACGGATGAACGAGCGGCGGCGGCGCAACCTGCTCTGGCAGTTGAGCCGCCGGCGCGTGGCGCAGCTTTCCATCGGTGTCCTGTTTGTCACCGGCCTGGTCGTGTTTTCGGATCAGCTTTTCGACGTGGTCGAGTCGTGGGTCGGCCCCAACTGGCTGTTCCCGCACGGGCTCGAACTGGTCTTCTGGACGGCTCTCGTCCTCCTGTCGCTCGCGCCGCTGGTTGCGATCTGGCGGAACCTGTCGGCGATGGCCCTGCTTTACGCCGAACTGTCGACGCGCGGCCATCCCTACGCGAAGCGGCTGCGGCCGGTGGTCGCGACGGCGCTGAAGATTGTCGCGGCGATCGGCCTCACGCTCTGGCTGCTCTCGATCTTTCCCGTCGGGGATACCGCGCGATGGCTGCTGCTGTTCAGCGGCGTTCTCGCCCTCGTGGCCATTCTCGTCCTGCGCCGGAAGCTGATCTACTGGCACAGCGAGATGGAGGTCGAACTCCTCAGCGTCATGGAGTCGGGCGACGCGCGGATGACCGCCACCGCCGCTCCCTGGCTGCAACCGCACCGGGAGTGGAACCTGCACATGGTGGACTGCACGCTCCCCGACCTGGCGGACTGCCAGGGCCGGCAGATCGCCGAGCTGGAACTCCGGACGCGCTTCGGCTGCTCCGTCGTCGGGATCGAGCGCCAGGGGTTCATGATCCCGCTGCCGCCGCCCGAAATGGTGTTGTATCCGCGCGACAAGGTCCTGCTGCTGGGCACCGACGAACAGGTGCGGGCAGGGCAGAAGTTCCTCGGATCCGTGTCCGGCGCCCGGGGCGCCGAGTCGGTCTTCGAGGAGGTGAGCATGGAAGCGATGGTCGTTCCGGGCTGGAGCCACGCCGTCGGCCGCACATTGGGTGAACTGTCTCCGGCGCGTCAGTTCGGGGTGCAGATCGCCGGTGTTCACCGCGGCGGGCTGCGAATCCTGAACCCGACCGCGCAGGAGGAACTGCGGGCGGCCGATGAGATCCTGGTGCTCGGGACTCCGGCGCAAAACGACGAGTTTCGAACCTGGCTGCGCGAGCGGCCGGAAGAGAGCGGTGCGGCGGAGCCGGCGAACCCGCCCGAGCCCGCCTAAGCGACAAAAAAGCGCGCCCGGCGGGCGCGCTTCAAAAGCTCACGATGGTCGCGGGCCTACTTCGTGCCCGGCGTGGTCGAGGTGGGGGCGTCGGCCTTCTTCGCCTCGTCGGCCGGCTTCTCCTCGTCTTCGTCGCGCGACGCCTTCTTGAATTCCTTCACGGACTGTCCAAGTCCCTTCGCCAGCGAAGGAAGCTTCGAGCCGCCAAAGAGCAGGAGAAGAATCGCGAGAACGAGAAGCAGTTCTCCGGAACCCAAATTGAACAGCGCGAGCACGGGCGACATGGTGACGGAAACGTAGACCGGCGCGAGGGACTGTAAAGCGGGAAACGGGGTCAGGGTGCGGAACCACGTGCCAGGGAGCACGTACCGTCGATGGTTCAGTCCTTCCGGGTTTCGTGGTCTGGTATTCGCATCGCCAATTGCCGCCGGACGCCTCCGACGGGACCGTCGGGAAACGACACCGCTCCTGAAGCCGACAAAAAAGCCCGATCGGTAAGATCGGGCGTTCCTTGCGGCCGGCGCGCGGCCGGCATGTCGAGGTCAGAGTTTCGGCGCCGGAAACCCGAGGCCGCCCGGAAGGCTGCCGGGCAGCGTCCGTGCTCCGGGCATCATGGGCGCACCAGGTGGCCGCGCGGTGGCGGCGACCTTGAGCAGGTTCTGCGCGTTGTCGATCTGCTCCGCGTCGAAGAAACCGTGGAGCTGCCGGATGCGCGTCGGATGGCGCATCTTCCGCAGCGCTTTCGCCTCGATCTGGCGAATGCGCTCGCGCGTGACCTTGAATTGCTTGCCGACTTCCTCGAGGGTCCGGCTGTAGCCGTCGATCAGGCCGAAGCGCAGCGACAGCACCCGGCGCTCGCGTTCCGTCAGCGTGTCGAGGACGTCGATGATCTTTTCGCGCAGGAGCGAGTAGGCCGTCATGTCGTACGGATTCTCCGCCGACTTGTCCTCGATGAAATCGCCGAAGCTCGTGTCGTCCCCGTCTCCGACCGGCGATTGCAGCGAGATCGGCTGCTGCGCCATCTTCATGATCTGCTGCACGCGCTCGACGGGCAGGTTCATCTCGTCGGCGACCTCCTCCGGCGTCGGCTCGTGACCGTATTCCTGCAGGAGCTGCTTCTGGACCTGCATGACCTTGTTCAAGGTCTCGATCATGTGGACCGGAATGCGGATCGTGCGGGCCTGGTCCGCAATCGAGCGCGTAATGGCCTGGCGGATCCACCACGTCGCGTAGGTGGAGAACTTGTAGCCGCGGCGGTACTCGAACTTCTCGACCGCCTTCATCAGCCCCATGTTGCCTTCCTGGATCAGGTCGAGGAACGACAGGCCGCGGTTCGTGTATTTTTTCGCGATCGAGATTACGAGTCGCAGGTTGGCCTCGACCATCTCGGTCTTCGCCTTGTGCGCCTCGCGCACGTGCACCATCGTCTGCTGCACGACCTTCATCAGGTCTTCGGGCGAGATGCGCTGCTGGGCCTCGATCTGCTTCAGCCGAGCGTGAACCGCCTTCGTGTCGATGGCCGCGTCCTTCTTCGTCTTGGGGTGCTTGGCCCGCTCGAGCTGCTCGTGCAGGAGGGTGATCTCGTCGAGGGTGGGGCGGAGCTGCTCGAGGTACTCCTCGTACACCTTCAGCTTGAAGAAGAATTTTCCGAAGAACGACCGGAGGACGTTCTCGCGCTTGTGAAACTTGGAGAGGACCTTCTTCTTTTCGGCCTCGTTCTTGGCCTTCTGCCATTCGTCCCAGGCCTCGGCGACGGAGGCTTCCGACTTCTGGGTGTTCTCGACCAGCTTGGGCAGCGCCTTGAAGTACGCCTCGCGCGAGTCGATCTTCTTGTCGATCACCACGCGGTCGAAGCGCTCCTCGCGATTCAGCAGCCTGGCCCCGAGCGTGCCGATGTACGCGCCCACGGCCGCGGCCTCGAACAGCGCCTCCTGCGCCTTCAGCTCCGCGGTCTCGATCCGCTTCGAAATCTCGACTTCCTGTTCGCGCGTGAGCAGCGGCACCTGGCCCATCTGCTTCAGGTACATCCGGACGGGATCGTCGAGGATGTCGTTTTGCGATGACCGCGACTCCTCCTCCTCGGCCTCCTCCTGCCGCTGCTTGTAGTCCTCGACCTGATCCGGCTCGAGGATCTCGATGTCGAGGTTCTGCAGAATCGACAGGACGTTGTCGATTTCCTCCTGGTTCTCGACCGACTCGGGCAGCGCCTCGTTGATGTCGTCGAATGTCAGGTAGCCCTGTTCCTTCGAAAGCCGGATCAGTTGCCGGATTTTTTCATTGATGCCACCGGGCGGAATATCGGGACCGGCGGCTGCGCCCTCGGCTGCACCGACGGCTGTTTTTTCGAGGGCCGCTTCGACGGCTTCGGATTGGGCAGAATCCGCAGAGGCGGACTTAACTTTGCGCGACATGTTGTTGTGTAAAGGGAGGCGCCGGCGGAACGGCAAATTCGGTCAGGCCGAGGCGGCCAGCACGAGCGGCTGGCGGAGCTGGCGTTGCAGTTCCAAACGTTCTTTCAAGAGTGAAATTGGGTCAAACTTACTGTCCGCACCGACGTTAGCCAATGCAAGTTCTATTTGGCGCAGCCGCGGTTCGAGGGAACGGGCCCGGAGCTGGCGCAACCCTTCCTGCGCGATTTTGACCGGGTCTTCGATGGCCGGCGTCTCGAACAAAAGGGTCGCCACCAAAGTCCGTTCCTCCTCGGTTTCAAGCAGCGGCTCCAAATGGTCGCGGCCGGGCCACGAATGATGCTCAAACTCACCGAGAAACCGATTTAAGAGCACCCCGGCCGGGTGCGCGGAATCGACCCATCCGCCGTCGGGCGGAATCGCGTGGCTGAGCGGCAGGCCGAGCGACTCGAAATGCAGGAGAAGCATCAGAAGGTCTCGTTCGGGTGTCGGGCCGGCATGGCCTCCGCCCGCCTCCACGAACGTTACCTCGGGCTCGGCAGGCGCGGGACGCGCGGCCGCCTGGCGGGCCTGCCGCGCCAGGAAGCTCTGAAAGTCCTTGTGCATCGCCGCCGCGGGCAGTCGCAGATGGCCGGCCGCCTCGTTGAGGGATTCGGTGCGGGCGACCTCGCTTTCGGTCGCCGTGACGATTTCGAAGATCGCTTGGGCGGCCCGGGCCTTCAGTTCCGGCGAGGCGCCGCCCGGCGTCGGCAGGACGGAGTGGCAGGCGAACGCCATCGCCGACAACGCGTTCCGGCGAATCTCCTCGTAGGCCTCGATCCCGCGGTCGAGGAACAGCAGGTCCGGGTCGATCTTCTCCGCGCCGGGCGTCGAGAGGAACCGGACCTCGATCCCGGCCTTCAGCGCCATCGGCAGGAAGCGTAGCGCCGCCTTTTGCCCCGCCGTGTCGGTGTCGAAAAAGCATTCTACCTGGGCGTGATACCGGCGTAGCAGCACGAGTTGTTGCTCGGTGATCGAGGTGCCCTGGGGCGCGATGGCGGTCTTGAGTCCGACACTCCAGCAGCGGAGCGCGTCGAGCTGGCCTTCCACCATCACGAACGGCTTGCCCTCGCCGACGCTGGTCCGGGCCCGGTCGAGATTGAAGAGCAGATTTCCCTTCGTGAAGATGGGCGTTTCGGGCGAGTTGACGTATTTCGCCTCGCGGGCGGGGTCGTCGGCCGGCGTGAGACTCGTCTGCCGCGCAGTGAAGGCGACCACCCGGCCCTGGTGATCCCGGATCGGGATCATCAGCCGGCCGCGGAACCTCGGCCGCAGCGTGCCCGGCGCGAGCAGCGCGTCGTCGCGGATGAAAAACAGCCCGCAGCGGCGCAGGGCCTCCTCGGAGTATTTCCGCCGCAGCAGTGCCACGCCGAGTCCGCTCCCGTGTTCGTCGGCCGCCCCGATCTTGAACTCGTCCGCCAGCTCCGGGCTGAAACGCCGTTGGTCGGTCCAGTACTTGCGGAAAAACTCGCCGGCCGCATCGCGGGCCCGAAACGCCTGGTGGAAGTGCTCGGCGGCCTGTTCGTGGAGGTCGAAGATCTCCTGCCGGAGCGAACGCTCTTCGCGCGTGGGGGCGCCCGTCCCCTCCTCGTACTCGATCGCGATCCCGAAACGCTTGCCCAGCGCCTCGACCGCCTCGGTGAAGCTAAGCTGTTCGGTTTCACGCACGAACGTGATCGCGTCCCCCGCCTTCCCGCACCCGAAGCACTTGTAGAACCCCTTGTCGGGATCGACGTGAAACGACGGCGTCTTCTCGTTGTGAAACGGGCACAGCCCTTTCAACCGGGTCCCGCCGGCTTTCCGCAGGGCAACCACACGTGAAACCACGTCGGCGAGATTCACGCGGACCTTCAGGTCGCGGACGCAGGTAGGCTTGATTACGGGCATGGACGGCGAGTCGGGCGCGAGATGTCCCCCTCTATAAATAGGCGCAGCCCCGGCCGTGAAGAATCCACTTTCAACTGCCCGCCCGGACTGTCAAGTTCAGCGGCTTCCGACGAAACTTTACGTCGGATTAGCCGACTCACTCTCGTTCATGCGCCTGCGCTTTTCTCTGGTTTTTCTCATCGCCTTGGCCGTAGGCAGCTTGCGTGCCGAGGGTCCGACCAACACTCCGTCCGTCGGGCCGTCCGGCGCGGTGGTGTCCCACGCCCCGCGCGACCCCGTGTTCCAGGCGCGCCTGCCGGACTTCACCGAGAAGAGCTATGATCGCGAGGTCGAAGCGCTGTTCGAGGCGTTCGAGAAGCAGATTGGCCGCAAGATCGTTCCCGGACCAAAGAAGCGCGTCGGTCTCAAGGTCTACGCCGACTCGGGCCCGGGCATGGCCACCCCCGTCGCACTGACGGAGGCCGTCATCGCCGCCCTCGAGCGGCGCGGCTACGAGCACCAGAACATCTTTCTCGTCGGTCTCAATGCCCTGCGGCTCCGGATGACGGGCTACCTGCCGTCGCTGGTCTCGGGCGAGACGCCTTTCAACGGCAACCCGGTGTACGTGCTCGAGTCCGGCCGCTACTACGATCCCGTCTGGTTCTACGACTCGCCGCTGCCGCAGCGTTTCGACCCGGTGTTCGCCGCGAAGCAGACCCAGGACGCCTCGAACACCTCGACCAAGGACGAGGACCGCAAGAGCTTCCTCGCGACGCCGCTCTTCCTCGACAGCGATTTCTGGATCAACATGCCGGTGTTCACCGATCATCCGACGCTGGGCGTCAACGGCGCCCTCGTGAACGCCACGCTCTGGAACGCGTCGAACACGGCCCGGTTCTTCCGCTCGCCGGCGAACGCGCCCGCCGCTGTCGCGGAGATGAGCGCCATCCCCGAGTTGCGCGAGACCTGGCTCTTCACCATCGCGAGTCTCGAGCACTACCAGTTCATCGGCGGCCCGTTCTTCAACTCGCTTTACACCGTGTCGGAACCGGTCATCTGGCTGAGCCGCGATCCGGTGATGATGGATGCGCTGATGCGCGACCGCATGAACGAGCATCGGCGGCAGTCCGGCTTCGAGCCGATCGACGAGGACATTCGCACGCTCGAGTTCGCGGAGACGCTCGGGGTCGGTTCGACGAAGACGAGCCAGGCGAAGATCATCCGGGTCGGCAACTGACCGCCGGCCCTCGCGGCCGATTTCCTCTTGCGGCGGCGCAAACCCTGCGCCCAATTGTCGTCCCGACAACGTCATGACCGCCTCCGCATATCTGCCCTTCCTGATCCAGGTCGTGCTGGCCGCCCTCATCACCGGCACGGTCGTCGGCGCGAGCCATCTCTTTGGCCAGCGCGCGAAGCACACGAAGATCAAGGACTCGGCGTACGAATGCGGCGTCCCGGGCGAGGGGCTCGTCCACACGCGGTTCTCGGTGAAGTTCTACCTGACCGCGCTGCTGTTCATGCTCTTCGACCTCGAGGTCGTGATCCTCATCCCGTGGACGTTCATCTACCGTGAGTTTCTCGCGAACCACATCGCGATCCTCGGGCCGATCCTGTTCTTCCTCGGCGTGCTCGTGCTGGGACTCTGGTACGAGGTGAAGAAGGGCGCGCTCCAGTGGGAGCGCTGAGCCGCGGGGCGCTGCCGCCTCGTTCGCCGAAAGTCGTGATCGCTGAAAAACGTTCCTGACCCCGTGACCCGCCGGAAAACGAAACCTGGACATCGCTTCCCTGGCGTTTTTCCGGCCGGCGCAGTGGAACGGCGTCCCTCCTGAACGATGCGGCTCGAGAAGATCATCGCCCGCAGCCGGATCATCGACCTGCGCGCCCTCGACCTGGAGGGGGCGCTGAAGGAGCTGCTCGACGTCTCCGTCGAAAAATTTCCGGACCTGAAGCCGGAGTCGCTGCTGAAGGGCCTGCTCGCCCGCGAAAGCACGATGACGACGTATCTCGGCTTTGGCGTCGCGCTGCCGCACGTCCGCGTCCGCATGAGCCGTCGCTACATCCTCGCGATCGGCCGTAGTCGTGTCGGCATCCGGCACGATGGCGCGCTGGCCGACGACCGGGTGCACCTGATCTTCATGCTCATCGCGGGCGAGAACGCGCGCGATTACCTCCAGGTCCTCGCCTCGATCGCGCAGCAGGTGAAGGATCCGACGCTGGTCGAGAGTCTCGTCAACGCCCCCGACCTGGACGCGCTTTACGAGCGGCTGCTGGGCGGTTTCGGCGGCCTGCGCGCCGTGCAGGCGCAGCAGAACCGCGTCAACCGGCTGATGTTTCGCGAGGCCGAACGCGTGGCCGAGGGCACCGACTGCGGCGCGATCGTCGTCTTCGGCGACACCTTCATTGGCGGCATCCAGCCCGGGACCCTGCGTTCGAAGTTCAAGACCATTCTCGTCACCCGGACCGCGATCGAGCCGACCGACGAGGAAAAGGAATTCACGGAGACGATCCAGGTGCGGTCGTTCTCGAACCAGCGGCTGGCGCAGCTCCGCAGTGCGATGCTCGTGGCCCTTACGCGCGGAGTCGTCACGTTCACCGACCGGATCGCCTGCATCGGCGGCATCACCGGCAGCAACCAGTTCGACACGCTCGTGGTCGTCGACATCGAGCGGGAGTTCCAGACCCTGCTCACCGGCTCGACGGCCGACCTCCTGCCCGAGGACGTCAAACCCGAGGTGCTCGAGCGCGTGATCGCGGTCGCCACCGAGCTGGCCGTCGAGGGCCGGGAGGGGCGGCCGGTGGGATGCCTCTTCGTCGTGGGCGACACCAACAAGGTCGAGAAGCTGACCAAGCCGCTCGTCCTGAATCCATTTTACGGGTACAAGGAGGAGGATCGCAATATCCTGAACCCGTTCATGGACGAGACGGTGAAGGAGTTCTCCTCGATCGACGGCGCCTTCGTGATCCGCGGCGACGGCGTGGTCGAGGCGGCCGGAAGCCTGATCCAGGCGACCGACAGCAGTCACACGCTGCCGAGCGGACTCGGCAGCCGGCATGCGGCGGCGGCGGCGATCAGCGTTACGGCCAACTGCATTTCGATCGTCGTTTCATCGAGCACGGGTCAGGTGACGCTCTTCCGTCGGGGCGTCATGGTCCCGCTGACGGAAAAACGACGCTGACGTCCTGATATAACGCCTCGTGCCAGGTAGGCCGCGAGCTCGCTCGCGCCCGATTGGGATCATTCCTGCGGGGCCCGGTAACCTCACCGCGCGGGATGATGGGTGCATTACGTCTCGCGCGGTGAGGTCACCGCGCCCACATCGATCAGCCCGATGTCTCCTCGGGCTGCCCTGCATCTCCGCTGGCAACCAGACCCCAGCGGTCGTCAACTAAGCTTCTGGCCAGCTGACAATTGCGCCGCGGATCGAGCGACTTTGCCCCCATGCATCGATCGCCCGACTCCGCCCTCCTTCACGTGTGCTCTCACTTCCACGGGCTCCCTCACTTTCAGTCTCACTCTTCGCTCTTAGAGCTTGCACCGACGTGGCGGCGCCGTTTCCTCTGACCCCTCAACCCATTTCGATCATGCAAGAACAAGTCATCCTGGAGTGCACGGAAGCCCGCAAAGAGGGGAAGCCGGTCTCGCGTTACCTCACGAAGCGCAACAAGAAGACCGTGACCGAGCGCATCGAGAAGAAGAAGTACAACCCGTTCCTCAAGCGGCATACGCTTCACCGCGAGATCAAGTAATCTCCGCGCCGAACGCCGCCCTCGCTTGGCGGCCCAAACACAAAAGCCGGGTTTTACCCGGCTTTTTGCGTTAACTGGCCCTTTTCGCGTCGCTCGTGGTGGCGAACGGCGCCGGCGCCCCGCCGGCCTGGTGCTGCTGCTGCTGACGGCGGGCGGCCCGCCAGCTCTCCCGATGCTTCCGGATCCAGTCCAGCAGCGCGCGTTCGAACCCGATGTCATAGCCAAGTCGCTCGGACTCGAGCCACTTGTGTTTCAGGATTTCCTCACGCTCAGCCAGAAACTCTTGGTAGAGGCTGGACTGCTTCACAAACTCCCTGGAAGTGGACGGCTCTTGAGCTGGAGAAGTCATGCTTTCGGCGCGCGCTACAGAATGAGACCGAGCAGTTGGGAGCTGTCAATGCCGGCAATATTTCCTAAATGTCACATTCGGTGCGCCGGCTGCTCGACGCGCGCCAAAAGTGTCTCGCCGATCTCGCGAAACACGCGGGCGGCCACGCTGGTCGGCGCGGTGACGACGATCGGTGCGCCGCTGTCGCCGCCTTCCCGGATTTCCGGGATCAACGGCACCTGACCGAGCAGGGACGTGCCGAGTTTCTCGGCGGTCGCGATCCCGCCGCCGGTGCCGAACAGCGCGTGCCGCGCGCCGGCCGGGTCGACGAAGTAGCTCATGTTCTCGGCGACTCCGAGCACCGGCACGTTGACCTTCTGAAACATGAGGCCGCCCTTCCGTGCCACGTTGGTCGCGGCTGCCTGCGGCGTCGTCACGATGATCGCGCCGTCGAGCGGCAGCGTCTGCACGAGCGAAAGCTGCGCGTCGCCCGTGCCGGGAGGCAGGTCAACCAGCAGCACGTCGACGTCGCCCCATTTCACGTTCTGCACGAACTGCTGCACCGTCTTCATGATCATCGGGCCGCGCCAGACGACCGGCGTGTTGTCGTCGACCAGGAATCCCATGCTCATGACCTTCACGCCGTGGCGCTCCATCGGGACGAGCATCGCCTCCTGGCCCTCGCCCTCGACCATCGGCCGCCCCTGCAACCCCATCATCAACGGGACGCTGGGTCCGTAGATGTCGCAGTCGAGCAGGCCGACGCGTCCGGCGCGCCCGCGCTTTTCCAGGATCTGTGCGATCGCGCACGCGAGATTCACCGAAAACGTGCTCTTGCCGACGCCGCCCTTGCCGGAGGCGATGGCCACCGAATGCCGGATCGACTTCGGCGCCGCGCCCGCGCCGGGCAGGTTGCCGCCGCCGCCGGTCGCCGCCGCCTT
This sequence comes from Opitutaceae bacterium, assembly GCA_035545515.1. GTDB lineage: Bacteria > Verrucomicrobiota > Verrucomicrobiia > Opitutales > Opitutaceae > ER46. Next base: position 74,273 of record DASZYH010000048.1, read on the forward strand.
CGCCGGCGCCACGGAAATTTCGACGAGCACGTCCCGGACGCCGTCGATCTGGCGGAGGACCGCTTCCACCTCCGTCTTCAACTGGAGCGGCACCTTCGGATCCGAGCTCGTGAGCGCGAGGGAAACCTTCACGGTGCCGTCCAGAAAACCGGCGGAACGGACCAGCCCGAACGAAACGATGTCGCGGCTGAATCCGGGATACTTGACCTGCTTGAGGTGCTCCTTGATTTGATCGGTGGTCACGGCGGGTAGGGAGGACGGCTGGATTGTGAGCAAATAAGGGTTGTTATGGCGCAGCGGGGCGCAAATAGAAATGCCGCGCCGTTGCGCCGTCATTCTCATCTCTTTTCGCTCATGCAAAAATTCCTGCGCCTTGCCTTCTTTCTCGCGTTGATTGCGGGCCCGCTGTCCGCCCAAGTCCGTCACCTGGGGGACGTGGAAGTACCGGTGGACAAGAACTCCATCGCGGTGCGCGTTTCGGCGAACACGACCGAGCTCAATGCGCTCGCCCTCATGGCATTCGGTTCGGACGGGGCCTACGTGGTCCGCGGCTACGATTACGCGTACGACATCCGGTTCACGCTCGTCGGTCCCGCCGAGGTCCGGCTCGACATCATGAAGGGGCGCCAGACCACCCCGGCGCTCTCGCAGCTCGTCCCGGGCACGAGCGCCCGCAACGCGCTGCTGCGCGCGGCGGACATCGCCGTCGACCGGACGAATCCGTTCGGGCTGCGCGGTTACTTCACGTCGCGCCTGACGTTCGTCGGTGAAGGCACGGGCAAGAAGGAGATCTACACGTCCGACCTGTTTCTCGGCGACGTGAAGCGGATCACCAACGATCACGCGCTCGCGCTCTCGCCCCGCTGGTCGCCGGACGGCTCGAAGATCCTGTACACGAGCTACGCGCGCTCGGGATTCCCCGACATCCTCGAGCTGAACCTGGCGACAATGCGCCAGACCGTGTTTGCGAGTTTCCGCGGGACCAACACCGGCGCGCGCTACAGCCCGAACGGCTCGCAGGTCGCGATGGTTCTGTCGGGCACGGGCTCGCCGGAAATCTGGATCGCGAACGCCCGCGGCGGTTCGGCGCCGGTGCGGCGGACGCACTCGGACGAGGCGAAGTCCTCGCCCTGCTGGTCGCCGGACGGAAGCCGGATCGTGTTTGCGATGCAACCCGGACCCCAGCTCTTCGTGATGTCCGCCGGCGGTGGCGGCCTCCAGCGGCTGCGGACCGGCTACAGCTACACGGCCGAGCCGGACTGGAGCAGGACGAATCCGAACAAGATTGCCTGCACCGTGATGGCCGGCGGCTACCAGATCGCCGTGTACGATTTCTCCACGGGCCGCGCCGAGGTGGTCTCACGGGCGCCGTTCGACGGCATTGAACCGTGCTGGCTCCCCGACGGCCGGCATCTCGTGTACACGGCGCGCACGCGCACGAGCAGCGTCCTGTGCATTCTCGACACCGTCACCGGCAAGAGCACGTCCCTCACGCACGGCAGCGCCGTCGGCAACGCGATGCAGGCCTGCGTCTGGACCCCGCGGTAATGCCAACGGTGGAACGCGATGTCCTCATCGCGTTGTTCAGGTTAGCTCTCGCCGACAACGGCAAAGCTATCGGGAAAGAATAAAGCCCGATGAGGACATCGGGCTTCACCCGAGGGAGTGCACCACTTGGCGCGGGGCGACAACGCGACGTTGGTGGAACGCGATGTCCCCATCGCGTTGTTCAGTACTTCGCGAGACAACCCCGCGTGACCGCTGCAACCTACGCCACCGCGGCCTGGTAATTCTTTTCCGCCGCATCCCAATCGACGACATTCCACCACGCGGCGATGTAGTCGGGACGACGGTTCTGGTAGTGGAGATAGTAGGCGTGCTCCCAGACATCGAGGCCGATGACCGGCTTGCCTTCGAACCCGGCGACCGCTTTGCCCATCAGCGGGCTGTCCTGGTTGGCCGTCGATCCGATCGCGAGTTTCTTGTCCGCGCCAACCACCAGCCAGGCCCAGCCGGAACCGAAACGGCCGGCCGCGGCCTTGCCGAAGTCTTCCTTCATCTTGTCGAACGAGCCGAAGGTCGCGTTGATCGCCTCGGCCAGCTTGCCCTTCGGGGCGCCGCCCTTGCCCGGACCGATGATGTTCCAGAAGAACGTGTGATTGCTGTGACCGCCGCCGTTGTTGCGGACGACCGGGCGAATCGCGTCCGGCACCTTGCCCAGATCGGCGATGAGCTGGTCCACCGGCAGGCTGGCCAGCGCCGGTTGATCCTTGAGCGCGTTGTTCACGTTGTTCACGTACGCGCCGTGATGCTTGTCGTGATGGATTTCCATCGTGCGCGCGTCGATGTGGGGCTCGAGGGCGTTGTTGGCGTAGGGCAGCTTCGGAAGTTCGTATGCCATGGGAATGATGATTTCAGGTTGGGACCTAACGTGGGAGGGCAACTGATGCACCGCTACGGCCTTAGGTCAACTTTGGGGTGCGAGATTCGCGGCGTCGGACCAATTTCGCGCCAAGCCCGCGATGCTGTCGCCGGCGCCTCGCTCACGCTCCGCTCCGCAGCCCTCTCCCAATCCACCAACCACCAATTACCAACTACGAACTACTAATTACCAATTCTCCCCACCACCGACGAACACCTCCCACCCCCCCCCAACTCCCAACTCCCAATCTCCAACAACGAATCTCCCCTTCACTCCGCCCCCTCTTCCCGCTTCACCCTAAAAAACCCCTGCAGCAACTCGCGGCATTCGTCCTCGAGCACGCCGCCCGCGGTGAGTTCGACGTGGTGATTCACCCGCGGGAGATCGTTCAGATTGGTCGCGCCGCCAAGGCAGCCCATCTTCGGGTCGGGCACCGCGTAACACACCCGCCGCACGCGCGACATCAGCATCGCGCCCGAGCACATCGGACACGGTTCCTTCGTCACGTAAACGGTCGCGCCTTCGAGCCGCCAGTCGCCGATCCGCGACGCCGCCTGCGTGATGGCGAGGATCTCCGCGTGCGCGGTCGGGTCGTGGGCTCCCTCGACGGTATTGTGCGCCGCCCCCACGACTTCGCCGCCGATCTCGATCACCGCCCCGATCGGCACCTCGTCCTGCCGCCACGCGTCGATCGCCTGGTTGTACGCCAGGCTCATGAAGAACACGTCGTCGCGCACGAGCTGGGACGGAAAGCGCTTTTCGAACGGACAGGGCGGGGGTGTTGGCATGGCGGTTGGAACGACGGGAATCCTTGACTAAGCGCCCCCACTTCTGCCTTACAAGTGGCTTTTGACGTAGCACGATATGAGGATCCTCTGCATCGCGAGCGAAGTCCACGTTCACCATGGCCGAAGGCAACGCGATTGAAGTCGAAGGCAAGGTCGTTGCCGTTCTTCCCGGCACGATGTTCAAGGTGCAGTTGGCGAATGGGCACGTCGTCCTCGCCCACATTTCCGGCAAGCTGCGGAAGAACTTCATCAAGATCGCCGCGGGCGACACGGTGAAGATGGAGATGAGCCCCTACGATCTGGAGAAGGCGCGCATCACCTTCCGCATGAAGGAGAGCACGCCGCCTCCGCCGCCGATGATGCGGCGACGGTACTGAGGCGGCCATGCGGGTTCGCCGCCGGACGGGCGGACCCTGGCACCGGCTCGCGAAAACGCCGGACAATTCTCCCCGTGGCACGACCCAAGCAACGCGCCGACGCGCCGGCCCCGTTTACCGAGGAGATCGATGCGTTTCTCGCGTTCATCAGCCTCGAGCGCGGGCTTTCGAAAAACACCATCGCGGCGTACGGCGATGATCTCCGTCAGGCCGCCGGCTATTTCGGCCGCGAAGGGGCCGCGGGCTGGCGGGCCGTCACCCCGGATCTCGCCGCCGGCTGGATCCACGCGCTCAGTGCCGGCCGCTACTCCACCGCCAGCCTGGCGCGAAAACTGACGGCGCTCCGGATGCTCGCGCGGTTTCTCGTCCGCGAGAACCGTCGCGCCGACGATTTCACGGCGCTGCTCAGCGGCCCGAAGCTGCGCCGGAAGATGCCGGCGACGTTGTCCGAGGCCGAGATCGCGCGATTCCTCGGCGCGGCGAACGGCGGTGATCCGCGGTCGCTGCGGGATCGCGCGCTGCTCGAGCTGTTTTATTCGAGTGGGCTCCGCGTCTCCGAACTCGCCGCGCTCACGCTCCAGCAGGTGGACCTGGACAACCAGTTCCTGCGCGTGTTCGGCAAGGGCTCGAAGGAGCGCGTGGTGCCGATCGGCGGCCGGGCGTGCGCCGCGCTGACGGCGTACCTCGCCTCGGGGCGCCCCCATCTCGTCAAGCCGCGGACCGGCAGTCAGTTTTTCCTCAACCACCGCGGCTCGGCGCTGTCACGCATGGGCCTCTGGCTGATCGTCCAGGCCTACGCGAAACGCGCCGGCATCGCGAAGAAGGTGAAGCCGCACGCGCTCCGGCATTCGTTCGCCACGCACCTGCTGACGGGAGGCGCCGACCTGCGGGCGATCCAGGAGATGCTCGGTCACGCCAGCATCTCGACCACCCAGATCTACACCGCCGTCGAACCGCAGCGCCTCGTCGACCACCACGCCAAGTTCCACCCCCGCAACCGCGAGCCGTAGGGCGGAAAAGCGAAAATCGGAAATGCGGAAAAGTGGAAAATCGGAAAACGCGGAAATGCGGAAGACGTGGAAGAGCGAAAAACGGCGGAGCCGGTAGCGGCGACCTGTCCTCCGTAGGCTCGGCGTAGGAGGAGCGAGAGCGAGCCGACGCATTCGCCATCATCCGATCCTCACGACTTCGCCACTCAGCCATCCCCCTCCCGTGTCAGATTTTCGCAAGAAACGCGCGCTCCTTCGGATTGCGGTGCCCTCAAATTGTTGCGAGCGTCCCGCCTCCATGACCGAGCCGACGTTCGCAGACCCCAGCAGCACGATCGAGCTGCACTTGCCGGACGGGCGGACGTTGCGCGGCCCGCGCGGGGCGACGGCGGCGGCGTTGCTCGCGCCCCTTTCCGTGGCCGGCGCTCCCCCGATCGTCGCCGCCATCATCAATGGCGAATTGTGCGAGCTCACCCGGACCATCGAACTCGAGGCGCGGGTGAGGCCGGTGACGATGGCCGAGGTCGACGGCGCGCGGATCTACCGCCGTTCGCTCACGTTCCTGCTTGAGGCGGCATTTTCCCGCGTGTTTCCGAACGCCTGGCTTTCGATTGACCACTCACTCACGTCGGGAGGTTACTTCTGCAGTGCCGGCAACCGGGGCCCGCTGACGGCCGAGGAACTCGTGACACTCGAAAAGGATATGCAGCGGCTGGTGGCGGCCGACCTGCCGCTCGTCCGGCGCGAGGTGCCGCTCGCCGAGGCGATCGCGATCTTCGAGCGCCAGAATCATCCAGACAAGGTGCGACTGATCCAGCACCGGCGAAAGCCCGTCATCGCGCTGTATCAACTCGGTGAGTGCATCGATGACCGGCATGGGTTCATGGTGCCGTCGACCGGCTACCTGCAAAGCTTCGACCTGAAGCCGATGAACGGCGGTTTCGTGCTGCGTTACCCGCGCCAGCACACGCCGGACAAGCTCACCCCTCTGGCGAGCAGTTCGAAGCTCCTGGGTGCCTTCCGCCAGTACGGGGCCTGGCTGGAACGTCTCGGGATCGCCAGCGTCGGCGCGCTCGACGATGCCATCGCCGGCGGCCGCAGCCGGGAGCTGATCCTCGTGTCGGAGGCGTTGCACGAACAGACGATCGCCGAAATCGCGCGGCAGATCGCCAATCGCGGCGATCAGGCGCGGCTCGTGCTGATCTCGGGCCCGTCGTCCTCGGGCAAGACCACGTTTTCACGCCGGCTGGCGGTCCAGTTGCTCTCGCTGGGGCTGTCGCCCTTCGCCCTCGAGCTCGACAACTACTTTGTCGATCGCGGCGAGACGCCGCGTGACGCGAACGGGCAGCTCGACTACGAGACGATCGATGCGCTGCGACTCAGCCAGCTCGCCGACCATCTCCAGGGGCTGGTCGCGGGGCATGCGGTCCAGCTTCCGCGTTACAGTTTCCAGGAAGGCCGGCAGTATCCGGGCGAGACCGTCCAGTTGCGCCCGGGACAGCTTATCATTCTCGAGGGCATCCACGGCCTGAATCCGCGGCTCATTCCGCGGGCGCTCGCGGCGCAGTCGTTCCAGATCTATGCCTCGGCCCTGACCCAGTTGAACCTGGACCGGCACAACCGGATTTCGACGACCGATACGCGCCTGATCCGACGGATCGTCCGCGACGCGCGCGACCGCGGGTACAGCGCGACCGACACGATCAGCCGCTGGGAGTCCGTGCGCCGCGGCGAGAAGCTGCACATCTTTCCCTACCAGGAAAACGCGGACGTCATGTTCAACTCCGCGCTCGCCTACGAATTGTCGGTGCTGCGCCCGATCGCGGAACCGCTCCTGCGCCAGGTTGAACCCGGCACGCCGGAGTACCTCGAGGCGCGCCGGCTGCTGGCGTTTCTGGAATGGTTCTCGCCGATCGCGACGGAGTGGGTGCCGGACAACTCGATCCTCCGCGAATTCATCGGCGACTCGATCCTCCGCGACTTCAAAGTCTGGGGCGCCTGAGGCAATTCCGGATTGGAGCGCGGGCGCCTCGCCCGCAAAAGGTGCCCTCAGGCCCTCCGCCCCGTAGTGGCGACCTTCCAGTCTCGCGAAGGGGGAGAAGGGGTGGAAGGCCGAGGAGAAAGGCGGGAGTGGGCGAAATCGGAAAATCGGAAAACTCTGAGAGCCGATCCATTCCGAAAATGCCGCCCGTTCCTCCCGTCTGCGTCACCTGTTGCGGTGTCCAATTCCAACGCAGATGCGCGTTGATTGTGAGGACAGACGCCCTTCCCCTTAACGCTGCGCGTAAGGTTTGCGGCTGTCATTCTGCGCGCCTGAAAATCCGCCCATCCGTCCGTCTTCTACGTCCAGTTGCCGCGACACCCCGAAAGGCTCCGAAAATCTTGACGATCGGACGGCGGCGCGAGGCGATGGGGGATGTCCACGCCGACCGAACAGAATTTTGCCGACTACAAGCGCGCCGAAAAGAAGGCGCTCGAGATTCTTGCCGAGATGAAGGCAACCACGCCGAAGAAGGTCGACATCGAGCTCGCGCTGCTCGTCGCAATCTTCGAACTGCACAAGGGCTCGGTTCCGGCCGAGACGATCGGCGCGATCGTCCAGGGACATCTGAAGCAGTTGCTGCCGTTTTATGGCGTGCGGCCGCCGAGCGGAGGGTGAGGGGCGGAGGGCCCGAGGACCGGAGGGACGGAAGACCGGAGGGACGGAAGGCTGGAGGGACGGACGACGGCCGTCGGAGGACAGATGAAGATCGGAAAAGCGGGAAAGCGAAAAAGCGGAAAGTGAAAGGCGGAAACGAACAAACGTTCGAAAGAAGAAACGGCAGAAACGGCAGAAATGCGGAACTCGGAATGCGAAACGCGAAAACCTGAGACGCCTCACTCTACCATTTCACGGGGTCACGAGGAAGGCAGAGGGGGGAGGCGGGTGAGCTTGAGGGCGATCAGGACCGCGATCGTCAGCAGGCCGGCGATGAACCAGGCCACGCCCGTCCAGCCGGCATAGTGCCAGAAATAGCCGCCGGTCGTGCCTGCGACACTGCTGCCGATGTAGTAGCAGAGCAGGTAAAGCGAGGAGGCTTGCCCGCGGGCCCGGCGCGCGCGGCGTCCGATCCAACTGCTCGCCACCGAGTGCGCGCCGAAAAAGCCGAACGAAAACACCAGCATCCCGACCAGCACCAGCCACAGCGGCTCGGCCAGCGTGATCAACACCCCGACGAGCATGACGGCAGTGATGCCCCAGAAAACCCGGCGCCGGCCGAGCCGGTCCGCCAGCGCCCCGACCCGGGCGGAACTGTAGATGCCGGTCAGGTACACCGCCGACACGGAGCCGACGATCGCCTGGCTCAGGTGATACGGAGCGGCGAGGAGTCGGTAGGTGATGTAGTTGAACAGCGTGACGAACCCACCCATGAGCAGAAAGCCCTCCGCGAACAGCCAGGGCAGACCGGGATCGCGCAAATGCAGGATGAATCCTTCGCGCAGCGCGCGGAACTGGAGCGGGGTGGGTTGGAAGTGGCGCGACGGCGGGGCGAGCCGCCAGAACGCGATTGCCGCGAGCAGACCGGCGACGCCGAGCGCTCCCAGCGCGATTCGCCACGACACGAAGTCCACGAGCACGCCGGCGATCAGCCGGCCGCCCATGCCTCCGATGGCGTTGCCCCCGATGTAGAGTCCCATCGACCAGCCGAGCACCTCCGGGGCGATTTCCTCGCTGAGGTAAGTCATCGCGACAGCGACGAGTCCGGAGAGCGAAATGCCAATCAGCGCGCGCATGACGAGGACGCCGTTCCAGGTCGGCATCAACGCGCTCGCGATGGTAAACAGCGCCGCGCCAAACAGGGCGGCGACCATGATCGGTTTCCTTCCGAGCGCGTCGGAAATGGGTCCGGTGAACACCAGTCCTGACGCGAGCAGGATGGTCGAGATCGAAAGGACGAGACTGCTGCCCGCGGCGTTGAGTCCGAACTCGTGCGCCAGCACCGGCATCAACGGCTGCACGCAGTAGAGCAGTCCAAACGTGGCGAACCCCGCCGCGAGCATCGCGAGCATCATGCCGCGGAAACCTTTGGCGCCGCGCCGCAGCTTTTCCGCGGGCGCGATCACGCACGGCGTGCTTCCGCCGCTTTCCGCCGCGATCAGCGCTTCGCGGGGCGGCAGGATGCGTTCGTCACCCAACGCGGTCGGTGAGCGGTTCGCCTCGTGCATCCGGTTAGGGTTGGCGGGATTTTCGCAAAGTCGAGGGGCCAGGCGCCGGCGAGGCGAACGTTCAGCCGGCACACTGCGCGCCGAGTGTCGCGCTACTGCGGGGGTGAAGAGGCTGAGTGTTTTGCGAAGGAGGGGAAGAATGGCGCCCGCCAGCGGGCGGCCTACGGCGGGAGCGATGCGGTTGTGGGGCGTGAGCTTGTTCGCGCCAACGGGGATGCGACCAAATGCGGGACTGTCTTCATGTCGGCGCGGTGACCTCACCGCGCGGGATGAGGCGTCCTGGGGAATGTCGTGACGCGCCGAATGCGATCATCAGGTATTGCGTAGGCCGCGAGCTTGCTCGCGCGCTTGCGATCGCGCGGGGCGGGCGTGGGCGAATTACCAACGTGGGCGCGAGCAAGCTCGCGGCCTACAAAATCAGGTGGAACGCGATGTCCTCATCGCGTTGGTTTGTCTGATCAGCCCGGTGAGGACATCGAGCTCGACCAGATTTTCGCGGAGCGAAAACCCGCGAACCTATCCCACCCAGCGGCGGGCGTTGTAGAAGAGCTGCATCCAGGGGGAGTCCTCGCCCCAGTCGGCGGGGTGCCAGCTCATGGCGGCCGTGCGGAAGACGCGTTCGGGATGGGGCATCAGGATCGTGGCCCGGCCGGTCGTCGTTGTCAGGGCCGTGATCCCAAACGGCGAACTGTTCGGGTTGAGCGGATACACCTCGGTCGGCTGATGGTGGTTGTCGACGAACCGCCCCGCGACCAGGCCCGACTCGCTGCAGCGCCGGGCCGCCGCCGCATCCTTGAACTCCGCGTAACCCTCGCCGTGGGCGACCGCGATCGGAATGACCGAGCCTTCCATGCCGACGAAAAGGATGCTCGGGCTCTTCTCCACCTTGAGGGAGACGAAGCGCGCCTCGTACCGCTCGGACTTGTTCTGCACAAAATGCGGCCAGAGTTCGGCGCCCGGAATGATCGAGTGCAGATTGCTCATCATCTGGCAGCCGTTGCACACGCCGAGCGCGAAGGCGTCCTCGCGGGCAAAAAAGCCGCTGAATTCGGCCCGGGCGCGCTCGTGGAACAGAATACTCTTCGCCCAGCCCTCGCCGGCGCCCAGCACGTCGCCGTAGCTGAATCCGCCGCACGCCACCACCCCGCGAAAATCGCGGAGCGACACGCGCCCCGACAGGATATCCGTCATGTGCACGTCGACCGCGCGAAATCCCGCGCGCGTGAACGCCGCCGCCATCTCGACTTCGCCGTTCACGCCCTGCTCGCGCAGGATGGCCACGGCGGGCCGTGGCGTCTTCGCTGCAAGCTGCGGCGCCGGCTTCTCGATCGCGAATGTCAGCACGGGTCGGATCCCGGGGTTCTTGCGGTCGAGCTTCACCCGATACTCCTGCTCGGCGCACGCGGGGTTGTCGCGGAGCAGCGAAATGCGACGCGTGACGTCCGACCAGATGCCGCGGAGCGCAAAAATGTCCTCGGCGAAGATCGGCTTCCCATCCTGCACGACGCGAAACGCGTGATCGTCGGTCAGGCGGCCGATCCGGCGCGTGCAGCCTTCCAGCCCGTGCGTGCGAAATACCTCGTCGACCGCGCCCGCGTCCGCCGCGCGCACCTGGAGCACGGCGCCAAGCTCTTCGGCGAACAGCGGAGCGAACGGATCACCCGAGGGAAGGTCGAGCTCCACGCCGGAATTGCCGGCAAACGCCATCTCGATCGCGGTCACCAGCAGGCCACCGTCCGACCGATCGTGATACGCGAGAATCCTGCCGTCCCGGCCGAGCGCCTGGACGGCGTTCCAAAACGCCTTGAGGTCCTTCGCCGAATCCACGTCGGGGGTGTCGGCTCCGATCTGGGAATACACCTGCGCCAGGATCGACCCTCCGAGCCGGTCTTTCCCGCGGCCGAGGTCCACGAGCAACAGAATCGTGTCGTCGGACGCCCCCGCGGCGCCGCCGGTCACGGATGTCGCTGCGGGCTGACGTACGAGCTGCGGGGTGAGTGTCTGGCGGACATCGGCACACGGAGCGAACGCCGAGACGATCAGCGAGACGGGCGCGGTGATGCGTTTCGTCTTCCCCGATTCGTCCCAGACGGTGCTCATGCTCATGGAATCCTTCCCGACGGGAATCGTGATTCCGAGCTGCGGGCACAGGTCCATGCCGACCGCGCGCACCGCGGCGTAGAGGTCGGCGGCGTCGCCCGGCACCGCCGGCGCGGCCATCCAGTTGGCGGACAGGTTGACCTTGCCGAGATCGCCGATCTGCGCGGCGGCGAGATTCGTCAGCGCCTCGCCGACGGCCAGCCGCGCGGAGGCGGCAGCATTGTTCACGGCGACGGGGGTTCGTTCGCCCATGGCCATCGCCTCGCCGGTGTACACGTCGAAGCTCGCGGCCGTGACGCCGCAGTCCGCGACCGGCACCTGCCAGGGACCGACCATCTGATCGCGGCAGATCAGCCCGCCGAGGGTCCGGTCGCCGATCGAGATGAGGAAGGTCTTGTCCGCCACCGCGGGGTGGGCGAGCACGCGCCGAACCGCCTCGCCGAGCGTCGCGGAGCCGGGGAGCGCCAGCGCGGACACCGGGCGGCGGCACGAGTGTTCGACCCGGTGCATTCGCGGCGGTTTGCCGAGCAGCACCTCGAGCGGCATGTCGATCGGCGTGTTGCGGAAATGCGGATCCTCGAGCACGAGCCGTTTTTCCGCGGTGGCCTCGCCGACGATCGCGAAGGGGCAGCGCTCGCGCCGGCACAGTTCGCCGAAGGCTTCGATCCGGTTGGCCGGAATCGCGAGCACGTAGCGCTCCTGCGACTCGTTGCACCAGATTTCGAGCGGGGTCATGCCCGGCTCGTCGTTCGGGATCCGGCGCAGGTCGAACCGGCCGCCGCGTCCGCCATCGTTGACGAGTTCGGGCAGCGCGTTGGACAGGCCGCCGGCGCCGACGTCGTGGATGAAGGCGATGGGATTGTCCGCGCCGAGCGCCCAGCACCGGTCGATCACCTCCTGGCACCGCCGCTCCATCTCGGCGTTGTCGCGCTGCACGCTCGCAAAATCGAGATCCTCGCTGCCGTGGCCGCTCGCCATCGAACTCGCGGCGCCCCCGCCGAGTCCGATCAGCATCGCGGGCCCGCCGAGCACGACGAGCTTGTCGCCGGGATTGATCGAGCCCTTCCGGACGTGGTCGGCGCGGATGTTGCCCACGCCGCCGGCGAGCATGATCGGCTTGTGATAGCCCCGCAGCTCGGTCGCACCGGCCGGTGCCGCCGCCGCCGGGTTGTGTGCCGCCGGCACTTCGGCTTCGAAGGTCCGGAAATACCCGTTGATGTTGGGCCGGCCAAATTCGTTGTTGAACGCGGCGCCGCCGAGCGGGCCCTCGATCATGATGTCCAGCGCGGACACGATCCGGTTCGGCTTCCCGTGATCCTTTTCCCAGGGCTGAACGGCGCCCGGCAGCCGCAGGTTGGAAACCGTGAATCCGGTGAGCCCCGCCTTCGGCTTCGCGCCCCGTCCCGTGGCGCCCTCGTCACGGATCTCTCCTCCCGATCCCGTTGCCGCGCCGGGGAAGGGCGAGATGGCGGTCGGATGGTTGTGCGTTTCGACCTTGCACAGGAGGTGGATCTCCTCCTCGCGCGTCACGTACTCGTTCGTCGTTGGATCGACGAAGAACCGGCCGCCGCGCGTGCCGGCGAGCACCGCCGCGTTGTCCTTGTAGGCGGACAGGATGCCGTCGCGGTGCAGCTCGTACGTGTTCTTGATCATCTGGAACAACGAGCGGTCGTGCCGCTCGCCGTCGATCTCCCACGTGGCGTTGAAAATCTTGTGGCGGCAGTGCTCCGAGTTCGCCTGCGCGAACATCATGAGCTCCACGTCGTGCGGATCGCGGCCGAGGGCCGTGAACGCCTTCACGAGGTAGTCGATCTCGTCCTCGGCCAGCGCGAGCCCGAGGGTCCGGTTGGCGGAGACGAGCGCGGCGCGACCCTGTGCCAGCAGCGGCACGGTCGTCATCTGCCGCGGCGAGTCATGTCGGAAAAGGACGTCCGCGCTCGCGAGGTCGTTGAACACGACCTGCGTCATCCGATCGTGCAGTTTCGCGGCCAGCGCCTGCCGCTGGGCCGAGGTCAGCGCCGCCCCGCCCACGTCGATCGTGAAGGTAACGACGCGCTCGATCCGTTTCACCGCCGCCAGGCCGCAGGTGTGCGCGATGTCGGTCGCCTTGGAGGACCACGGCGAAATCGTGCCCGGTCGCGGCGCGACGACCTGGAGCACTCCCTTGATCTCCGTGGCCGCGCGGCTCGGTCCGTAGGTCAGGATCTTTTCGAGCACCTCGCGATCCGCGGCGGGAAGTTCGCCCGCGACCTCGACGACGTGATAAAAGTCGGCGCCGACCGCCCGTGCCGGCACGCCCGCGGTCGTGAGGTCCAGCACGAGTTTCTGGAGACGAAACTGGGAAAGGGCAGGTGAGCCGCGGAGGGTCAGCATGGAGACGACGACGCTCGCGAACATCCCCGGTCCGGTCAAGTGGACTGGCGGTCATGGCGGGTACAGAGCAGCGGTCGGCCGAGGCGCGAGCAAGCTCGCGGCCTACGCAGCGAATGGGGATCCTGTCCGAATTGGCGCGGAAGGGACTCCGCGCCCTACCTTTGGGGGGAGCGAGCGGTGGTCGGCCGAGGCGCGAGCGAGGTCGCGGTGTGCGGGGTGATGCGATTGCGGTCTGAATTGGCGCGGAAGGGACCCTCCTTCGCTGAAGCTACGGAGGGCAGGCTCCGCGCCCTACCCCGGGGGCGTGACGGCAGAGTCTGGAAATGACGGAGTCACCGGAGGTTGATGCGGAGAGGCGTCGGCGTTTGCGGCGGACGTCGGCGGTCGGCGGGCATGGACACAGAAACCCGTTGACCATTCGTGGCGGCTATTCGAAATCAACGACTTTTCCGTGCCCGACCACCCGATGCCCGCCCGACGCCCACGCCGTATTGGCCCGATATGCCCTCGGAAAATCCGTCCGGCGTCCTTGCCACCCCCGACCCGCGGATTTCTGTCGTCTGGCCTTCTTCCATGAGCGAGCCTCAACCGGTGAATGACGAGACTGAGCGGCGCGATTCGTTGCTGACGCACGAATGCGGCATTGCGGTGGTGCGCCTGCTCAAGCCGCTGAGCTACTATCAGGAGAAATATGGCACTCCCCTGTGGGGGTTTACGCAGCTTTTCCTGCTGATGGAGAAGCAGCACAACCGCGGGCAGGATGGCGCCGGCGTTGCATGCGTGAAGCTGGATATGCCGCCCGGCGATCCGTACATGTTTCGCGAACGGAGCACCGAGCCCAATCCGCTCGACAAGGTGTTCGGCGAGCTGCTCGGCAAATACCGGAAACTGGTCGCCAGCGGCGACGTGCACCCGGAGTTTCCGGACACCGTCAAGAAGCACTTCGATTTCGGCGCCGAGCTATACCTCGGGCACCTGCGGTACGGCACCAGCGGCGGTTACGGAATCAGCGCCTGCCACCCCTACTTCCGCCGCAGTTCCTGGCCGACCCGGAATCTCGCGCTCGCGGGCAACTTCAACCTCACGAACACGCGCGAGTTGAACGCCAGCCTGATCGCGATCGGCCAGCACCCCATCTTCGCCTCCGACACCCAGGCCGTCCTCGAAAAGGTCGGCTTCTTCCTCGATGAGGAGCACGAGGACATCTACCGGTTCCTGCGCACGCGCGGGCTGCCCGGCGAGGAGATCTCGCGTCGGATCAGCGAGGACCTCGACCTGACGCGCGTGATCACGCGCGCCTCGGCGAAGTGGGACGGCGGTTACGCACTCGCCGGGCTCATCGGCAACGGCGACGCGTTCGTGGCCCGCGACCCGTCCGGGATCCGTCCGGCATATTACTTCCAGAACGATGAGGTCGTGGCGTTCGCCTCGGAGCGCGCGCCGCTGATGACGGTGTTCGACCTCAACGTCGAACAGGTGAAGGAAGTGCCCCCGGGGCACGTCGCCGTCGTGAAGAAGCGCGGCACCCTGTCGGTCGCGCCGTTCACGGCGCCGCTGCCGCGGTCGTCCTGCTCGTTCGAGCGAATCTATTTCTCCCGGGGCAACGACATCGACATCTACCGGGAGCGGAAGGCGCTCGGCGCCGGCCTCGCCGACCAGGTGCTGAAGTCGATCGACCGCGACTGGGCGCACACGGTGTTCAACTTCATCCCCAACACGGCGGAGGTCGCCTACTACGGCCTGATGTCGGCGCTGCGCGAACGGCGGCGCGATGAGGTGAAGAGCGCGATCCTGGCGGCGAGCCGCGAGGGCAAGCTGACCGAGTCGATGCTCGACGACCTGATCCTGCGCAACTGGCCGCGCGGCGAGAAGGTGGTGAGCAAGGACATCAAGCTGCGCACCTTCATCGGCCAGGAGAGCCTCCGGAACCAGCTCGCGAGCCACGTTTACGACATCACCTACGGGTCCGTGCAGCCGGGCGACAAGCTGGTGTGCGTCGACGATTCGATCGTGCGCGGCACGACGCTGCGGAAATCGATCCTGCGGATTCTCGCCCGCCTGAATCCGAAGAAGATCGTGATCGTCTCGACGGCGCCGCAGATCCGTTACCCCGACTGCTACGGCATCGACATGTCGGAGATCGGAAAATTCGTGGCGTTCGAGGCCGCGGTCGAGCTGCTGCGGGAGCGGGGGAAGGCCGACGTGCTGGAGGAGGTCTACCGGCTTTGCTGCGACGAGATCTCGCGGGACGGCACCGTGAACCACGTGCGGAAGATCTACGAGCCCTTCACGCCCGAGGAGATTTCGGCGAAGATCGTCGAGCGCGTGCGGCCCGCCAACATCGAGTGGAAGGGCGAGATCGAGATCATCTTCCAGACGATCGAGAACCTGCACCTGGCCGTGCCCCATCACAGCGGTGACTGGTATTTCACCGGAAAGTATCCGACCCCGGGCGGATACCGCGTCGTCAACCAGGCGTACGTGAACTATTACGAGAAGCACGAAGGTCGCGCGTACTGAGAACCGGTGATGACGCCAGCCTCAGAGCGGCTCCGCCGCCAACCCAGTGAACGTCGAATCAACGAGGCGCGGAAGGGACTCCGCGCCCTGCCGCGGTCCCGCCGACCCTTCGCGATCAGGCGGTCCGTCCCGTGCCTGCGTCCCCTTTGTTCATGAGTCTATCCTACGAGTCCTCCGGCGTCCGGTACGATCAGCTCGATGCGTTCAAGCGCGCCTGCCAGAAGGCGGCGCGGACCACCGCGGGCGTGCTGGCCGGGCATGGCTATGCCGAGCCGGCGACGACGCGGGGGGAGAGCGCCTACCTGATCGAGGCGGCCGACCACTTTCTCGCGCACGTCGAGGAGGGGCTCGGAACGAAGAACCTGGTGGCCGACGCGGTGTACGCGGCGACGGGGAAGTGTTTTTATCGCGAGATCGCGATCGATACGGTGGCCACGATCGTCAACGACCTTGTCACCTGCGGCGCCCTTCCGATTTCGGTGGCGATGCATGCGGCGGTTGGCGACTCGGGCTGGTTTGGCGACCCGACGCGCACGCAGGCGCTGGTGGACGGATTCGCCGAAGGCTGCCGCACGGCCGGCGCCGTGTGGGGCGGCGGGGAAACGCCGACGCTCGGCGGGATCGTCGAGCCCGAGGCCATCGTGCTCGCCGGTTCGGCGGTGGGGAAGATCGCGCCGAAGCGGCTCCGGATCGTCGGCGACGTGCAGGACGGCGATGCCATTGTGTTTCTGGCCAGCTCGGGCGTGCAGACAAACGGCCTGTCGCTTTGCCGGCGGCTCGCCGCCCAGCTCGAGCACGGCTACCAGACGCCGATCGGCCATGGCGATTCGCGGACCTTCGGCGAGGCGCTGCTCGCTCCGTCGGTCATCTACGTCGCCTTTGTGCGCGAGTGCCAGAAGCGCGGCCTCAAGCTGAACTATGTCGCGCATGTCACCGGCCACGGCTGGCGCAAACTGATGCGGCTGGATGAGCCGTTCGTTTATGAAATCACCGAGCCGCGGCCGGCGCCGGCGCTCTTTCAGTTCATGATGGAGGCGGGTCCGATCGACCGGCGGGAGGCGTACGCCACCTTCAACATGGGAGTCGGGTTCGCGGCTTATGTCTCGCCACGCGATGCCGACGCGGTGCTCGAGGTCGCCAAAGCCACGGGCTACGACGGCTGGCTGGCCGGCCGCGTTCGACGCGAGGGATCGCGCAAGGCGGTGGTCGTGCCGAAGCTCCGCCTGACCTTCGAGGCCGATACTTTGCAGCTACGCTGAGCCCCGCGGAACACGTTGCCCGTACGTAACGTGTGGCCCCGGGCCGGGGGCGGTGTGGGTGGGGAAGCAGAAGTCGACCTAATCGACTCTCGCTCGCGCGTTGATCGGGTCGCCGCATGCCCGGCCGGCGACGCAGCTTCTTGCAGCCGACCGACAATAACGTCAGAATTAGTTGTCGGCGGCAACCGGTCAGCGATCGCTAATTAGTCGCGGCCAGAACGGACTAGGGATCGTCTAGGGTGAATTACTCAGATAAGGTCCGGCTTCCTTTCTCCTACCTCCAGGTGAATTGACCGCCATGAAAGCCCTGACTCTCCGCGCTCAGCTCGTTCTCGCGTTTTCGATCGTCGCCATGATCCCGCTCGTCGGGGGCGCCATCGGGATCTATGCCCAACGGAACGCCGCCGGGCAGGCGCAGCACCTTCTCGCTGAGAGTGAGCAGGTTAGAAACATGGTGGACGCGGCGCGACGCGCCCATGTCCGTTTTCAGCCGGTGGCGCTCGCGCCGGCGGCCGGGGCCGCCGACCGACAGGCGCAGGCTGCCTCCGCCATCCAGGCGACCGATGCCTCGCTAAAGGATGCGGCAACCTCGGCCGTTGCGCTGGGCGTGGATGCCTCCGCGGTCGCGTCGCTCCGCGAAGCGCTTCGTTCGACCGTCTCGACGGACGTCGCCGCGACGTCGGCAACGAATGCGCGGCTCGAGTCCTTGGTGGCCGATCTGGGGCAGGCGGGTGCGGCTCGCCTCGCTGCCGACCGCCGGAAACTCGAAACGACGGGCGCCTGGCTCGAGCGCCTGATGCTTTTTGGAACGATCACCGGCATCCTCATCGGAGGGTTCTTCGGCTGGATGACGAGCAACGGTGTGGTTCGTCATCTCCGCGGAATCGCCGACCGGATGCAGGAGCGGACGACAACCGTGGCCTCGGCCGCAAACCAGGTGGCTGCGTCCAGCGCGTCCGTGGCCTCAACGTCCTCCCAGCAGGCATCCGCCATCGAATCGAGCGGAGCCGCGGTCACCCAGGTGAGCGCGCGGGTGAAGGAAAATGCCGATCGGGCCGCGGAGGCACGCAAGGTTTCGGAGCGCAGCCGCGCCGCCGCGGACGAGAGCGCCGCGGAAATCTCCTCCCTGCAGGCCGCGATGCACGACAGCATGTCCGCCAACCGCAACATCACGAAGATCATCAAGTCGATCGACGAAATCGCGTTTCAGACGAACCTGCTCGCGCTCAATGCGGCCGTGGAAGCGGCGCGGGCCGGCGAGTCGGGGGCGGGATTTGCGGTGGTGGCCGACGAGGTGCGCAATTTGGCACAGCGTTCCGCGCAGGCCGCGCGCGAATCCGCCGCGAAGATCGAGGAGGCAACCTCAAAAAGCTCGAACGGCGCGGCTTTGGCGGATCGTGTCGGCGGCACCCTCCAGAACCTCCTCGAAAACACCCGGACGGTGGATGTGCTGGTGCGCGAGATCGCCGCTGCATCCCAGGAGCAGGCGGATGGTTTGCAGCAGGTGGTTGCCTCGATGGAGCGGGTCGACCGGCTGACACAGTCGAATGCCGCGGCCGCGGACGAGACGGCGGGGGCGGCGCGCGCCCTGAATGACGAGGCTGGCGAATTGCGACGCGAACTGAGCGCCATGTTCGACCGGCGGGCGCAGGTGGCCACCGCCACGGCGGCCGCACCGGTGGAGGAAAAGGAGCGGGCGGTCCTCGCCGCCTGAGTTTCCGGGTTCAGGCGAACGAACGCGCGTCGCGCAGGAAGGCGTCGACGTCCTCGTCGCGCGAGGCCCACGAACACATCAGGCGGTAGCCGTTTTCGCCCGTGAAGCGATAGAACTGCCAGCCGCGGCCGGCCAGCCCGGTGGCGACCGCGGGCGAAAGCTCGATGAACACGCCGTTCACCTCCGTGGGCGCAACCAGCGTGAAGCCCAGGTCGGTCAGCCCGCGGCTGAGGCGCTGCGCGAGCCGGTTCGCGTGCGCCGCGTGACGGAGCCACGCCCCGTCGCGCAGCACCGCCTCCCATTGCGCGCCGGCGAAGCGCATTTTCGAGGCGAGCTGGCCGGACTGCTTGACGCGGTATTCGAACTCGCGCGCGAGGTCGTGGTTGAAGAAGACGACCGCCTCGGTGGTCAGGAGGCCGTTCTTGGTGCCGCCGAAACTGAGGACGTCGACGCCGGCGCGCCAGGTCAGGTCGGCGGGCGACTTGCCCTGGTCGCGCAACGCCGCCGCGGCATTCGCAAACCGGGCGCCGTCGACGTGCACGGCCAGCCCGCGTTCATGCGCGAAGGCGCAGAGCGTGCGGAGCTCGGACGTCGTGTAGACGGTTCCAAGTTCCGTCGACTGCGTGAGCGAAAGCGCGTGGACCTTGGGGAAATGGACGCCGTGCCCGCGGTGAAATACGGGTTCGATGTCGGTGGTCCGGAGTTTCGCGAGGGGCCCGGCGACGGGAAGAATCTTGGCGCCGCCGGTGAAGAATTCGGGCGCACCACACTCGTCGGTGTCGACGTGGGACAACTCGTGGCACACGACCGCATGGTGCCGCTGACAGATGGCCGCGAGCGCGAGGGCGTTGGCCGCGGTGCCGTTGAAGACCAGGAAGACCTCGCAGTCGGTCTCGAAGAGCGCTGCGAACGCCTGTTTGGCGGCGGCCGTGTGCGCATCGTCCCCGTAACTCGGCACCGTCGTCGCATTGGCGGCAGTCAACGCGGCCAGTGCCTCGGGGCAGATGCCGGCGGTATTGTCGCTGGCAAAGGAGTAATTGGGGGACGGCATGGGCCGATTCTCGGGGCCGGGCGCGGTCCGGCAAAGCTTTTTGCCACCCCGGGAACGGGCGATTTCGTGTTTGGCATCGACGCCTCGTCCGGGTTTCGTGGGAGCGCACGCGAATGAACGCAGCGGACGTCAATCTCTACCTGGTCGGGTTCATGGGGACCGGGAAGAGCACGATTGGACGAGCCGTGGCGCACAAGCTCGGGTTCCTGCTCGTCGACAGCGATCACGAGATCGAGCGCATCCAGGGCCGCACGATCGCGGACATCTTCGCCCAGGAGGGCGAGGCGGCCTTTCGGGTGATGGAGCGGGAGTTTGTCGATCGTGGTCATCCCGCGGACCGGGCGGTGGTCGCGTGCGGTGGCGGCCTCGTGGTGCAGCCGGGCATGCTCGAGCGGCTCAAGGAAAAGGGCGTGGTCGTCTGCCTGCACGCGTCGATCGAGACGATCCTGGAGCGAACCGGCCGGAACCGGAACCGGCCCTTGCTCGAGGTGGAGGACCCGGAGCAGCGCGTCCGCGCGCTCTACGCCCAGCGCGAACCGATCTACAACCAATGCGGCACGGTCATCCTGACCGACGCGCGGCCGCTGCACGACATTGCCGCGCACGTGGTTCGGGCGTGGCGGAGGGACGCCTCGGATTTCGTGCGGAGCCGGACGTAGACTGGAAACTGGACGCTGGTCCGGGTTTCGCGTTTCTTCGGCGCTTCCCGGCATGTCATTCGAGGATCCACGGCAGCACGTGTTGCGAACGCGCCTCGGCGAGTTGGGCTTTGACGACGTGCGTTTCGCGTCCGTCCCGGCCGGCTGGGCCGCCGCCGGAGCCGGCGATGAATTTCGGGAGTGGCTGGCGACGGGGATGCAGGCGGACATGCACTGGATGGACCGTTCGGCGGAAAAGCGGCTGAACCCCGGGCTCGTCCTGCCGGACGTGCGCTCGATCATCATGCTCGGCGTGAGCTATTGGAACGCGGCGCCGCCGCGGGCGGCGGACGCCGGGGCACCGCGCTGGGCGCGATACGCGCTGTACGAGGATTATCACGACACCATCAAGCCGGCGCTGGTCGCCGCCGGCCATGAGCTGGAGCGGATCTACGGCGTTGGGGGGACCGAATACCGGTACTACGTCGACACCGGTCCCGTGATCGAGCGCGGCTGGGCGGCCAACGCGGGGCTCGGTTTCGTCGGCAAGAACGCGATGCTGATTTCGCGCGAGCACGGAAACTGGATGTTTCTCGCGGCGATTCTCACCCGCCTCGAACTCGTCGGCGATCCGCCGATTCGGCGCCCGGCCAGGCGCGGCACTGGCGCGTCCGCGGCCGCCGGGGCGGAGGAGGGGGCGGCGAGCGGGGAGGCGATAGCACGGCCACCGGTCGGCGTGTTGTGCGGCAAGTGCACGCGGTGCCTCGATGCGTGCCCGACGAATGCGTTCCCCCGCCCAGGGGTGGTGGACGCGCGCCGGTGCATCTCGTACCAGACAATCGAGAACAAGGGTGTGATTCCGCGCGGACTGCGCGCGGGGATCGGCGATCGGATCTACGGGTGCGATCGTTGTCTCGAGGTGTGTCCGTGGAACCGGTTTGCCCGCGAGGGTCGGCGGCTGCTGCTCGCGGGCCGGCAGGACCTGGTGGCTCTTCCCCTGACGGAGATCCTCGAACTGACGCCCGAGCGGTTTGCGGAGGTCTTTCGGCGAACTCCGATCA
>DASZYH010000049.1:0-7572 GCA_035545515.1 Opitutaceae bacterium
GAAGCAAAGAGCTGAGAGCCCAGAGCTGAAGCCGTAGGCCGTCCGCTTGCGGACGCCATCGGGCCGAACCTTCCAAACCGCGCGAGCAAGCTCGCGGCCTACATTCGAACCAAGGCTTCGGCATGTCGTAGTTCCATTCGCAGGTCACCGCGCCCACAGCTGACTGATTCCGCACCTCGTGACATCGCGCCTCACCACCTGCCTCCTCCGCCTATCAAAGGGTAGCGGTCGGGCCGCCATGTGACTTGCACAGGGGTTGCAATAAGCGCCGGGATCCGCCCACGCTTTTCGCCGATGGATTCCCCACGCCCACGAAACGACGCGGACCGGCTGGCCGCGCTGCAGGCCCATCACATCCTGGATACGCCGCCCGAGCCTGAATTCGACGAGCTGGCCCGGCTCGCGGCGGATATTTGTGGCGTGCCGATCGCCCTGATCACGTTCGTCGACCGGGACCGGCAATGGTTCAAGGCCAAGGTCGGGCTGGAAACCGACGAGACATCGAGGGAGGTGTCGTTCTGTGCCCACGCGATCTGCGAGCCGGAGCGCGAGGTCTTCGAGATCCCCGACGCGAGCGCGGACGCGCGATTTGCCGACAACCCGCTCGTCACCGGCGCGCCGCACATCCGGTTCTATGCCGGATCTCCCTTGGTCGACGGCACGGGTCACGCCCTCGGCACTCTGTGCGTCATCGACCGCACGCCGCGAACGCTGACGACCGCGCAACGCCGCGGGCTCGCCGCCCTGCGGCGGTTCGTCGTGACCTCGCTCGAGCTCCGCCGGATGGTGACCCGGCAACGGGACTCGATCGGCGAGTTGGAAACGACGCGGCGCGCGCTCGAGGCCACGCGGCAGGTCGCCGAGGAAGCCACACGTTCGAAGAGTCAGTTCCTCGCGACGATGAGCCACGAACTGCGGACGCCGATGAACGCGGTGATCGGGATGACCACCCTCCTGCGGACGACCGACCTCGATTCGGACCAGACGGAATACGTCGAGACGATCCGGAGCAGCGGCGAGGTCCTGCTGGCCGTGGTCAACGACATCCTTGACCTCTCGAAGCTCGATGCCGGCCGGGTCGAGCTCGATCGGACCGCGTTCGACCTGCAGCGCTGCATCGCGTCGGCCGTCGACCTGCTTTCGACCGAAGCGCGCAACAAATCGCTGGCGCTCCACATCGAGCAGGCCGACGACGCGCCGCGCTGGATCACGGCCGACGCCGTGCGCGTCCGTCAGATCGTGCTCAATCTCCTCTCCAACGCGGTGAAGTTCACGGCGCACGGCGAAGTGGTGGTGCGCATCGCGGGACGCCCGCGAGGCGACGGACAGATCGAGGTGGAAATCGTGGTCGCGGACACGGGCATCGGCCTGTCGACGGAACAGATTGCCCGGCTCTTCCGCGAATTCGGCCAGGCGGACGTTTCGACGACGCGGCGCTACGGTGGAACCGGGCTCGGTCTGGTCATCAGCAAGCGGCTGGCCGAGCTGCACGGCGGCCGGATGTGGGTCGAAAGCACGCCGGGGGCCGGCTCGCAGTTTCATTTCACGCTGGTCGCCGCCGAGACGTCCGCGCCGACCACGGCGCCGCTGCCGCCCGACGGCACGACCCTCGACCCGGAGTTCGCCCGCCAGCATCCCGCGGACATTCTCGTGGCAGAGGACAATCCGGTGAACCAGCGCGTGATCACCCGGCTGCTCCAGAAACTCGGGTACGAGGTGGCGCTCGCCGCCGACGGCCAGGAGGCGCTGACCCGGCTGCGCCAGCACCCGTTCGACGTCGTGCTGATGGACGTCGAGATGCCCGAGCTCGACGGGATGGACGCGACGCGGCGGCTCCGGGAGGAGTTGCCGCCGGCGCGGCAGCCGGTGGTGATCGCGCTGAGTGCGCACGCCTTCATCGACCAGCGCGAGCGGTTCTTCGAAGCCGGGATGGACGCGTATCTCGCCAAGCCCATTCGCATCGGCGAACTGACCGCCGAACTCGCCCGCGCCAGCGAAAAAATCCGCGCGCGGACGGTGCCCGGTCACTAGCCTCCGGCGTCAGCCCAGCCGGTCGGCCGAACGCCGGGGGCCGTTTGCTCCAAGCGAAAAGCGAACGAACAACGAGGGATGGTTGATCGGGAGCGGGTTTATTTCCGGGTCGATGGCGCGACCTCCGCTGTCGAGGCATCTTCGACCTTCTGATAAAGCTGGCTCTGGAAACGGCCGCCGGCCGGCAGCGGAGGCTCGGTCGTGGCGAAAAACCGGTACTGCGTCGGCGTCAGGATCCGCTGCGCCGCCGCATCGGCCGCGGCCCAATCGATCTGACCGACGGCACCGCCGTTTCGGTACGAGTCACTTGCACTCGCAATGATCTGAACGAGCTGTTCGCCCTGCTGTGCGGTCAGCGGTTCGCCGAGGTTGACAACCGCTCCACCGGCCCAGCCGTTGACCCAATTTCGCACCCAACTGGTGCGCTCGTACTCCTGGAGCGCTTGCAGGCCCGTGTCCCCCAGGAGTGAACGTTGTGCGGCCGTGTACTGCTGGTCAGCCTGGACGAACGCCTTGGCAGTCGTTGCGGAATCCGTCCTACCCTTCATGCGGTTTTCGGTCGCGATCGCGCGAATATCCATCTGCTGCTCGTCTCTACCAGCCACGTTTTCCTCAAATTTCGCGATTTGTTCGGGCGTAAGTCCCAGCTTTCGAAAGAGCGGGCCATAGAGGACGGCGGCACGAGCGTGCTGCAGCTTCAGCCAAAGCAACTGGGCGTCGGGTTCGGTCCGCAGACGTTCGTCGATCGTCGGAATATGGCGCACCGCTGCCCGCACGGGCTCGAGGCGGACGACCGGCCGGTGCCGCGCCGCGATCCGCTTTTCAATCGCGGCGCTTTCTGCCACCGCCGTCGTGCGGCGCCGGAGTGCATCGCGTAATCGAGCGTCCGCGGCGAGTCGTTCCCGGTCGGCAGCATCGGTCTCGTGCGCCAACTCCGCCCGCGCGTGTCCTGCATTCCACGCGATTCCGAACAGCGCGACGGCAACGGCCACAACTCCAAGCCAGCGTGTTTTCATGGATGCGTTGCTCCCACCACCGTCGTCGATGCTGTCGGCCGGTTGAGAATTTGATCGAACTGGTCGTTGATCCGCACGGCCTCGATGGCAGTCAGTTGTGGAGCGGAAAGATAAGACGCCGCGTCAGTGGCAACACCGGCCCAATCGATTTTCCACGTGTGGTTCACGAGCGTGCGGTGGGCCGTGATCGTATTTGCGAGTTCGGCGCCCTGCGCCGGCGTCATTGGCGTGTCGGTATCCCATAGCCCACCTGCCACCCGGACGGCCCAATCCCGCGCTTCCTTCTGGTTGGCATAATCAGCGATCTGCCGCAGCGCATCAGCGCCAAGGGTCTGTTTCAGCCAGGTGTTGTCCGGCGTGTCCGCCGCACCGGACAGGCTGAGGGTAAGCTGCCGCTGATCGGACGCTGCACCAGGAATCGGAGCACCCATCCCCTGCCCTCGAGTGAGGTACAGCTCCAGCTTCGCCCGCTGGTCAGGCGTCAAACCGAGCGAATCGAACAGGGGTCCGTAACTGAAACGCGACCGCGCCCGATCGTAATCGAGCAGCGCCTGTTTCACCTCCGGATGCCGCACCATGAAGGCGGTGCCCTCGGCGAACGGATTCCACTTCGCGTCGCCTCCTGCCAGCCCGTGCGGCGCTGACGTGGCGGTTTGCGCGACTCGGCGGGAGACTGCGCTGGCAGGCGTGGGCTCCTGCCGCTGAAGCGCCGTGAGGGTGGCATCCGCCTTTTGCGCCTGCAGGTCGGCGAGTTGCGCGCGTTGCGCAGCCGCGGCCGCGTTCACTCGTGCCAGGTCGCGCGCCCTGATCGCCAGCCGCCATTGCGCCGTCTGGAACGACACCGTCCCAAGCGCTGCCACGAGCGCCGCACCTGCCACCCATGTTTTAATTGCGGCCATAAAACCGAGCGTCCCGGTGGTGGCGGCGCCGGTGCCTGCGCTTGAGAGGGCGCCGACGAAAATCCGGGCGGCCACGCCCCGCGGGGCGGCCGCAATCGCCTCGGTCGTCAGCGCGATCCCGAGCGCGGCAGCGGTCGAGGTGATGCCGCGGCGGGCAAGCAGCAGCTGCAGTTTGCCCAGCGCCCGATCCACCCGCATCCTCGCCGCATCCTCGCTGACTCGCAATGCACTTCCAACTTGGACGAACGATTGATGCCCAAAGAACCGCAGCACGACGGCCGACCGGTCCTTTTCGGGCAATTCGTCGATCGCGCCATCGAGCAACGGGCGGAGCTTTTCCGGATCGATCCCGGAGGAAGGTTCATGCATGGCGGCAGCCTCCAGTTCGCGCCGGCGCCGCGCCGTCTGGGCGCGGACGAAGTCGACGCAGATGTTGCGGGTGGTGAGGTACAACCAGGCGGGCAAGGCAACTCCGGCACTGAGGGCCTGCGCCTGCGTCGCGACCGCGGTGAAGACCTGCTGGGCGACGTCCTCGGCCGCCGCGGCGTCTCCGTTCAGCCGGCGACGCGCGGCCGCGAAGACGAAGTCGACATGCCGGTCGACGAGCGCGCGGAACGCCGCCTCGTCGTGTCCGCGGGCATACCGCCACAGCAATTCGCGATCCTCAACCATTGCGTCTCATTAGTCGGAGCGACTTCAAAAACCGAACAGGGAAAAACGTGCGGACATACCGAAATCGAACCGCTGCTCGGGGCACGATTCCGCCATCGTGCCGGCCGGCTTCCGAATTCGTGTTCATTCGTGTGTCCTGAACTCCCCGCCGGTGAAGCGGCGCTTTGCCGCTGGGCGGCGCCGCCTACCTTTTATTGGCGCGAAAACGTCGCAGGGCGACGAGACATCCAATGCCCGCCAAGATCACTCCCAACGCGAGCGGCAGATCCGCCTTCACCAGGGTCGCGGTGTCGACGTAGCCAACGCGGCGTTGGCTAGACCACCGGATTTCGTCGCCATAGGTCGGCAGCCAGGATGTCAGCGTGCCGAGGAGGATTCGCGAATCGGGGTTGGTGACGTGGGATCGCCTCAGTGCGGCGATCAGCGCTGACCGCAGTGCGGCCTCGCCATCGCCTTTGACGAGGTCCTCGCGCTCGCCCCTGGCATCGGCGGCCACGAGCATAACGCCCTCCCGCGTGGCCCGGCGCCGGTTGAACAGAATGACGTGCGCCTCATCGCCGGCCGCGTCAGCCAGGACAACCTCCGCCGAGCCTCCATCCAGCAGAAACTCGGTTTGCACGACGTGCACATCGCGTCCCGCCTGCAGGAAATGGTTCACCTGTTCGCCAATTTCCGCCGGTGTGGGTACCGCGTGAAGCGACGGCGCCACCACGCTCAGCACGAGCCAAATGACGACCGAGGGGTAATGGGCGCGCCGCCGCCACATGGAAACGCGGCAATCAAGTCGCCAGCCGCCGCAGGCGACAATCCGGAATTGCGTCAGCAGCGGAGCTACCGTGCCACGTTCGCGAGTTCAGATCAGCGACCACTTTCGTGTTCCGGCCGGAACACGAAAGTGGCTCGGGCAGCGCAGGGGCTATGAGAGACAGGCGCCCCGCTGGATCGAGCGGTAGGCCAGCATGTCGTTCGCGAGTTGCTCCATTTCCCCCACGGCCCGGTCGAGACGACGGGTGCGTTCGGCGTAGTCCTCGTGCGTCCGCTGCGCAAACTGGGCGAGCTCGCGTGCGTGGGTTTCCGCCGCGGCAGGGGCCGTCGTTGGCTGATTCGCCGCCAGCCGCCGGGCAAACTCCTTCATCTGGGCGATGCTCGAACCAAGTTCGGAATGCCGCGACAGCGGGGTATCGTTCTCAATCTCGGCGCAGCCGCCGAAAAAGCCCAGGAATGTTCCATCGGGCAGGTAATGGGGAGCGCCGCGATCGAGGATCCAACGGTACGCGCCGGAGTGATTTCGCAACCGATAGCTCATCGCGAACGCCACGCGGCGCTCGAAGCAACCGATATAGTGATTCACGCACCGCTCCAGGTCCTCGGGGTGAACACCGTCCGCCCAGCCATTGCCGGACTCCTGCTCGAGCGTACGTCCGCGAAACTCGAGCCACGTCCGGTTGAAGTAGAAACAGCCCATGTCGAGACCCGACATCCAGATCATCACCGGCGCGCCATCGGCCAGTTGTTGGAAAAAATCGTCGTATTGCACCGGAATGTGAGGAAGCCCGCATTTCCATTCTACGCATTCCGCCGCACCCCGCCTATCGGGGAAAACCCGGCTCGCACGCGCCAATCCAGGTTTTGACCAGAATGGTCCCCGTTTCCTCGAGGTCCGGAATCGGTCAGTTGTGGGCGCGGTGACCCCACCGCGCGAGGCAAAGCGCCCGTCACCTCCCGCGGGGTGAGGTCACCCCGCCTCCAAGAATACCTCGCTCTCCGCACTGAGCTTCGGTTGCGGCGGGGCCGCGCCAGGCCCATTCGTGGTGAAAAACGGATTGGCCGTTCCTACCGGCCTGATATTCTGCATTTCACCGTTTCCGGTTTCCGCGCTGATTCGTTCCCATGCCCCAGAACCCACCGCCCGATCCGCATCCCCGCACACCACAGCTGAAGCTGCCGGCACTCGCGACCGACTGCCACGCGCACGTCTTTGGGCCGTTCGACACGTTCCCGACGCGCGCCACCGCCTACGAGCCCGCGCTCGCGCCGTTCAGCGAGTACGTGCGGATGCTCCGCACCATCGGGTGCGGACGCGCGGTGCTGGTCCAGCCGGGTCCCTACGGCACCGACCACTCGGCGATGCTCGCGGCGCTCCGGTCCGGAGAATTTCCGCTGCGCGGCGTCGCACTGTACAACGATGCGCTGACCGACGCGCAGCTCGAGGAACTGCACCACTTCGGCGTGCAGGGCGCGCGGATCCACATCCCCGAGGTGCGTGAAGCCGAGGCCATCCTGCCGAAGCTGCCCCGGATCGCCGCACGTGTCCGACGCTTCGGCTGGCATCTCCAGTTCTATCTCAACGCGGACATCCCGGACATCGATCGCGCGGTGCTCGCGCTGCCGGTCCCGGTCGTCCTCGATCATTTTGGGCGCGCACCGGCGGCCGAGGGGCTCACCTCGCGGGCTTTCGAAACCCTCCTGCGCTTCGCAAAGAGCGACCGCTGCTGGTTCAAGCTGTCGGCGCCGTACCGGATTTCCACCCAGCCGCCGAAGTTCCCCGATGTCACGCCGCTCGCCCGCGCCCTGGTGGCGGCGGCACCCGGCCGCTGCGTGTGGGGCACCGACTGGCCGCATCCGAACTCATCGTACATCCCGAATGATGGCGATCTCGTCGACATGCTCGCGAATTGGATCCCCGACCCGACGTTGCGGCACAAGGTCCTCGTGGAGAACCCCGCGGAGCTTTACGGGTTTTGATGCCGTGGCCTGAGCCGGAACCAGGCAGTGGAGAAACCACAGATGGACCTGGCGCGGCCCCGCCGCAACCGAAGCAAAGAGCTGAGAGCCCAGAGCTGAAGCCGTAGGCCGTCCGCTTGCGGACGCCATCGGGCCGAACCTTCCAAACCGCGCGAGCAAGCTCGCGGCCTACATTCGAACCAAGGCTTCGGCATGTCGTAGTTCCATTC
>DASZYH010000050.1:0-3290 GCA_035545515.1 Opitutaceae bacterium
GAATGGAACTACGACATGCCGAAGCCTTGGTTCGAATGTAGGCCGCGAGCTTGCTCGCGCGGTTTGGAAGGTTCGGCCCGATGGCGTCCGCAAGCGGACGGCCTACGGCTTCAGCTCTGGGCTCTCAGCTCTTTGCTTCGGCTGCGGCGGAGTCGCGCTAGGTTATTCGTGTCCCTGCGTGGTCGAGAACGCCTCCCGCGTTTCCGCGCTTTGCCTTTTCGATTTCCTTTCCGGTCGGTTCCCGCACCGTGGCGTCCGTGGCTTCTTCCGCATCAGCCGACGCCTCTCGCGGGTGGCGCTGGATCCCGACGCTCTATTTTGCCGAGGGCATCCCGTACGTCGTCGTGATGAGCGTGTCGGTGGTGATGTACAAGAACCTCGGGCTCTCCAATACCGACATCGCGCTGTACACGAGCTGGCTCTACCTGCCGTGGGTCATCAAGCCGCTGTGGTCGCCGATCGTCGACCTGTTCGGGACGAAGCGCCGCTGGATCTTTGTCCTGCAATTCCTCGTTGGCGCCGCCTTGGCGTGCGTCGCGCTGACCGTGCCGACGACGCGGTTTCTTCAGCTCACCCTGGCGGTATTCTGGCTGATGGCCTTCGGCTCGGCGACCCATGACATCGCGGCCGACGGCTTCTACATGCTCGCGCTCACGCCGCATCTGCAGGCGGGGTTCGTCGGCGTGCGCAGCACATTTTACCGGCTCGCGATGATCGCGGGACAGGGCGGGGTCGTTTACCTCGCAGGCACGCTGCAGAAATCCACCGGTAGCGTCACGCATGCCTGGGCGATCGTATTTTTCCTCGTCGCGGTCGTGTTCGGACTGGCCGGCGCGTATCATGCATGGGTGCTCCCCCGGCCCGAGAGCGACCATGCCGATCCGACGCGTCGCGCATTCCTCGCCGGCTTCGCGGAGGTCTTCGCGGAGTTTTTCCGGCGGAAGGACCTCGGCGTCGTCCTCGCATTCCTGCTGCTGTACCGATTCGCGGAAGCCCAACTGCTGAAGCTCGTCACGCCCTTCCTGCTCGACGGACGCGAGGTCGGCGGGCTCGGGCTGACCACGCAGCAGGTGGGCATCGTGTACGGGACGGTCGGCGTGATCGCACTGACGGTTGGCGGGATCCTCGGCGGGCTGGTGGTGGCGAAGTACGGACTGAAGCGGATGCTCTGGCCGCTGATTATCATCATGCACCTGCCGGATCTGGTGTTTGTGCTGCTTGCGTTCGCACAACCGCACAACCTGTACGTGATCGGGGCGGGATTGGCGGCGGAGCAATTCGGCTACGGGTTCGGGTTCACCGCGTACATGCTCTATATGATCCTCGTGGCGGAAGGGGAGCACCGGACGGCGCACTACGCGATCTGCACGGGGTTCATGGCGCTCGGCATGATGCTGCCCGGGATGGGCGCCGGCTGGATCGAGGATCACCTCGGTTACCGGAATTTCTTCCTCTATGTCTGCATCGCGACGATCCCGTCGTTCATCGTGGCCGGCCTCTTGAAGATCGATCCGCAGTTTGGCAAGGCGGAGACGGCGAAAGGGTGAGAGGCGGAAAATGCTGAAACGCCGAAATGCTGAAACGCCGAAAGGCTGAAACGCTGAAAAGCTGAAATCGGGCCGGCGAGCTGGAAATTGGAAGTTGGGAGTTTGAGGCGGGGCCCTCTACCAACTTCCAACCGCTAATTTCCAATTTTCGCGCTTTCACCTGCATCTCCGCGCTTCGGCGTTGCAGCGGCCGGGCGAATCTCCAATCAAGGCGTCACTCGCATGGATTCTACGGGACCAACCATTCACGACGTGGCGCGCGTGGCGGGCGTGTCGCCCAGCACGGTCTCGAATGTGCTGAACGGGCGGCGCGAGCGAATGCGCGCGGAGACCTGCGAGCGGGTGATCCAGGCGATGGCGGAGCTTGGATACGCGCCAAACGAAATGGCGCGCGGGTTGAAGGCCGGGTTCCTGCCGACGATCGGTCTCATCGTGCCCTCCGTGGCGAATCCCTTCTGGGGCGCGTTTGCCCGGTCGGTGGAGCACGCGGCGCTTGGCCGCAACTGCCAGGTCCTCCTCTGCAACGGCGAACGCGATCCGCAGCGCGAGCAGCAGTACGCCGAATCGATGCTCACCCGCGGGATTCGCGGGCTCATCCTCGGCTCCGCGCCGCTCTCGATGAAGCACATGATCGGCCTGGTGAAGCGCGGGCTGAACGTGGTGACGTTCGACCGTGAGGCCGGCGGCAGCGACACGATCGAGTTCGACAGCGTGCGCGTGGACAACGCGGCCGGCGCACGCGTCGCCGTCGAGCATCTGCTGGACCTCGGCCATCGCCGGATCGGCTTCGTGTCGGGCCCGATCAGCTCGTTGAGCCGGAGCGACCGCTACGAGGGCTATCGCAGCGCCCTCGCGGCGCGCGGAATCCCGCTCGATCCCGGCATCGTCTGGACGGAAAGCGTCGCCGACGCGGACGAGGAGGGAACGACGATCGGCCGCGAAGCGGCCATCGCGCTGCTCGCGCGCCCGAATCCGCCGACCGCCTTTTTCGCGATCAACGACACGACGGCCTTCGGCGTATACGCCGGCATCCGCCGCGCCGGTCTCGAACTGCCGCGCGACGTGTCCGTGGTGGGCTTCGACGACATCCGGTTGTGCGAAGTCGTGACGCCGACCCTGACGAGCGTGCGCCAACCGCTGGATGAACTGATGCGGTCGGCGGTGGAGATGCTGCTGGCGCGGTTGGAGCAGAAGCAGACGGGACCGGCGACGCACATCACGCTGCCGGCGGAACTGGTGCTGCGTGGTTCGACGGCGGCGTTGGTGAAGAGCTGAGGGCCGGAGGACCCGAGGACCGGAAGGCCAGAGGGGCAGAGGACGGACGGCAGATGACGGAGGGCGGTGGACGGATTCGCCTCCGCTCGGGACGCGAGCTACGGCGCGACGGACGGCAGACGACGGAGGACGGACGGCTGAGGGCTGGAGCGCCAAAGAAGTGGGTGAGGGACGGTGGATCTCGAGCTCTTGTGAGCGGGAGGTTTTCTTGTTATTAACTGGTAGGCTCTTAAGCGATAGATGGGAGAATTGGATTGAAATGGTGTATCGTTACAGTAAATCGATACACCTGTTGCCCGCACCCCCTATGCGTCCCCTGCTTTCGCTCCCACCGGCCTGTTCGTTGCCGCTACTCCGCATCCTCGCGCGTGCGAGCCATCCGCAGTCGTCGGCCGCCTGAGCGGCGATCCGTCTCGCCCCTTTTTCCATGTCCGAACTTTCCCACAAGGTTGCCCTCGTCACCGGCGC
>DASZYH010000051.1:0-18921 GCA_035545515.1 Opitutaceae bacterium
CCAAGCGCTTCCGCCTTCGCACGAGGCTATGACGCACTGGGCGGCGGGCGGACTGATGCCCCTCAGGTCGGGTGGCGCGAGCAAGTTCGCGGCCTACAGGTCGAGAGCCGTTTGAGTCGTAGGCGGTCCGCTTGCGGACGCCACCGGCGGAAAGGATCCGCGCGGTCGTCCTCACCCTCAGACACCAGAGGCGGCCAAGGGACCCTCCTTCGCCCAAGCGCTACGGAGGGCAGGCTGGTCACCCTACCAACAACCAACAACCAACAACCAACAACCAACAACCAACAACCAACAACCAACAACCAACAACCAATTCTCCAACTCACCGCTCACTCTTCGTCACCCAGACGAGGCCGGCTGTCCAGGCGATGAGGGCCGCGCTGAGCCAGTGGATGAGGCTCATCGGCAGAAGCCGATGCATGTGGTCCAGGTCGGTCGCAAAGGCGGGAGCGAGCCAGACGTCGAGCCGCCAGTTCAGGATCGCCAGGTAGATGAGGCCCCAGGACGCGATGTACCACCCGCTGGCCTTCCCTTCGTTCGGCTCGCCGACGTGTTTTCGGCCAAGCCACAGCGGCACGGCGCCGAGCGCGATCACGCCGGCCACGATTCCCGCCGCCACCGCATGGTCGCCGGTGCGCCACGCGAGGTAGATGAGCGTCCAGAATACGGCCGTCAGCACGCCAAAGGTCAGCGCGATCCGGCTCGCCCAACTCGGTTGCGGTGCTGTTTTCGGGATCGCTCCCTCGGCGATCAGTTGACGGCGCAGCGCCGCCTTTCCGCGCAGCATTAGGACGATCAGGGTCACCGCAATCGTCGCAAACGCGAACCAGACCGCCACGCCAGGGGCGGTTGCCACCCAGTCGTCGCGACGTTTCAGTCCCGCGCGCCATGCGAACGTGTTGATGAGTGGCAGGGCGACCATGAAGCCGAGCACCGACACCCACAGCACCACCAGCCAGCGGATGGCGAACCGACGCGCCCGCGGGGTCGTGGCCTGCGCGACCTCCCCGCAGGAGACGCCCAAGGCGGCCAGCATGCCGACAAAGGGCGCCACGACGGTCAGGATCACGCCGATGACGCCCGCCTTGCCGGCCGCTCCGGCGGGCGCGGTGGAGGCCGCGATGGCCGCCGGACCGGCACCGATGAGGACGGGCAGCGCCGCCTCCACGCCGAGCACAAACTGCGGCCCGGGATTGGTCCGCTCGAGCGTGGTCTCGACGAATTCCAGCATGCGTTCCTGGAGGAGTCGCCGTCCCCGGCTCAGCCGCTGCATGACGGCATCCGGCGTCAGCTCGAGCGCCTCCGCGACGTGTTCGACCGACTTGTGTTCGCGATAATACAGCACGAGCGGTTCACGATATGTTTCCGGCAGGCGTCCCACCTCGCGCCAGAGGATCGCCATCTCCTCGTTGCTGACGGCCTGCGCGGTGGGCAGCGCGTCGACGGAGGGAAGTTCGGCATCGAGCGGGTCGGCGGCATGGGTGGGCTGGTGGTTCAGGCGCCGGTGGTCGCCGTGGATCGTATGCCGGGCGATGCCGCAAAGCCAGGAGCGGAGCCGGCTCGGTTCCCGCAGGTCGCGGAGGTTTCGCCAGGCGGCGACAAACGTTTCCTGGGCGAGATCTTCGCTGCGGGTTCGATTGCCGGTGGCGCTGTACGCGAGGGCGCAGACCAGCGATTGATACCGGGCCACAATTCGGCCGAAGGCGTGGCGATCGCCAGCGAGGCTCTGTGTGACGAGTTCGGCGTCGTTGGAGAGAGTGGGGGAAAGCGTAGTCGGGTTCATGTCACCGGATATGTGGTTCAAACCGAGCTGGACCTGACATTATTTCGGCTGGAGGCCGGTGAATGGGGAGGGCGGCAGAGGGCGTCCCATCACTAACCAGCATCCATCAATTACCAACTCCCGATTTTGCCCCTGTCCCGAATCAACTCCCAACTCCCAATTTCCAACTCCCACACGTCAGCGGTTTCAAACCGAGAGGCAGCCGATTAGCGGCGCGATGACGGCGATGGTAGGGCGCGGAGTCCCTTCCGCGCCGCGTGAGTGAGAGGAATCGCGTCTCTCTTCCAGGAATGCCTGTGCCGGGTGGCTGAGCTGGCCTCGAAACCTTCGCACGCTTCGCGAGAAATAGGTGTTGTCTCGCGAAGGATGGAAAGGAGGCGAAGGGCTGACGGACGAGGCGCGGAAGGGACTGGCGCCCTACCGCTCTGGTCCGCGGCGGGGAAGGGACGCTGGCCCTACCTCTTGGGTCATCGGGGGGGGGCTGAATCAGCGTCCGCCATTCAGCGTTCGTTAGGGGGAACAACTGCGGCTCGTTCTCCCCCATCAGAATCGGCACGAGCGGCGGCCGCGGATTGTAGGCACGGACGAGGGTGAAACGGGCATACCCGAACCACCCGTGCCGGTGGACTTCGGAAAACGGGTGGGTGGGCCTGGGCGCGTTCAGGGAGTCGTTCCGACGCGCGGGCGCAATGTGGATCCCCACCGACCGGCGCGCGACGTAGTCCTGAAACCCACCCAGTCTTCCGGACTCGCGCCCGTCATGGGCGAGGTAATACGGCACCAGATGCCACGCCGCGAACCCGAAGGGGGAATCCGACAGGTCCGCCGGGGTCATCCAACCGCTGCGCAGGGCCTTTTCCAGGACGACGCACGCCGCGGCGTGCCGATCGAGCAGCCGCTTGAGCGTGGTAGCCGCGCCGAGATGGGCTGCGACCACGGCCGCAGCCAGGGCTCCGAACAGCAGCAAATGTGTCCGCCGTTCAGCACGCGAGCCGCTGGCCGTCACCGGTCGGGCGGACAGCAGACCCGTGACGGCAATCACGACGCCATCGGTGAGATAGTAGTCCCATAGTTTCGGTCGGAGGCACGCGAGCGCGAGACTCGCGACCGCGGCACTTGCGAATGGCAGCGCCAGTCGCGGCGGATGGATAATCCAGCCCAGCGCGCCGAGCACGACGAGAGCTCGCAGATACCAAAGCGCCGATGCGTTTTCGAAAAGCGGATGCTCATAACCGATGGGGACTCCCAAACCCACGAGACCGGCGCTGACCAGGAGTGCGAGCGCGATCGCGACCCCAATCCCGCGCAACCACCGCGGATGAGCCGCAGCGCGTGCGCCGGGCATGATCATCCACCGCGCCAGCGCGAACACGCCCAACGCCGTGGCACACACCCAGGCTGCGAGCATGGCGTTCGCCCAGGCGGTCTGCGGGTCGAGCGATGAGGCGAACTGCGACGTGATCAGCCGGCGGGCGTGAGTTGGATTGGCGTAACGGCTCAGAACATAAAACCATCCGCCGCCAGCGAGGACGCACAACGCTGGCGCGAAGCCTCTCCTCCCGGCAGGCCTGGAGATCAGTTCGTGGACGGCGGCAGCCAAAGGAAGGAAAAGCCAGGCCAGCGCACATTGGCGACTCGCGACCGCGGCGGCCCAACACAGAAAAAACCATCCCCAGCGCGAGCGTTCGGCCGCGAGCAGCGATCCCAGGAGCAGCGGCAGATACACAACCATCGCCGTGTACTCCGACTGTTTCCACAACACCGTGGGAAAGGTCAGGACTGCCGCCGCGATGACCATGGCTCCAGCCGTCGAGCCCGTTTCCGTCTGCACCAGCCGGGCGATCAGGTAGAACGACGCTCCGGACGCGACAATCTGGAGACCAAGGGTTGCCAGGAGGAAGCTGCCCGTCGCCTTGAACACGCCGGCGGAGATGACCGAGAGTGACATCGCCCACGGCTCGAGAAAATCGTTCGTCCAGGGCCGGCCGTGCTGGATCGTTTCAACGACGGAACGAAGATAGGCGAAGTCGTCGTTGAACGCCACGTTTCGGGAGGGGAGGAGCGCGTAAACAAAGGCGGCGAAACCGACCGCGCCGGCCAACAGACCCGCCCGCGCGGCGAAAGCAGCGGGTGATTCCGCGTTCAACGTCAGCACGGGTTGCTCCCGCGGTTCGGAGGCGATCCGAGGTTTGGCCGCAACGTGGAGGTGAGGTCGAAAATCACTCCTGTTCCCAAACATGTCAGGAAGACGGCGATCCTGCTCCGCGCGCGCCCGTTTTGCAATCGGACGAATGTTTCTATGTTGGAGGCGGTGAATGCCCTGGTCCTGATCGATATTCAGAACGACTTCCTGCCCGGCGGGTCATTGGCGGTGCGCGAGGGGGATGCAGTCATCCCCGTGGCCAACGCACTCAGTCGCAGCGGACGATTCGATCTCGTCGTGGCGACGCAGGACTGGCATCCCGCCAACCACGGCAGCTTCGCGGCAAACCACCGCGGGCGACGGCCGGGCGACACGATCGAACTGCGCGGGCGGACGCAGATTCTCTGGCCGGCGCATTGCGTCCAAAACACCCCGGGAGCCGAACTCGCGCCGGGCCTCGACCGAAGCCGGATTGCGCGCGTGTTTCCGAAAGGCACCGACCCGCAGATCGACAGCTACAGCGGGTTCTTCGACAACGGTCATCTCAAGGCCACCGGACTCGGGGACTATCTACGCGAACGGAAGGTCACGGACCTGACGTTGCTTGGGCTGGCGACCGACTATTGCGTCAAGTTCACCGCGCTCGACGCGCGCCAGCTCGGCTTCGCCGTGGCGCTGGTGCCGGAAGGTTGTCGGGCCGTGGACGTGAAGCCCGGCGATGGCGTCCGTGCGGTTGACGAGATGCGAGCGGCCGGCGTGACGCTGGCGACGCGGGGGTGAGCGCGCCCTGGAGGGTCGACCGGGGCAGGCCGGCGCGGACGTCGGAGGACGGGGCGCGGGAAATTCAGATGGCGTGGAGGAACTTGCGCGTTGGGGATGGGCGGGCTTTTGTTTCAGCATGCCGAGGGTTCGCCTCGTTACCTTCAACATCGCGCATGGGCGGGGGCTCACGCCAATCCAGGGACTGACCTCCCAGCGGAAGCTGCGCGTGAACCTCAGGCGGATCGCAACCCTCCTGGATAAACTCGCGCCTCATGTCGTTGCCCTGCAGGAAATCGACCAGCGCTCCCGCTGGGCGGGAAACTTCGATCACCTCGATTACCTGCGCGTCCACACCCGTTTCCCGCACGCCATTTTTGGCATCAATAACCAGAGGTCGGGTCTCCTGAATCTCAGCTATGGCAATGCGGTGCTGTCGCGACTGCCGATCCGCGTGGCGGAGACGGTGGTGTTCGGACAACGCCAGTTGGGGGAAAAGGGCTTCCTGTACGTCGAATTGGAGGTTGGCGGGCGGATCCTTCCGCTGGTGAACCTGCACCTGCATTTCGGCTCGCGGGCGCAGCGGCTGCGGCAACTCGAGCGGCTGCTTGCGTGGCTGCGGGAAAAGCACCGGCTCCACGCGAGCCGCTGGGTGGCGCCTCCGATCGTCTGCGGGGACTTCAACAATCCGAACACGCAGGATGATGCCACTGCGGCGCTGCTCAGTCATTTGTCCGATTATTGCGAGTATTCCCTGCATCCGGCGGTCGGCCTGACGTTTCCCTCCCCGATGCCGCGGCGGGCCCTCGATTTTGTGTTCCTGCCGGAAGGGTGCTCGAGCGTGCGGTGCGAGGTGGTGCGCTCGATGTTGTCGGATCATCTGCCGGTCGTGGTGGAGTTCGAGGTGTAGGAGGAGGGGGCGGCCCAGACGAAAAGCTGAAACGCTGAAATCAGATAGTTCTCGAGTGGATGGTTTCGCTCGCTGGGGCTCCTCCTTCGCTGAAGCTACGGCGGACACGCTCGCAGCTAAGGAGAGGCGGTGGCGGCTATGGGGGGCGTCTCACTCGAAAATCGAAATCAAAAATCGAAAATCCCCATGGTCAGTCCCAGCGGCGGTTTTTGACAGACTGCCACGGTGCGGTCGCACTTTCACCTTCACTTTCCCGGTGGGCGGCGGCTTGATCGCAGGGCCGTATGTCCCGACTCGCCGACACTTTTGCCCGCACCCGACGTGAGAACCGCGCCGCCTTCGTGGCGTATGTCTGTGCGGGTGATCCGGATTTCGACACGTCACTCGCGGTGTGCCGCGCGCTGCTGTCGAACGGCGTCGATGTCCTCGAACTCGGCGTGCCGTTTTCCGATCCGCTGGCGGATGGGCTCACGAATC
The DNA here is from genome assembly GCA_035545515.1 of Opitutaceae bacterium. GTDB lineage: Bacteria > Verrucomicrobiota > Verrucomicrobiia > Opitutales > Opitutaceae > ER46. The sequence goes on from DASZYH010000051.1 coordinate 6,073, forward strand.
AACTGGCCGCGCAACGCGCGCTGGAAAGCGGGATGACGGCGGCGCGGGTGTTTGAGCTCGTGCGGCGGATCCGGGAATTCAGCCAGACGCCGATCGTGTTCTACACCTACTACAACCTCGTGTTTGCGAACGGAGTCGACGCGTATGTGCGCGCGGCACACGAGGCCGGCGTGGATGGGATTCTCACGCTCGACCTGCCGCCGGAAGAGGCGGACGACGTCGCGGCGGCGTGCCGCCAGCATGCCGTGGACACGATTTTCATCGTTGCACCCACGACGCCCGATGCGCGCATGCCGAAGATCGCGGCGGCCGCCACCGGTTTCCTGTACTACGTTTCGCGCGAGGGCGTGACCGGCGTCCGTGACCAGGTGGCGGGAAACATTCCGGAGGCGCTGGCCCGGATCCGGGCCCACGCGAAATCGCCGGTGGTCGTTGGATTCGGGATCGGCACCCGGGCGCAGGTCGCCCAGGTTGCCGCGCACGCCGACGGCGTGGTGGTGGGGAGCGCGCTCGTGAATTGCATCCGGGACAATCTCGCTGATCGCGGGAAAATTCCCGCCGCCATCGGCGCGAGGGCCGCAGACCTGGCAGCGGGAACGAAGCGCGGAGGCAAGCAGGGCTGACGGGCGCGGACGACGGGGTTGGTATTTTTTCACAGCCGGCGCGATGCCTCAGCTGGTAGCTGGCAGGGCTGGGACTGCGATCCCAGCCAGCTGTGGCGGTGAAGGGACTCACCGCCCTACCGCATGCACCTGTACACGGCAGGGCGGGCGCGATGGTTGGGGGTACTGGGACTCCGCTCCCAGCCAAGGCGGGGTTCGGCGACCCCGCCCTGCTACATCGAACCATGGCGCGGACGGGGCTCCGCGCCGTGCCGACGGTAACGACTCAAGTTAAACCGCTCTTGAGTGAGCGCGACCCCGCCGGGTTGCGGGTTGGTACTTGTCACCCGGTGACTTCTGCTCTTCCCCTAGGGCATGCTTCGGCGAGTGCTGCTCATCGACGACGACCGTGCGCAATTCCGGCTGACGGGTGCCCAGTTCAAGCATTTCCCGCGGGAACAATACGAACTGGAGTGGGCGGGCACCTATGAGGAGGGTCTGGCGAAGCTGCTCGGCGGCGGGTATGCGGCCTGTCTGTTGGACTACCAGCTCGGAGAGCGGGATGGATTGCAGCTGATCCGCGAGGCGCTCACCCAGGGATGCCGGACGCCGATCGTTTTTCTCACCGCCGAAACCTCCGCCAAGATCGACGTCGAAGCGATGAACGCGGGAGCGCTCGATTACCTCGTGAAGGGGGAGATCACGCCGCGGATGCTCGAGCGGTCGCTCCGTTACGCCGTCAAGCTTTCCGAGTCATTCGAGGCGCTGCGTCAACTCGCGACCCGCGACGAACTGACGGGGCTCCTCAACCGGCGGGAGTTCGACCGGATCCTCGAAGAGGAGCACGAACGGGCGGTGCGGTTCAACGACTCGCTCGCGCTGCTCATGCTGGACATCGACAATTTCAAGACGGTGAACGACGCGCACGGGCATCCGGCCGGAGATGTCGTCCTTCGCGAGGTGGCCGGTCGGACGCACGGGGAGGTTCGCAACGTCGACCGCGTGGCGCGATTTGGCGGCGAGGAGATCGGAATCATCGTGGTGCAGAGCGGGATCAGCGCGGCGCTGGAGATCGCGGAACGCGTCCGGAACGCGATCAAGCGAACCCCGATCGTCGCGGCCCCCGGCGTGACGGTGACGATCACGGCGAGCATCGGCGTGGCGGTCCTGCCACATGACGCGTTGATGGCCGAAGCGCTGCTGGCGGCGGCCGACAAGGCGCTGTATGCGGCCAAGCTCCGGGGGCGGGACCGGGTGGTCGCGTTTTCGGAGGCGCAATAGGCGACGGAGTTTCGCCGCGGTTCGGTCGATCAGAGACTGCTCTGATGGCCAATCAGGCGGTGAAGGGACTCACCGCCCTACCACATGCAACTGTACAAGCCAGGGGCGGAGGCGGCTCAGGAGCAGGGCACGACCTGGCTGAGCGTTTTCTGGAGGACAGGCAGGGGGAGCGGCTTGATCAGCAGCGCGGACGGACTGGCGAGCACGAAATTGTTCGCGGTCATCTTCTCCGGATAGCCGCTCATCAGCAGCGCGGGGACATTGGGGTTGATCCGGCGCATCTCGATGATCGCCTCGTCGCCCGACATCCGGGGCATCGTGAGATCGGTGAGAACGAATCGGAGATCCTGATGATGCTTGTGGAAGAGCTCGACGGCCTCGACGCCATCGCCGGCGGTGATCGTCGTGAAGCCGAGACGTTCCACCAGCCGGGCGATGACTGTCCGGACAATCGCCTCATCGTCGACGATCAGCGCGAGACCGGAACCCTGCCAGGGGGCGGTGCCGGCCGCTGGGACGGCCGCCGGTGCCGGGACCGTCTTGACGGCCGGGAGCCAGATGCGAAAGAGGGTTCCCCGCGGCCGGGCGTCGCTGATGCGGATCGCGCCGCCGTGCGCGCGGATGATTCCCTTGACCGCGGAAAGTCCCAGACCGTGGCCATGCGGCTTCGTCGTGAAGAACGGTTCGAAAATCTTGGTGCGGAGATCCTCGGGAATGCCGCAGCCGGTGTCCTCGATTTCGAGGACGACGTACTGGCCGGGCGGCATCGCATCGAGGCGCGGTTCGTTCGGCGAGTTGCCGTATTCCTCGTACCGGGTCCGCAGCGTGATCCGGCCGGCCTCGTCGCCGATCGCCTCGTGGGCGTTCAGCGCGAGATTGATCACCACCTGCTGCAACTGCGAAGCGGCACCCTTGATCGGCGGGAGGTTGGGCGCGAGGTTGGTTTCGATCGTGATCTTCCGACTGACCGCGGCGTGGACCAATTCGCGGGATTCCTCGACCAGTGCGTTGAGGCTGACCTCCGCGAGGGTGAGTTGGAACCGCCCGGCGTAGGCCAGCATATTGCGGCAGAGGTCGGCGGCGCGCGTGGCGGCGATTTCGATCTGCGTGAGCGGCCCGTGCTGCTCCTCGGGCAGGCCCAGATCCTCGCGCAGGAGCGCCGCGTTGCCGGAAATGGCCGTCAGGAGGTTGTTGAAGTCATGGGCGATGCCGCCGGCCAGCACGCTCAGGCTCTCGGCCTTCTGCACCTGCAGAATCCGCCGCTCATCGTCCAGCTTCGCCGCCTCGGCGCGCTTTTGGGCGGAGATGTCGCGCATCACCAGCGAAAGCAGCGAGCCTTCGCCCTCCGCCTCGGGATGCACGAGCGCGACGAACGAGGTTGGAATCTCGCGCTGATCCTTGTCCTTGAGCGCCAGCTCGCCCTGGCAGGCCCCGTGCGCGATCGCGCGCGGGATGATCTCCGTCTGGAGGACCACGCCGGAACGGATCGTGAAGATACTGCGGAACGGCTGTCCCTCCAGGGCGGCGCGATCGGGCAGTCCGAGGAGCGCGAGGGTGGACTGGTTGACGTAAACGATCTGACCGCGCTCATCGATCGTGACGACGAAGTCGGTGGTGGTCTCGACGATCGTGAGCAGCCGATGGGCCGCGGCCTCGACCACCTTGCGATCGGTGATGTCGAGATGCGTGCCGGAGACGAGGAGCGGATTGCCACCCTCGTCGCGCTGGACGACCGACCCGCGGCTATGCACCCAGCGCCAGCGGCCGTCGTCGGTGCGCACGCGATATTCGGCCTCGTAGAGCGGGGAATCGGCCCGCAGGTGGGCCTGGAGCGCGGATTCGACGCGCTGGCGGTCCGCCGGATGAATCGTTTCGTTCCAGGCGGCCGGCGTGGTGGCGAGCGGCCGGTCCTTGCGATGCAACAGCTCGGCGCAATGCCGGTTGTAAACGACGCTGCCGGTCGCGATGTTCCAGTCCCACAGGCCGAGCCGCGCCCCCGCAATCACCCGATCGAAGCGGGCGCGGCTGGTTGAAAGCTCGGCGAGCGCCTGGTTGCGGTGAGTGACGGCCGATCCGAGTCCGAGCCCGAGGACGGAAAGGACGGTGGCGAAAAGGAGGAAGCTCAGGAGCGATGACTCTTGGTTCGCGGGCGACAGATGCATCCCGATCAGGGTGCCCATCGTGAGCAGCACGGTCGCGAGCGTGGCGCCAGGCAGTCCGTAGCGGAGGCACGTCCAGGTGAGTGGAACAAAGCAGATATATAATGCGCTGTTCGGAAGGACGTGGAGCGGGGCGAAGACGAGACACAGCGCCGCCACCAACGCGAGGGCGTGGGCGACGAACCCGAACGACAAGCGTCCACTCCAATGCCAGTCCTGCAGCGGATGAGGCTTCCGTTCGAGCCAGGGGGCGACGAACACCATGACGGCGGGAACGATGGTGAGCAGCCCCGTGACATCGCCCAGCCACCACTGACTCGCGGTGAGCAGGAAGGCGGGCGATAGATTCGCGTGAATGATCCGGATCAGCTCGGTGCCGACCACGGCTGCCGGAAGGGGCGCGCCGAGGAGGACCCCGGCGAGCGCGACGGTCCGTCCGGTGCTGCCCGGGAGGAGATCGCCACCGAAGAACCGACGCACGAGCCAGGCGACTCCGGCGTAGTTGGCGGTGATCAGGGCCGGGAAGACGAGAGGCGCCCACCACCGGGGAAAGCCGGGCACGACGAACGCGCCCGCGACATTGGCGGCAAAGACAACCAGAGCGTAGCGCGGCCCGAGCATGACGAGCAGCGAAAGGGCTAATCCGCAGGGTGGATACCAGACCGAGATCCCGGGCGTGATCTCAAACAGCCGGGCGGAAAGCTGGGCGGCCAGGTGGAGCGCGAAATATGCCGCGCAGACCAGCGCCGGCCGGGATTCGGACAATTTCATGCGTTGAAGCACAAGGAAGCGCGCCCATGACGATTCGTCACAAGCGGCACCGGGGCATGGCGAAATCCCGACCGGCAGTAAAGAGTCGAATGCCGGTCCGGCCTGGTTATTTGGATCGCCGGCCAGCGGACCCGATGGTGAGGGCTGGGAAGTAATATAGGTGGGAGTCGTCACTGCCGCCGATCAGCGCTGATCCGTTCGAGGCAATCTCGATCGGCCAGCTCATATTGGAGGTTCCGTACGTGCCGAGCAGCGTGCCGGTGCCCGCCTTCAGAAGATAGAACGAGCCCGGGGTGCCGTCGGGATGACCGTCCGCGACGGCGACGAGTCCCGCGTTCGAGTTCAGACTGACGCTATTGGGATTGTGCTGGGTAGGGAACGTCCATCGCAGCGTGCCGGCGCCCGGAGTGCCCAGTACGTAATACACACATCCCTGCGTCGATTGCGCGTTGACGATGCCGACAAACGCATCGCCCGACGCTGATACCGCGACGCCGTATACACTGCCGGCCCCGGCGACGTGGTAGGAGGTCACAGGTTGTCCGGACGCAAGGAATTGCGCCACGTTGAAGAGATAGAAATTCCCGCTGGAACCTCCCGCGGCGAAGAACGTGCCAGCGGGATTGATCCGCACGCAATGGCTGTAGCCGCCCCCGGGGAGCGTCCAGGTTGTCGGCGTGCCGAGCTTTCCGTCCGTGATGGAGAAGAGCATGACCGACCCGGCAAAATCCCCGGCGACGAGGTGGCTGCCGTCAGCCGACAGCGCGATCGTCTGAATCGAATCGGACGCGGCCGTGGGCTTGAACACATCGGCCTGGACATATTTTCCGCCCACGCGATGCCAGAGGATGACCGACTCGGCGCCGGAAACGAGCCAGGTGCCGTCGGCGGAAAGTGCGACCTGGTTGACCCGGTCGCTGGTGTACGCGCTGAGAACCGTCTGCCCGTTGGCGGCGTTGTAGGCGCGAACGAAGCCGCGATATGGATTTTGGGAGTACCAGCCGCCCGAGGCTGCCCATGCGCCGTCGTTCGAAATGTCGACCCAATAGACACCCTGCCAGCCGGTGAATTCGTCCTTCCAGAGTTGGGTGCCGTTTGCGGAATAGCAGTACGTGCCGAACGTGCCGGACGAGGCATCGCGTCCGGTCACAGTGTAGCTGTGAAAGAAAGTTCCGCCGATGGCGCGTGCTCCATCACCGGAGATCGCGGTTGAGTTGATATAGTAGCCCGACGCGGACGGCGCGGCGCTCCATGATGGGGTGAGTGCCGGCGACGTCGCATGATCCTGCGCGCTGACGATGCCGGCTGCCGCCAGAAAGAACGCGATGAAAGGCGATGGTTTCATGTGGGGCCTTATGCATCGTCATTCCCCAACTGTAGTTTAGCGAAATCAGGCCGCCATCGGTGGACGCCCTCAGCCTGTATACAATCATATTGCGAGAAGAGGCCCAGTCACCCGGGTGGCACGAGGATGCGGAGGCTCGCCGGACGGACGCGAAATTCGATTCGACTGCCCGCCGAATGCACCTCGCCGTCCGTGTGGAGCAGCATCGGACCCTCCGCGACAATCCGGAACTCTCCGGCGCGTCGCGTGAGCAGGCCGCGGGCGGTGTCGATCCGGCCGCCGAACAGACGGGCGACCATGGGCAGCGCATTGACCAGGGTGATCGGCGGAATCGCGGTGAGATCAAGGGCCCCGTCGTCGACGAGCGCGCGGGGGGCGATTTTCGCGCCGTTGCCATATTGGTTGGCATTCGCGACGACGAGGGTGAAGGCGCGAAACCGTTCCATGCCGAAAGGCGAGGTGACCTCATATTCCCGCGGCTGCCACTCCCGCCAGGCCATGGCGGCGGTCGAGAGATAGCGGAGGAACCCGCGACGTTGCAGCCGGTTGAACCGCGCCGCGATCTCGGCCTCGAACCCAATGCCGGCCGCGGTGAAGAACGGGTGGCCGTCCGCCGTGCCGCTGTCGATCCATCGCGAATGCCCCTGGTCGAGAAGGTTGAGCGCGCGTCGGACCGGACCGTGGATGCCGAGGTGCCGCCCGAGGCCGTCGCCGGATCCGCAGGGCACCAGGCCGAGCGTCACGTCGGTACCGACGAGCGCGGAGGCGACCTCATTGAGGGTACCGTCGCCCCCGACGGCGACGACCAGCGCGATGCCGCGGGCGGCGGCATCGGCGGCGAGTTCGGTCGCGTGGCCGCGGTGGGTGGTCATGACGACCTCCGCGGCACGCCGGTCCGCGAACGCGCGGATTTCGGAAAGATGCGCCACTGCGCGTCCCGACCGGGGATTGACGATGAACCGCGTCTTCACGCGAGCGTGGTCGTCGCATGATATATCGCGGATGGCAAATCCTCCGCGGGCCACCGGGAGGCACGGCCGGAACGGTGGAGCGGTGATGTCACGGCGTGGCCAAACACGGCTGGGTTGCGACCGAAGCGGAAGGGGAGACGTGTGATCGACGGCGGCGAGCGCGTGTTTCTGACGGTCGGAGCGGGTTGGCTTTGCGGGCGCGGGTCATCTGCTCTAGCGCATCCGCACCCCATGATGAACCTTCTGCGCCGCCAAAGCCTTCTTGGACTGTCCTTGCTGGTGCTTGCTGCCGTGGCCGGCTATGGCCGGGTTTCGGTCGCCGACCTGCGTTGCGAATATCGTGCGAACCCCGAAGGAATCGGGGAACTGAAGCCGCGACTCGGCTGGATTCTCCAGGCGGATGCAAATGCCCGCGGCGTCCGACAGTCGGCGTACCAGATCCTCGTGGCGACCACGCGCGAGCGGCTCACCTCCGGCAAAGCGGATATGTGGGACACGGGACAGGTGAAGTCGGACGCGATGCAGCAGATCGTGTACGATGGGCAGCCGCTCACCGCACGACAGTCGTGCTGGTGGAAGGTGCGGGTTTGGGATCAGGACGGACGGGCCAGCGACTGGAGCGCTCCGGCGCACTGGAGCATCGGCCTGCTCGGGCCGGCGGACTGGAAGGCGGAGTGGATCGGGCTCGATGCAACGCCGCCAAACGACGGCTCGGTCCTGGACGACGCCGCCCGCGAGCGTCTCGCGCGCCAGAAGTGGGTATATGCCGACACGCCGCCCTCAAAAACGGCGCCGGTTTCCGCGTACCTGCGCGGGACGTTCACCGTGCCCGCCGGCCGCACGATCACGAAGGCTGCGCTGGCCGCGTCGGTCGACCAGGTGGCGACGGTGCTGGTGAACGGACGCTCGGCCGGGGTGATCTCGCGCTGGGAGCAGATTGCGCCCGTGGAGATCACGCGCTTCGTGAAGCCCGGGCAGAACGTGATCGGATTGGAGATCACCCAGCGCGACGGGTACGTGCCCGCGGCGCTCGGCGAAATTGAACTCCGGCTGGACGACGGTTCGGAACAGGTGCTGCCGATTGACACGACCTGGCGGTTTGCGATGAAACCGACCGCCGGATGGGCCGAACCCGGTTTCAGCGATGAAAGCTGGAAGCCGGTGGTATCGCCGCCGATGAAGCGGAACCCGTGGGACGGACCGCCGCAGACGTTTACGTACTGGCTGCCGCCGGCGCCGTACGTTCGGAAAGACTTCGCGGTGACGAAGCCGGTGCGGCGGGCGATGCTTTATGTGACGGCACTTGGCGCGTACGAGATGGAGCTCAATGGCGCCCGGGTCGGCCATGATCACCTGACCCCCGGCTGGACGGATTTTCACAAACGGGTGCAGTACCAGACCTACGATGTGACAGCCCAGGTACGGCGCGGCGAAAACGCGCTCGGTGGGATCATCGGGGACGGCTGGTACGCGAGCGTGCTGGGGTACACCGGCCGGAGGTATTTCTATGGCGGGCATCCGCGGCTGCTGGCCCAGCTCGAAATCGAGTATGCCGACGGCACCCGGGCGACGGTCGCGACCGATGGTTCATGGCGCGGCGCGTTCGGCGCGATCCGGCACGCGGACATCATGGCCGGGTGCGCCTACGACGCCCGGCTGGCCTGGAGCGGCTGGTCGGCGCCGGGGTTCAACGATCGGGAGTGGCAAGGCGTGGCGACCGGCGTCCGTCCGATCGATCCGGCGAAACCGCTGGCGCCATTCGTCGTGGAGCCGGCGAACGCGGATCCGACCCGGGTGTCGGACGAACTGCCGGCCAGGGCGCTGACCGAGCCAAGGCCCGGCGCGTGGACGTTCGACCTCGGGCAAAACATGGTCGGCTGGGTCCGGCTGAAGGTGCGCGGGCAGGCCGGGCAGAAGATCATGGTCCGGCACGGCGAGATGCTGAATCCGAACGGAACGCTGTACACGTCGAATCTCCGCGGGGCCAATGCGGTTGACGTGTACTGGCTCCGCGGCGGCGGCGAAGAGCTGCTCGAACCGTATTTCACGTTCCACGGATTCCGGTACGTCGAGGTCACCGGGCTCGACGCCAAGCCGGAGCTGGGTGACGTGACCGGAATCGTCGTGCACTCGGCGATGGATCGGACGGGATCATTCGAGTGTTCGAGCCCGCTGGTGAACCAACTCGTGCATAACGTCATCTGGGGCCAGAAAGGGAACTACCTGGAGGTGCCGACGGACTGCCCGCAGCGCGATGAACGCGCGGGGTGGACGGGCGACGCGGAGTTCTTCATCCGGGCGGGCTCGTACAATTTCAACATCGCCGGCTTCTTCACGCGGTGGCTCGAGACGCTGGTGCGCGACACCCAGCTGCCGTCGGGGGCGTTCGGCAACGTGGCCCCGCTGTTCGGCACGGCGTGGACCTCGGCGGGATGGAGCGACTCGGCGCTCGTCTGCACCTACACGATGTACCGGGTTTATGGAGACACGCGGATCGTGGAGCGGAACTTCGACGCCATGAACCGGTACATGGCGTGGGTCGCGGACCAGACGAAGGACGGGGTGGTCGCATTGCGCGGCCGCGGCATCGGCGACCATCTGAACCTCGACGGCGGCGCGCCGACGACCGAGATCGAGACGGCGTACCATGCGTATCTCGCCGGAGCGATGGCCGACATGGCGAAGGCGATTGGACGGGGGGCGGAGGCGGACCGGTACGCGACGCTCGCAGAACAGGAACGGGCGGCGTTCCAACGGGCGTTCGTCGCGGAGGACGGCACGATCAAGAACAGCCACCAGGTCGCGTATGCGCTGGCGTTCGCCTGGGATCTGCTCACCCCGGACATCAGGCCGAAGGTGGCGGACAAGTTTGTGGCGCTGCTGGCCGGCCGGGACTGGCATCTCGGCACGGGCTTTGTCGGCACCCCGCGGCTGCTCCCCGCGTTGCACAACGCGGGGCGGGACGAAGCGGCGTACCGCGTGCTCCTCCAGGAAACCTTCCCGTCGTGGCTGTTCCAGGTGAAGAACGGGGCGACAACGGTGTGGGAACGCTGGGACGGATGGACGCCTGAAAAGGGCTTCCAGACCATCGCGATGAATTCGTTCAACCATTATTCGTTTGGGTCCGTCGCGGAGTATTTGTACCGCGACGTGGCGGGCATCGACACGGATGCCCCGGGTTACCGGACCATCGTGATTGCGCCGGCGATCGCCGACGGCCTCACGTGGGCGCACGCGAGCTATCGGTCGATTTCAGGGCGGATCGAAAGTGGCTGGAAGCGCGAGGGGAACCGGCTGCACCTCGCCATCGACATTCCGGCGAACACCACCGCGACGGTACGGGTGCCGGCGGCGAACGCGGACACGGTTCAGGAGGGCGGCCAGCCGGCGGCGCGGGCGAAGGACGTGCGTTTCGAGCGGTTTGAAAACGGAGCCGCGGTTTACCGGGTCGGGTCCGGGAAGTACGTCTTCACGAGCGAAATGGCGCCGAAGTGAGGGGCGATTGAAGATGCAGGGCGGGGTCGCCTGACCCCGCCGACGTCGGTCCGAGCGAAACGCATCACGGTGGGGCCCGGCCACCCGATTACGATCGCGGGTAGGGTGCGGAGTCCCTTCCGCCAAGCCGGCCAAGGGACTGGCCGCCCTACCAACGCCTGACCCTCAGAGCTTCGCGACGATCAACTTCAGCAGTGCGTCGTAGTCGTGGACCGAGGGAAATTGCGGGAACTGCTGCACGACGTTGTCGGGCGCGCTGAACAGGATGCCATGGTCGGCCTGGCCGAGCATCGTCGTGTCGTTGAACGAATCACCGGCGGCGATCACGGTGTAGTTCAGCGTCTGGAGCGCGGCGACCGACGCCTTTTTCTGGTCGCGCATGCGCAGTTGGTACCCGGTGATCCGGTCGTTTTCGACGATGAGCCGGTGGCAAAACAGTGTGGGCCAGCCGAGCTGGCGCATCAGCGGCTGGGCGAATTGCTCGAAGGTGTCGGAGAGGATGATCACCTGCGTGCGCTCGCGCAGCGCATCGAGAAAGGCCAGCGCGCCGGGGAGAGGGCGCAGTCCGCCGATGACCTCCTGGATCTTCGACAGGGTGATCCCGTGCTGGTCCATCAAGTCGATGCGGTAGCGCATCAGCTTGTCGTAATCGGGCTCGTCACGCGTCGTGCGGCGGAGCGCCGGGATGCCGGTCCGTTCGGCGACGGCGATCCAGATTTCGGGCGTGAGAACGCCCTCCATGTCGAGGGTGACGATGCTTTGCTTCACAAGGGGCGCAGTGAACCGGGGTTTTTGCGGCGCGAAAACCTAAAAATTCGCGATGTTATGCCCAGGCCAGCTGGCACCGGAGTCGAACCGGAGCCGGAACCAGGCAGTGGAGAAACCACGAAGGGGCACGAATCGACCTGACGCGGCGAAGCCGCATCCGAAGCAAAGAGCTGAGAGCCCAGAGCTGAAAGCAATGTAGGCGCGGTGACCTCACCGCGCCCACATCTCATCGATTTCGGCGTCTCGTAGCATTGGGGAATCATGTTTTTTCGGCACGATTCCGCAGGTCAGTCGAATACGGAGGGAACGCCGAGTGTCGCCGGAATGATTCAGTTGAACCACAGATCAACACCTATGAACCCAGCGCAGCTCTGCCGCAACCGAAGCTCGAAGCGGAGAACAATGCATGGTTGTGGGCGGGGTGCCCTCACCCCGCGAGGCGCAATGTCCGCATCTTCCCGCGCGGTGGGGGCACCGCGCCTACAACTGCTGATCCCGCGTCTCGTAGCATTGGGGAATCGTGTTTTGTCGGCACGATTCCGCCGGATAGTGTTAAAGATCAGGAGGCATCTGAATCGTAGGCCGCCCGCTTGCGGGCGCCATCGCTCCAATCCGGCGCGAGCAAGCTCGCGGCCTACAGGGATGGACACACGGAATGTCCGAGGCGATTCCGTCGCGTACGCTGTCCGGTGCGGGGGCGAGGCGGTCGTGCCCGTCGCACACCAGGTCATTCGAACTGCTTCCGGAAATCGGCGAACTGGTGTTTCAGCTCGGCGAGTTCGCGGCGGACGTCGGCCAGCTCCTGCTCGAGGCGGGTGACGGTGACGGCGTCAGGCGCCGGGTTGGGCGAGGGGGCGGATGAAGTGGCGGAGTCGGCGGCGCCGGCACTTTCGGCGGCAGGAGCGTCGACCGGTCCCGACAGCAGGTGCGCATAGCGCGACTCCTTCGTGCCGGGTGCCCGGGGCAGCCTGGTGACGAGCGGAGGATCCCGGGTGAGCAGTCCGTTGAGCGCCGCCTCGACTTCGCCGAGATTGTCGAAGGCGAACAGCCGCTCAGAGCGACTGCGCAGTTCCCCGAGCGTCTGCGGTCCGCGCAGCAGGAGGACGCAGACGATGGCCGTCTCCGCCGGCGTGAGCAGGATGACATCGCCGAGCGCGTGACGGTACTTGGCAACGCGGCTCTCGGCGCCGTGGAAAAGGGTGGCGAGACGCTTGTCCCGGAGCCCATCGATCGCCTTCAGCACGGTCTGGTCGTCGAACGACACGACCGGTTCGCGGTTGGTGAGCTGATTACAGGCATTTACCAGCGCGTTGAGGCTGAGCGGATAATAGTCCGGCGTCGTGATTTGCTTTTCAACCAGCGAGCCGAGGACGCGAACTTCGGCCGGGGAGAGAACAGGAAGGGCATCCATGCGGGAAAATTCAGAAAACCGGGAAAATCGGGAAATTGGAAAGGCG